>DATHQE010000544.1:0-14034 GCA_035483035.1 Streptosporangiaceae bacterium | reverse complement strand
GAGCACGGGGTAATACCAGTCCATCGAGAACCTGCTCTTGTCCGCGAACGCCTCGGGATGGCAGGCGACGGCGTGCCCGAGCCGGACCGCGGCCAGTTCCCAGTGCGGCTGCGGCTCGGCGACGTAGTCGGCGAGCGCGATCGCGCAGCGCAGGCTCTGGTACATGCTCGAGCTGCCGGTGAGCAGCGCGTAGGTGTCGGGCGTGCCGTCCTCGTGGCGTCGCCAGATGATCTCACCGCGCGGGCTCTGCAACCCGAGAGCGAACTCGATCGCCGCCTTGACCACTGGCCACTGCCGCGCGGCAAAGTCCTCGTCGCCGGTGACCAGCAACTCGTGCCAGATCCCGACGGCGCAGTAGGCGGCGTGATTCGCCTCGGTGGTCCACTCCTCGATCCGGCCGCTGCTGGCCTGCACTGGCCACGAGCCGTCCGGCTGCTGCGCGGCCGCGAGCCAGCCGTAGGCGCGCCGCGCGTGCTCGGTCAGCCCGCAGACGCTGAGCGCCATCGCGCATTCGACGTGGTTCCAGGCATCGACGTGCCCGTCCGGCCAGCCGATCGAGCCGTCGGCCTGCTGCCCGGCCGCGATCGCGTGCCCGGTCTCGATGAGCTGGTCCGCGGTCAGGATCCCCGGCAGCGTGGGTACCCGGCTATCCGCGCGGAGGCGGTCAGGCTGCCGCATGCACCTTCTCCGCGGCCGCCGGACGCGGACTGGCGACAGCCGTGGCCGGCTTGGTCGCGTACACGACCAGGCTCTTGCCGATCATCGGGTTCAGTGCGCGGTCGGCCAGCTGCGTGGCCGCCGGCTTGCGCATGATGTCCCAGACCAGCAGCTTGTGATAGGCACTGGCCAGCGGGTGGTCGTCGTCGTGCACGCCGACCGCGCACTTCAGCCACCAATAGGGCGAGTGCAGCGCGTGGGCGTGGTGATGGCCGCCGACGTCCAGGCCAGCGCGGCCGAGCTTGGTCTCCAGCTCGTGCCGGGTGAAGATGCGGATGTGCCCGCCGGGCACGTTGTGATAGTCGTCGGACAGCAGCCAGCAGATGCGCTCGGGCAGCCAGGCCGGCACGGTGACCGCCGCGATTCCGCCCGGCCGCAGCACCCTGGCGACCTCGTTCATCGCGGCCTGGTCGGCCGGGATGTGCTCCATGACCTCGGCGGCGATCACGATGTCGAACGAGTCGTCACCGAACGGCATCCGGGTCGCGTCGCCGAGCGAGGCCGTGATCGAGGCCGGGTCACCAATCTCGCCGGCCTCGGCCATCGCCGCGGCGATGGCCGCGACCTGCTCAAGCTCGGCGCGGTCGGTGTCGAGCGCGACGACTTCGGCGCCGTTGCGGGCAGCCTCGAACGCGTGCCTGCCGGCGCCGCACCCGAGGTCGAGCAGCCTCGTTCCGGGACGAATGGACAGTCGGCTGAAGTCCACGGTCAGCATGGCGTGACCACCTGCGCCGTCGCCTGCGCTGGTGCCTGGCGGCCGGACGCCGCGATCGCCTGGCGGTACTGCACCACCGTCGCCCTGGCGACCGCCTGCCACGTGAACCGCTCGGCGACCCTGGCCAGGGCCGCCTGCGAGAGCCGCGCACGCTCGGCCGGCGAGTCGTGCAGCGTGCGCAGTGCCGCGCACAACTCCTCGGCGTCGCCCGGCGTCACCAGCAGCGCGGCCTCGCCAGTGACCTCGGGCAGCGCGCCGGTCCGGCTCGCGACCAGCGGCGTGCCGGAGGCCATGTGCTCGACGGCGGGCAGGGAGAAACCCTCATACAGGGACGGCACGACGGCGATCTCGGCGCTCGCTACGAGCTCGGCCAGCTCGGTGTCGGTGATGCCGCTGACGAACTCCACCTTGTCGGTCAGGGACAGCTCGCCGAGCAGCCGCTGCGTCGGGCCGTCGGGGACGAGCTTGCTGACGAGCGTGAGCGAGACGGTCCGCTCGGTGCTGAGCTTGGCGAAGGCCCGCAGCAGGGTCGCGACGCCCTTGACGGGGGAGTCCGCGCTGGCCACGGCCACGATGCGGCCGGGGATCCGGGGGGTCGGCCGCGGGTGAAACAGCCGAGTGTCGACGCCGAGCGGGATCACCTTGACGTTGTCCGCCGGGACCTTGAAGTCGCGCAGGATGTCGGCCTTCGAGGATTCCGAGCCCGTCATGACCGGGCCGATCCGCCTGGCCACCCGGCCCTGCATGCCCACGAAGGAGTACCAGCGCCACTTGGGGATCTTGCGCAGCCCCCGCGCGGCCGTCAGCTCGATCCGCCGGTCCACGCTGATCGGGTGATGAATGCTCGTCACCACCGGCAGCCCGAGCCTCGCGATGGCGAGGTTCCCGTAAGCCAGCACCTGGTTGTCGTGCACCACGTCGAAGTCGTGCACGCGGGGCCGCAGCGCCCGCAAGGCCCGCAGGCTGAAGGTCAGCGGCTCAGGGAAGTAAGCGGTCCACATGCCCGCCACTTCGAGCACGTCGATCCAGTCCCGGTACTCACGCAGATGCGGGGTGCGGAACGGGTCGTCGTCCCGATACAGATCCAGGCTCGGCAGCTCGATCAGCGAGGGCCCTGGCTCGAGCTCGGGGTAGGGCTGGCCCGAGTAGACCTCGACGTGGTGACCAAGCGCGGCAAGTTCGCGAGACACATGGCGCAGGTAGATGCCCTGGCCGCCGCAATGCGGCTTACTGCGGTAGGAGAGCAGGCAGACACGGAGCGGCTCGCCCGCGTCGGACGCTGGTGCGGTGCTCACGCAGGTTCGCGCCTCCTCGTTCGCCACTGGCTCCCCACGACGGGCGACCCGCGTGACCCCCCTCGGGAGCGAACCATACCAAGCGGTTAACTTGAATGCCGTTACACCCCACTCGTAAGCCGCCGGCCTGACTCGTCAGCAGTCGGGCTGTCCGCCAGCAGGGCTGTGTCTGTAAGCTGCCGCGACGAAGGCATTACACGGAGGCTCCCCTGACACGACGTGCGCTGATCACCGGTATCACCGGGCAGGACGGTTCCTACCTGGCTGAGCACCTGGTCGATATGGGATATGAGGTCTGGGGAATGGTCCGCGGCCAGGCCAATCCGCGAGTGCGCCATTTGCGCCAGCGTCTCGGCGACGTCCGGCTGATCCGCGGTGATCTGCTGGACCAGGGCAGCCTCATCGCCGCCGTCGAGCGCGTGCAGCCAGACGAGGTCTACAACCTCGCGGCCATCTCCTACGTGCCGATGTCCTGGCAGCAAGCCGAGCTGACCGGTGAGGTCACCGGCCTTGGCGTCTTGCGGGTGCTGGAGGCCATCCGGGTGTGCAGCGGGATCAGCGCGTCGCGCAGCCCTGGCGGCAGCCAGATCCGGTTCTACCAGGCGTCCACATCGGAAATGTTCGGGCAGGTGACAGAGTCGCCGCAGAACGAGCAGACGTCGTTCCACCCGCGCAGCCCGTATGGCGTGGCGAAGGTGTACGGCCATTTCCTGACGCAGAACTACCGCGAGTCCTACGGGATGTACGCGGTGTCGGGGATCATGTTCAACCACGAGTCACCCCGGCGCGGGGCCGAGTTCGTCACCAGGAAGGTCTCGCTCGGCGTCGCCAAGATCAAGCTGGGCCACGAGCGGCAGCTGCGACTGGGCAACCTCAGCGCCAGCCGGGACTGGGGCTTCGCTGGCGACTATGTGCGGGCGATGCAGCTGATGCTGGCTCAGGACTCGCCGGGCGATTATGTCATCGGCACTGGCGTGACGCACTCGGTCGAGACGCTGGTAGACCACGCGTTCCGGGCGGCCGGCCTGGACTGGCATGACCACGTCGTGACAGACGCGGCGTTCATCCGGCCCGCCGAGGTCGACCGCCTGTGCGCGGACGCGTCGAAGGCTCGGGACGAGCTCGGCTGGGAGCCCAAGATCGGCTTCGAGGAACTCGTGGCCATGATGGTCGACGCCGACATGGAGTTGCTGGCAGACGGCAACGCGGGCGAGGAGTACGCGACCGAGTCCTGGTAGCCGCTTGTGCCGGCCGCTTGAGCCGGCCGCTACAACCAGCCGCTACAGCCGGCCGCCCGCCAGGCGGCCGATCCCGTAGGTGAGGGCGGCCGCGACCGCGGCCAGGGCCAGCTGGCGCAGCGCACCGCGCCAGAACGGCCGGGCGGTGATCTTGGCGACCAGGCCGCCGCCGATGAAAGCGGCGACAGCCGCCAGGATCACGGCCGCGGCCAGCGAGGAGAAGCCGAGCAAGTACGGCAGCAGCGGGATCAGCGCGCCGACCGCGAAGGTGGCCAAGGACGCGCCCGCGGCAGTCACCGGCGACGGCAGGTCCTGGTGGTCCACGCCGAGTTCCTCGCGGACGTGAATGCTCAGCGCCTCCTCCGGCTGCCGTGACAGCTGCCGTGCGACCTCGTCGGCTAGTTCCGGATCGACGCCGCGCATCTTGTATAGCGCCGCGAGCTCGACTTGCTCGCCGTGCGGGTTGTGCTCGAGCTCGAACCGCTCCTTCTCGACCTCGGCGGCGACCAGCTCGTTCTGCGACGAGACGGAGACGAACTCACCCGCGGCCATGGAGAACGCGCCAGCCGCCAGCCCGGCGAGCCCGGTGAGCACGATGGTCTTGCGCTCCAGGCCCCCGCCGCCGACCCCGGCGATCAGCGAGACGTTGGTGACCAGGCCGTCCATGGCGCCGAACACCGCGGGCCGCAGCCAGCCGCCCGACACGTCCCGGTGCTGGTGCATGTCCGCCTGACTCGGGCTGGTCGCCGCCTCAGGCTGCGCCTGCACCGGCGCCTGCACCTGCGCAGGCGCAGGCGCTTGACCAGGCGCTTGCGCCTGAGCTCTGGGCTTGCTGGCTGCCATCCGTGGTCGCCTTGCTTCGGTTCGATTGATGGGCTGGTGCGGAAGGGCGCGACATCGTACGCCCCGACACGCGGTGCCGCTGCCCTGCTCATTATCGCTGCTAAGCCTGACAACCCGGGCACGCGGGCCAGCCGCGGGCCCGGGTTACCTATCAAATTGATAGGTAACGGCCTTGTGTCGAAGCCCCGCTGCGACGTCGCTTCGGGCTACGCTGACGCTAACTGAGGCGATTTGCCGCCTCAGGCCCGGCCGCGCTGATGCGGCCGGCGTCCTGCGCCTGCGCACCGTCCGAGGGTGCGAGTCCGCGCGCGTTCCCCATGACGGAGGCCAAGCGCAGTGATCACCTTTGAGGGCGTGACCAAGCGCTATCCGGACGGCACCGTCGCGGTTGACTCGCTCGATCTGGAGATCCCCGGCGGGAAGATCGCGGTACTGGTCGGACCCAGCGGCTGCGGCAAGACCACGTCGCTACGGATGATCAACCGGCTCGTGGAGCCGACATCGGGCCGGATCCTGCTGGACGGCAGGGACGTGCAGGACGCCAACCCGTCCGTACTGCGCCGCGGCATCGGCTATGTGATCCAGCAGACAGGCCTGTTCCCGCACCGCACGATCGAGGACAATATCGCCACCGTGCCGATGCTGACGGGCACCGACAAGCGCAAGGCCAGGGAACGGGCTCGTGAACTGATGCAGTTGGTCGGCCTGGACGCGGCGACGATGGCGAAGCGTTATCCGCATCAGCTATCGGGCGGCCAGCAGCAGCGCGTCGGCGTCGCCAGGGCACTTGCTGCCGATCCGCCGGTGCTGCTGATGGACGAGCCGTTCAGCGCGGTTGACCCGATTGTCAGAGCCTCGTTGCAAGATGAACTGATCCGGCTCCAGGCAGAGCTGCACAAGACGGTTGTGCTCGTGACCCATGACGTGGAGGAAGCGATCAAGGTCGGAGATCTGGTCGCGGTATTCCGCCCCGGCGGCCACCTGGCGCAGGTGGCTTCGCCTGAGCGGCTGCTCGGCGCGCCGGTCGACGACTATGTCCGGGACTTCGTCGGGTTCGATCGCGGGATCAGGCGGCTGTCGTTCTTCCCGGCGGCTGACCTCGGCCTTGCTGATCGGGCGATCCTGCCAGCGGCGGCGCAGGTCAGCGACGCCATCGCGACGGCCAAGCAAGAAGGCGAGCCGTGGCTGCTGGTGACCGGCGAGCAGGGCGCGCCGCTCGGCTGGGCGTCGGTGGCCGACCTCGAAGGCATGCCGCCGCTGTCGACGCTAGCCGACGTGCCGCTGGCGGAGGTTGGCCACACCTTCCGGCCCGACACCGACTCGCTGCGTGCGGCGCTCGACGCGACCATCTTGTCCCGGACCGAGCGAGCCGTCGCCGTCGACGCGGACGGACGGGTGCTCGGCACCGCCAGCTACGAGCGCCTGCGGGATGCCATCAGGGCTGCCGAGGAAGCCGCCGATCGCGGCGGCGCGCCCGCGCCGGGCCTGGCACCAGGGGCGGCCTGACATGGTCTGGTCGTGGATACCGCAGAACTGGACGCTGATCTGGCAGTACACGCTCGACAACGCGCTGCTCGGGCTCGTGCCGCCGCTGATCGGCCTGATCATCGCGGTGCCGGCTGGGATCGCCTGCGTCGCGCGGCGCTGGCTGTACGCGCCGGTACTGTCGCTGACCAGCGCCATCTACGCGCTGCCATCGCTGGCGCTGTTCGTGGTGCTGATCGACTACACCGGCCTCGGCAACCTGACCGTGATCATTCCGCTCTCGCTGTTTTCCCTGTGCATCCTGATCCCGGCGGTCGTGGACGGCCTGCGCGGGGTTGACGACTCGGTCCGGCAGGCCGCGACCGCGATGGGCTTCACCCAGCTCCGCCGCCTGGTCCAGGTCGAGCTGCCGCTCGCCGTGCCGGTCATCATCGCGGGGATGCGCGTGGCTGTCGTCTCGAGCATCAGCCTGGCGAGCGTCGGCCAGCTGATCGGGGTCAGCAGCCTCGGGTACTTCTTCATTGACGGACTCCAGCGCTCCTTCCCGACCGAGATCTACGTCGGCATCGCCCTGACCATCGCGCTCGCGCTGATCTGCGACCTGATCCTGGTCAGCGTGCGGGTAGTGCTCACGCCGTGGACACGCGGGCGGCGTGCCCAGGCCAGGCCGTTCGTCGTGCCCGTGCCGCCGCCCGTGGGGGCCAGGTGACATGGGCTTCCTGACCTTCGCCGTCGACTGGCTGAAATCCCCCCAGCAATGGAGCGGGCCAGATGGCATCCCGATCCGGGTGCTGCAGCACCTGGAGTACACGGTCTTGTCGCTGCTGATTGCCGCGGCCATAGCCCTGCCAATCGGAATGCTGATCGGTCATGTCAACCGCGGCGGCTTCGCGGCCATCAACACCGCCAATGTCTGGCGGGCAATCCCGACGCTCGGGCTGCTGATCCTGATGGTCGTGCTCCTGGGGTTCTCGCCCCTGACGTGGCTCATACCGCTTGTCGTGCTGGCGATCCCGGCCATTCTCGTCAACACGTATGAGGGCATAGCAGGCGTAGACCCCGACCTGAAGGACGCGGCCCGCGGTATGGGGATGACCCAATGGCAGGTGCTCTGGCGAGTGGAAGTGCCGGTGGCAGTTCCGCTCATCATGCTCGGCCTGCGTACCGCCGCCATCTTCGTCGTGGCCACTGCGACGATCGCGGCCGAGATAGGTCTTGGCGGTCTCGGCCGCTACATCATCGACGGGCTGGCGGCTAACAACTACGGCGAGGTCGCCGGAGGCGCCGCGGTGATCGTCGTGCTCGCGCTTGCCGTCCAGGTCATTTTCGTTGGCCTGCGCCGGCTTGTCGTCCCCGCGGGCCTGCGCGAGCAGGTCCGTGCCTCACGATAGAGTGTCTTTCCTACAGGACTGGAAGGAAATATCATGTTCGCAAGCAGTTCGACGCTGAAGCGGGGCGCGGCCCTCGGCCTCGCCGTAGCAGCGTCGCTCGCGCTGGCCGCCTGCGGCAGTTCGAGCCCGTCAAAGTCGAATAATCCGCTCGGCGCAAGCTCAGCCAAGGGGACCGTCGTCATCGGGTCGGCGAACTTCCCGGAGAACGAGCTGCTCGCGCAGATCTACTCGACCGCCCTGACGGCCAAGGGCGTCAAGGTCACCGACAAGTTCAACATCGGGTCTCGCGAGGTCTACTACCCGGAGATCAAGAAGGGTGCCGTCTCGATCATCCCCGAGTACAACGGCACTCTGCTGACGGTCTCCGTCAGCCCATCGAGCACGGCCTCCACGACTGCACAGGTGAATGCTGCGCTGACGGCGGGGCTGCCGTCGACCATGGAGATCTTGAACTCCGCGCCGGCCCAGGACAGCGACTCGGTGACCGTCACGCAGGCGTTCGCGAAGGCGCACAACCTGACGTCCATCGCCGACCTGAAGTCGATCGCGGGCACGATGGTCTTCGGCGGTCCGCCAGAGTTCCCGACCAGGTCCGACGGACTGAAGGGGCTCCAGAAGACGTACGGCCTCACGTTCAAGAGCTTCGACCCGCTGGACGAGTCGGGCCCGATCACGCTAGCGGCGCTCACCTCGGGCAAGGTGCAGGCCGCGGACGTGTTCACCACGACGCCGCAGATCATTAGCGATCACCTGGTGTCACTGACTGACCCGAAATTCAACTTCGCAGCGCAGAACGTGACGCCGCTGGTCTACAAGCCGGCCATGACCTCGACGATCACCGACACGCTGAACGCCATCTCGGCCAAGCTCACCACCGCTGCGCTGCTCCAGATCGACACGGCGGTCATCGTCAATCACGACAGCTACCAGGCCGTCGCGACGGGCTGGCTGAAGGCTAACGGCCTGCCGTATTAGGCCGGCCTGGCCACAACACTGCGCAGATCACCCTGCCCGGTCCGCGATCCCGCGGACCGGGCAGGGTCACTATTGCGGGCTTGCTCCGAGTAGCGGCCGAGGGCCTGCCCGGCCGTGCGCGCGAGGTGCGCGGCGGTAGATGATGATGGCCTGCCTATCGAGGAGCTGGAGATGACCGTTCTGCCGGAGGTAGCCGGGGCCCGGCCGGTGCGCGCGCCCCGCGGCACTTCGCTGAGCTGCAAGGGCTGGCCGCAGGAGGCCGCCATGCGGATGCTGATGAACAACCTGGATCCTGAGGTGGCCGAGCACCCCGATCAGCTCATCGTCTACGGCGGATCGGGCCGCGCCGCCCGCAGCTGGGCCGCGTTCGACGGCATCGTGTCGTCCTTGCGCGACCTGGAGGCGGACGAGACGCTGCTGGTCCAGTCCGGCAAGCCGGTCGGCATCTTCCGCACGCACGAGTGGGCGCCGCGAGTGCTGATCGCGAACTCCAACCTGGTGCCGCAGTGGGCGACCTGGGAGGAGTTCCGTCGCCTGGAGGCCGCCGGGCTGACCATGTTCGGCCAGATGACCGCCGGGTCGTGGATCTACATCGGTACGCAGGGCATCCTGCAAGGCACCTACGAGACGTTCGCCGCGGTGGCCGCCAAGCGCTTCGGCGGCTCGCTGACCGGGACGATCACCCTGACCGCGGGTCTCGGTGGCATGGGTGGTGCCCAGCCGCTCGCGGTGACCATGAACGGCGGCGTGGCGCTGTGCATCGACTGCGACCCGTCACGGATCAGCCGCCGCATCGAGCACGGCTACCTCGACGTCGAGGCTGACGACGTCGACGACGCCGTCCGGCGCGCGGTCGAGGCGGCCGGGGCCGGCCAGCCGCTGTCCATCGGCCTGCTCGGCAATGCCGCGGAGCTCGTGCCGCAGCTCCTGCGGATGGGCGCGCCGATCAACGTGGTGACCGACCAGACCTCAGCCCACGACCCGCTCAGCTACCTGCCGAAGGGGGTCGCCTTCGAGGACATGGCCGCGCTACGCGCAGAGGACCCGGCCGGGTTCACCGTGCGGGCGCGCGAGTCGATGGCTGAGCATGTGCGAGCCATGGTCGGCTTCCAGGACGCGGGCGCTGAAGTATTCGACTACGGCAACTCCATTCGCGGCGAAGCGGAGGTGGCCGGATACGAGCGCGCGTTCGACTTCCCCGGCTTCGTGCCCGCCTACATCCGGCCGCTGTTCTGCGAAGGCAAGGGCCCGTTCCGGTGGGCCGCGCTGTCGGGCGATCCGGCCGACATCGCCGCCACCGACGCGGCGATGCTCGAGGAGTTCCCGCAGAACGAGGCGCTCGCCCGCTGGATCACCATGGCGCGGGAGAAGGTGCATTTCCAGGGCTTGCCGGCTCGGATCTGCTGGCTTGGCTATGGCGAGCGGCATCTCGCCGGCCTGCGGTTCAACGAGATGGTGGCGCGTGGGGAGGTCCAGGCGCCGATCGTGATCGGCCGCGACCACCTCGACTGCGGCTCGGTGGCGTCGCCATACCGCGAGACCGAGGCGATGGCCGACGGCAGTGACGCGATCGCCGACTGGCCGCTGCTGAATGCGCTGGTGAGCACCTCCTCCGGGGCGTCCTGGGTCAGCATCCACCATGGCGGCGGGGTCGGCATCGGCCGGTCCATCCACGCCGGCCAGGTATGCGTCGCCGACGGCACGGCGCTCGCCGGGCAGAAACTCGAGCGAGTGCTGACCAACGATCCCGGCATGGGCGTCATCAGGCACGCCGACGCTGGCTACGATCGGGCGCACGAGATCGCCACGGAGCGCGGTGTCCGCATCCCGATGCCGAAGTAGCGTGCCGACGTCGTGTCCGGACCAGCAGCGCAGGCGCACCCGGCCAAGCACTCGGGGGTATGCAGATGATGTTCGCTGAGCTGTGGGCGGAGCTGGCGGGGATCGGTCGCGCCGAGCTGACCGGCGGATACCGGCGGTACTCCTGGACCGCCGCCGACGAGGCGTGCCGCGCCTGGTTCGCGCGGACCGCAAACGCGCTCGGCCTGCGAACCGACTGCGACCGCAACGGCAACCTGTGGGCGTGGTGGGGACGGCCGGGGCGTGGTGCCGGCCCGGCCGTCGTCACCGGCAGCCATCTGGATTCCGTGCCGGATGGTGGTGCGTTCGACGGGCCGCTCGGTGTCGTGTCCGCCTTCGCCGCCCTCGGGCAGCTGCGCGCAGCGGGCTTCCATCCGGCCAGGCCGATCGGGGTGGCAGCCTTCACCGAGGAGGAGGGCGCCCGATTCGGCGTGGCCTGCCTGGGCAGCCGACTGCTGACCGGGGCTGTTGGCCCGGCGGTGGCCAGGGAGCTGCGCGATCAGGACGGGATCAGCCTGGTCGAGGCCATGCGCGGGGCCGGGCGCGACCCGGATGCGCTCGGTGCAGACGACGAACTCCTGGCCGGGATTGGCGCCTACGTCGAGCTGCACATCGAGCAGGGCAGCGCCCTGGCGGGTCTCGGCGCGCCTATCGGTATCGCCGAGGGGATCTGGCCGCACGGCCGCTGGCGGCTTGACTTCGCCGGCCGGGCTGATCACGCCGGGACCACCAGGCTGGCCGACCGGCGGGACCCCATGCTGCCGTTTGCCGCGACGGTGCTGGCCGCTCGCGCCGCCGCCGCGCGGTGCGGAGCGCTCGCTACCTTCGGCAAGGTCACGGCCGAGCCAGGCGCGGCGAACGCCATCAGCTCGTCGGTACACGCCTGGCTTGACGCCAGGGCGCCGAGTGAGGTGGTGCTGGAGCAGCTCGTTACCGATGTGTGGGCGGCGGCGCAGGCGGCGGCGAGCGAGCATGGCGTGATCGCCAGCAGGCGACGAGAGTCGGTGACCTCGCTCGTCAGCTTCGACGCCGGGTTGCGTGAGCGACTCGTCGGCGTGCTGGCAGCGGCGGGCTTCCCCGCCCCGGTGCTGCCCACCGGGGCAGGGCACGACGCTGGTGTCCTCGCCGCGCGGATCCCGACCGCCATGCTCTTCGTCCGAAACCCGACCGGCGTCTCACACTCACCGGCGGAGCACGCCGAGATGGCGGACTGCGAGGCCGGCGTCGCGGCGCTGGCGGCGGTGGTCGCCGACCTGGCGGCGCGGTGACCCGCCGGTGACGGGGCTCGCCAACCAGGGCGCAGCCGTCAGTCCGGCGAACGCGCGAACCTGGCTCGCTGACCTCGCCTGGTCGCCGGCTCTCGGCCTGCGCACTGATGTGCTGATCGAGGCGGAGGGCGATCGGCTGGTGCGAGTGACGCCCGACGTCGCGCGGCCGCCGGCCACAGCGGCACGGCTGCACGGTCTCACGATGCCCGGTCTCGCCAATGCGCACTCGCACGCGTTCCATCGCGCGCTGCGCGGTATCACGCAGGCATCCCGCGGCACCTTCTGGACCTGGCGCGAGCGGATGTATGAGGTCGCGGATCGGCTCGATCCCGGCAATTACCTGGATCTAGCCACGGCCGTCTATGCCGAGATGGCGCTCGCGGGCATCAGCTGCGTCGGCGAGTTCCACTACCTGCATCACGGCCGGGGCGGGACCTGGTATGCGGATCCCAACGAGATGGGCCGGGTACTGATCGAGGCAGCCGACCGGGCCGGGATCCGGATCACGCTCCTGGACACGTGCTATCTGGCTGGCGGCCTGTCGGCCGATGGCAAGTACCGGCCGCTCGAAGGACCGCAGCTGCGGTTTGGCGACGGAGACTGCGATGGGTGGGCGACGAGGGTCGATGCGCTCGGCCCGGCGGCTGGGGGCGGGCTCGGTTCGGCGGCTAGGGCCGGAGCCGCCATCCATTCGGTGCGCGCCGTCCCGCTGGCCCAGATGCATGGCGTTGTCGCGTGGTCGCACCGGTACGGTGTGCCGCTGCACGTGCACCTGTCCGAGCAGGTCGCGGAGAACCGCGCCTGTCTGGCCGCCTACCGGGCGACTCCGGCCGAGGTGCTATCGCAGGCCGGGGCCCTCGGGCCGCGCAGTACAGCTGTGCACGCGACACACCTGACCGGCGGCGATGTCGACCTGCTTGGCGGCGGCCGGTGTCATGTCTGCTTGTGTCCCACGACGGAAGCCGACCTGGCTGACGGCATCGGCCCAGCCAGGGAGCTGGCCGACGCGGGCAGCATGCTCACTCTTGGCAGCGATAGCCACGCAGTCATCGACATGCTGGAGGAGGCCCGCCGGGTCGAGCTAGGCGAGCGGCTCGCGAGCCAGAAGCGCGGTCACTTCACCGCGGTCGAGCTCGCCACGGCGGCTACCGCAGCCGGACATGCCAGCCTGGGCTGGGCGGACGCGGGCGAACTCGCGGCGGGCGCGCTGGCCGACTTCGTCACCGTCTCGCTCGACACGCTGCGCACTGCTGGCGGGAGCGAGGCCACCGCGCTGGAGTCGGTCATTTTCGCCGCGACTACGGCTGATGTGGCGAGCCTCGTTGTCGGCGGGCGAGAGATCGTGACCGATGGACGCCACGCACTGGTGCCGGACGTGCCCGGTCGGCTGTCGGCAGCCATCGCGGCCGTGCTGCATTAGCGGCGTGCTGCATAAGCTGCCAGTGCTGCAGTAGCTGTCAGTGCTGCCCCAGCCGCCGGTCGTCACCCGCCGGGGTTGGCTGGCGGCAGGCCCGAGCAGATGCTCGCGGCAGCGTTGCGTGTCTGAATGCTGGCCGGGTTGGTCTGGCCGGCGGTCGCCGAGACACTGCCTGGCTTCCCGCTCTTGGCCGGAGTGGGCGTGGGCGGCGGGTTCACCCCGGCGAAGTTGGCGCCCAGCGTCAGCGTGACCGGTCCGGGAGCGCCGATCTGCGAGGCCGGCTGGGCCAGCGTGTTCTGGCCGGCCGGCAAGGTGTGCAGCGCCGTCATCAGCGTGTAGGCGCTGTCAGCCTGGGCTAGGCCTGCGTAGTCGACCGTGGTCGTTGACGTGTACAGGGCGTCCCCGACGCTGACGACATCGAAGCCAAGCTGGCGCAGGCTGGCCGCGGTCTTGGTGGCGAGCCCACCCCGCCCGGTGGCGTTCAGCACGCGCACCTGAACGCTGGCATTGGGCTGGGTCGGAAGCCCGCCTGGCCACGCCTGCCCGGTCCTGATCATCTGGAACAGCACGTCGTCCTGCGGCTGCACCGTCATGAGGTGCTCGTCGTAGGTCGGGTAGTCGTAGGTGTCCATCGTCGAGGGCATCGTGATGAGCGTCACGTTCCTCGGCTTCAGGTGCGCCAGGGATTGGGCCAGCCGCAGGAGCGATGTCGTCGACCCGAGGCCATCATCGACAGTCAGGGCCCTGGTGGCCGTGTTGGCGATTCTCAGCAGGCTGGGGATGTCCGAGAGCAGCCCGCTGGAATTGACCTTCTGCACTACCGAGGAGAT
>DATHQE010000543.1:0-3584 GCA_035483035.1 Streptosporangiaceae bacterium | reverse complement strand
CCCCAGCTCGGCGGCGCTGCCGGTCAGCACGTTGACGACGCCGGCCGGCACATCGGAGGTGGCGAGCACCTCGGCGAGGACAACCGACGGCAGCGGGCGGTGTTCACTGGCGATCACGACCGCGGTGTTGCCCGTCGCGATGACCGGCGCCAGCACGCTCACTAGCCCCAGCAGGCTGGAATCCGCCGGGGCGAACGTCACCACGACGCCGGTCGGCTCGGGCACGCTGAAGTTGAAGTACGGGCCAGCGACGGCGTTCGCGCCGCCTGCCACCTGGGCGACCTTGTCGCTCCAGCCGGCGTACCAGACCCAGCGGTCAATCGCCGCCGAGACAACCGCGTCGGCCTTGGCTGGCCGCAAGCCCTCGGCGCCGGCGACCTCGGCCGCGAACTGAGCAGCACGGCCTTCCATCATCTCGGCCACGCGGTAGAGCACCTGGCCGCGGTTGTACGCGGTCGCGCCCGACCAGCCACCGAACGCGCCACGGGCGGCCACCACGGCGTCGCGCAGGTCCTTGCGGGACGCCTTGGCCGCGTAGGCGAGCAGGTCGCCGCCCTTGCTTAGCACCGGATAGGAGCGGCCGGACTCCGAACGGGGGAACGCGCCGCCCACGTAGAGCTTGTAGGTCTTGCGGACGTCCAGCCGGCCGGTGGTAGCCGACACCACGGCGTCAGACATCGAGGTACGCGGCCAGGCCGTGCCTGCCGCCCTCCCGCCCGTAACCGGACTCCTGGTAGCCGCCGAACGGGCTGGCGGGGTCGAATCTGTTGTAGGTGTTGGCCCAGACCACGCCCGCGCGCATCCGCTGCGCCAGCCACAAGATCCGGCTCCCCTTGTCGGTCCAGATGCCGGCCGACAAGCCGTACGGGGTGTTGTTGGCCTTGGCCACTGCCTCCTCCGGGGTGCGGAACGTCAGCACGGACAGCACCGGCCCGAAGATCTCCTCGCGAGCGATCCGGTGTGACTGGCTCACGCCGGTGAACACGGTGGGCGGGAACCAGAAGCCGCGGTCCGGCAGCCGGCACGGCGGGGACCAGCGCTCCGCGCCGTCGGATTCGCCGGCGGCGGTCAGCTCGGTGATCTTGTCGAGCTGCTCCGCCGAGTTGATGGCGCCGATATCGGTGTTCTTGTCCATCGGGTCGCCGAGGCGCAGCGTCGCCAGCCGCCGCTTGAGCCGGTCCACGACCGCGTCGGCGACCGATTCCTGGACCAGCAGCCGCGACCCAGCGCAGCAGACGTGGCCCTGATTAAAGAAGATGCCGTTGACGATGCCCTCGATGGCCTGCTCGACAGGCGCGTCGTCGAAGACGATGTTGGCGGCCTTGCCGCCCAGTTCCAGCGTCAGCTTCTTGCCAGTGCCAGCTGCCGCGCTGGCGATCTGCTTGCCCACGTCG
Organism: Streptosporangiaceae bacterium; assembly: GCA_035483035.1. Taxonomy (GTDB): domain Bacteria; phylum Actinomycetota; class Actinomycetes; order Streptosporangiales; family Streptosporangiaceae; genus JAJYUU01. The sequence goes on along the minus strand of DATHQE010000543.1, from coordinate 2,190 downwards.
GTCGATCCGGTGAACGCGATCTTGTCTACGCCAGCCTGCTCGACAAGCGCCGCGCCGGTCGCGCCCGCGCCGGTCAGTACGTTCACGACGCCCGCCGGCAGGCCTGCCTGCTGGCACACCTCCGCCAGCAGCAGCGCGGTCAGCGGCGTGGTCTCGGCCGGCTTGAGCACGCAGGTGTTGCCGGCGGCGAGCGCCGGAGCGAGCTTCCACGCCGCCATCAGCAGCGGAAAGTTCCACGGGATCACCTGGCCGGCCACGCCGAGCGGCCGCGGCGCCGGGCCGAAGCCCGCGTGCTCCAGTTTGTCGGCCCAGCCGGCGTAGTAGAAGAAGTGCGCCGCGGCGAGCGGGATGTCGACGTCGCGCGACTCCCTGATCGGCTTGCCGTTGTCCAGGGTTTCCAGGACGGCGAACTCGCGCGCCCGCTCCTGGAGCACGCGCGCGATCCGGAACAGGTACTTGGCCCGCTCGCTGCCCGGCATCGGTCCCCACACGTCTTCGTAGGCGGCGCGGGCCGCCGCTACCGCGAGCTCGACGTCTTTGGGTCCGGCCTCGGCCACGGCCGCGAGCTTCTCGCCAGTGGCCGGGTTGAGGGTCGCGAACGTCCCGCCAGCGATCGCGGGCCGGAACTCGCCGCTGATGAACAGGCCGTACTCCGGCGCGATGGTGACGATGTCGCGCGACTCGGGGGCGGGTGCGTACTCCCAGGCGACGCCGACCGAATCCGCCGGCCCGGCCTGGTCAGGCGACCGGGCGAGGCCAGCGCCAGCCTGCTTCTTCCCGGCTCCCACCAAGCGACCTTCCTGTTGCTTCCGGTTTGTCAGGTCCTCATTCTGGCATGGGTCTCAGTTGATGTTCATGCGCGCCGCGAGTCCGTCGAGGAGGGCCTGGAGACCGCGTTCGAACTGGCTGGCCAGCGTTGCCTCGGTCATCGGCGGGCCGGGCGGGTCGTCATCGTGGGCGCTGGCCGCGTAAATGGCGCTGAGCTGGGGGAAATCCCCGGTCTGGAGCTGGGTGACGCCGTGCTCGATCGCTGCGGCGACCAGACCGGGATCAGCCGCGGCCATCCTGGCGCGGGTCAGGGACTCGACGGCGTGCAGCGCGTTGCCGGACACGTAGTCGTCGATGATCGCGATGAGCTCGAACCTGGCCGGGACGGGAAGCCCGGTGCCGCTGACTGCGGCCAGGGACTGCTCGAAGTGGCGCATGGCGTTAGGCCCGAACTGAGCCTCGTTCAGCGACGCCAGCGACCAGGGGTGCGCCATGAGCACCCCCCTGGTCCGCCGAGCGATCACGGCGCTGGCGTCCCGCCAGCCGCCGCGCAGGTCGGCGTCAGGGACCAGGACCTCGGCGAGGATCGCGTCCTGCATCAGCGCCACGACGTCGGTCTTGCTGCGCACGTAGTAGTACAGCGTCATCGTCGCGGCCCCAAGCTCGGCGGCGATCCGCTTCATCGTGACCGCGTCGAATCCCTCCTGGTCCGCGAGCCGCAGCGCGGCGTCGGCAATCTGCGCGCGGGTGAAGCGCGGCTTGCGGTCGGCGGGCTCGGGCAGCGACCAGATCAGCCGGTGGTCATTCTCAGTTGCCACTCGTACAGCATACGAATATGCTATTCGTACGTCGCACGAATAGTGTGCGAGTTCTTGTTGCCGACCGCTGAAGGACCCCCATGACATGCAGCGACGCGATCGCCACGGTCGGCCTGACCAAGCGCTACGGCAAGAGCGCCGCCCTCTGCGACGTCAGCTTCCGGGCCAGTACCGGGACGGTCACCGCACTGCTCGGACCCAACGGCGCTGGCAAGACCACCATGGTCCGTATCCTGTCCACCTTGCTGCGGCCGGACGAGGGCACGGCCTGGGTCGCCGGCCACGACGTCGCGCGTGAGCCGGAGCGCGTCCGGGCGTGCATCGGCCTGACCGGCCAGTCACTGTCGGTCGACGGCAAGCTGTCCGGCCTGGACAACCTGGCAATGTTTGGCCGCCTGCACCGCCTACCCTGGCCGGTCGTACGGGAGCGGTCGGCGCGGCTGCTGGACGTCTTCGACCTCGGCGGCGCCGGCCGGATGGCCGTCAAGGTCTACTCAGGCGGCATGCGGCGCAAGCTCGACCTCGCGGTGAGTCTCATGGCCGAGCCATCGATCCTGTTCCTGGACGAGCCCACCAGCGGCCTCGACCCCGCCAGCCGCCACGC
>DATHQE010000542.1:0-4035 GCA_035483035.1 Streptosporangiaceae bacterium | reverse complement strand
TGGCCGACGTCGCCCAGCTAGCACGCTGGCCTGGGGCCTGGCAGCTCGCCCGGCGGCACTGGCGCAGCGGCATGCATGAGATCAGCGCGTCGCTGTCCAAGCGCCGGTACCTGGCCAGGGTCCGGGCATACCTGCCTGACCTTCAGCTCGCCGACCTGGTCCGCGCCAAGTCAGGCGTCCGCGCGCAGGCGGTCCGGCGCGACGGCAGCCTGGAAGACGACTTCGTCCTCGAAGCGGACGGGCGAGTGCTGCTGGTCCGCAACGCACCCTCGCCCGCGGCCACCGCGAGCCTGGCGATCGCCGAGCACATCGTGTCGGCCGTCGCACCGCAATGACGAGCAGGCCTCTGCCGAGAGCCACTACACGGGACCGACAAGCCGGTCGAGGAAGTCAGCGATGGCGCTCTCAGCCGAGGCGAGCGCTTCGGCGCGGTCGCCGGCGCGTGCGATCATCAGCGCCACCTCGTTAAGCGCAGCGAGCACGATGTGCGCGAAGACATCCACGTGGCGCGCCTCGATGCGGCCAGCCTGGGCCGCGCCGGCGAGCAGGCCTCGGATCACGCCCAGCGGCCCCTGTTCGTCCAGCTCCCGCCAGCGCTGCCAGCCCAGTACCGCGGGCGCGTCGATCAGCATGATCTGGCGGATGACCGGGTCCTCGGCTAGCCGGATCCAGGCCAGGCAGCCGATCCGCAATGCCGCGAGCGGGTTCGAGGCCGCTTGCATCTCTGCTGCCACCGGCTGAGCCACGCGGCTGCCGACGTCTTCCAGGACCGCCAAGAACAGCGCGTCCTTGCCCGGGAAGTGGTGGTAAAGCGAGCCGCGGCTTACTCCCGCCTCGGCCAGCACTGCCTCGATCGACGTGTCGTCATAGCCGCGCGCGGCGAATAGTCGCGTCGCTACTTCGATCAAGTGGGCGCGAGTGGCCTGGCCCCGCTCAACGTTCTTGTTCATCTGCCTCCGCAGCAGCGCTGGTGGCAATTGACAAACCGACAGTCGGTTTGCAATAGTTAGACCGCCAGTCGGTCTTCGCGATCACCATACCCTCGGCACCGGCCAACCAGGGAGGAACACATGGCCAGCGAGCTGGAAGTCTTCGACGCACGGCGCGGCCACCTGGACACCCGGTCCGGTCTTGCCAGCTACATCGACACCGGCGGCGCGGGCCGCCCTGCGTTGTTCGTCCACGGGGTAGCCACCAGCAGCTACTTGTGGCGGCACGTGATCGGCGAGCTTGAGGGCGAGCGCCGGTGCGTGGCCGTCGACCTGCCGCTGCATGGGCGCACTCCGGCCGCGGCCGGCCAGGACTTCTCACTGCCGGGCCTAGCCCGCTTCGTGGCCGACTGCTGCGATGCGCTCGGGCTGGCCGACATCGACCTGGTCGCGAATGACACCGGCGGCGCGGTCGCCCAGGTCTTTGCCGCCCGCTTCGCCGACCGGCTGCACACGCTGACACTGACCAACTGCGAAGCGCACGACAACGTGCCGCCCAGGGGACTGCGAGCTGCGCACCTACTCGCCCGCGTGGACCAGCGTGCCCGCATCGGCCTGCTTCCCCGCATCGTGCCGCGGCTGGCGCGCAGCCCTGAGGCCCGCAGACGCTTCTACCGGGCCGGCTATCAGGACATTGCCAGCCTGCCTGACGACATAGCGCGCGCGTGGCTGGAACCGCTGGTCGGCACCGCAGACCGCGCCGACCGGTACTTGCGCTTGTTCACCTCGATCCGCGCCCGCGACCTGCTAGCGGCCGAGCCGGCCCTGACGCGCCTGCACGTGCCCACTCTTGTTGTCTGGGGCACCGGCGACACGTTCTTCGATCGCAAGTGGGCTTACTGGCTGCGCGACACCATCCCTGGCGTCACCGAAGTAGTCGAACTCGAGGGTGCACGCCTGTTCTTCCCGGACGAGCGGGCCACCGAGCTGAGCGCAGCCCTGCGCCGCCACTGGGACAAGCACCCCTAGAACGCTAGGCGACGTCCGCCGGGGCGCCGGCGTCAGCATCCGCCATGTGCTCGGCCAGTCGCTCGACGGCGGTCCGCAGCCGCCGGAAGTACGCAGCACGGCTCAGCAGCAGCTTGCTCGCCGCTTCCTCGTGGCTGCGCAGCGGCTCGAGGTAGCCGGCGATGAGCACGCGGCGGAGCAGCTTCTCGGTCTCGCTGTCGCCGAATGCCTCGTCTGCGGCCTGACGGACAAGCCGCTGCACAGACTCAGCCCGTTCCTGTACCGAGGAGCCGCGGGCAAGCGGGCTGCGGGCCAGCTCACGCGGCACGCGGAAGTTCTTCAGTATGTCGCGAACCGTCTCCAGGTCGGGAACGGCCAGCCGCGGCGGGCCCGGCGCGGGCAAGCCCAGCTCGCCGTAGATCTGATCGCGCATGAAGGTGAACAGTCCGCCCGGCCCGTAGTCGAGCCGGTGACACTCGACGATGTCGTCGCCGATGCGTGCATCCAGTTCAGTCAGGTGGGCGGCACCGAGCGCGCCGGCGAAATCGACCGCGCCAGGCAGGCGCGGATCGATCGGCAGGTAGGCGAATCGCGGGCTAGGTGAGCCGCAGCGCAGCACACCGGCGATGCCGAGCATGGCCTGCACCTGGCCCTGGCCGGTGAAGTCGACGGCTGCGTGCCACATGACCGAGTCGCCCAGCGCGGCGTTACGGCGGGCGTGGGCCAGCCACGGACCGGCGAGCGGGTCGTTATCGGCGAACGCCGGCGCCGTCGCCAGGCTCATGCTGACCAGGAAGCCGCAGATCCGATCCGACAAGTCCCTGGCGACGGCGACGCGGTCTGGCGCCTCGGCGAAGTACCGGCGGGTCAGCTGCCACCACACGCGGTCGTACTCCCTGGTGAGCGTCTCGATGCGGTCGGCGTCCCCGGCCCGCACTGAGTCGATCCGGAAGCTGACGTTGCCGTCCCAGCCGAAGCCCCAGCGCAGCGTCGGGTTCTCGACCAGGTGGGCCAGGTCGATCATCATGATCTGGTCGCCCGCCATGCCGCGTGAGTAGAGATAGTCGACGACGCGCCGCCGCAGGTCACGCTCGAGCGCCGGATTGCGCTGCCGCAGGTCGGCCAGCAGGGCTTTGCGGGTGAGTTCGTGCATCGTCAGGCCGGAGGCCAGCCGCTCGGTGATCGTCAGCTCGGAGAGCTGCCGGTAGGCATCGTCGGCGTTCTCGCCCGGCAGGACGGCGCGCAGCAGATCCGGCGTCGTGGTCCTGGCCACGACGGCGATCCCGAGTGCCGAGGGACGGACGTCGTGCAACTCGGTCTCGACCAGCCGGTGCAACAGTGAACGGACCATCTCGGGGCGGTCCGGCGCGCTGGTCGCGCTCCAGCTGGCGTCAGCGACTGCGGCGTCGGCCGCTAGGGCGAGCGCGAGGGGTGAGCCCGCCGCCCAGTCGACGATGTCCGCGACGCGACTGTCGGTCAGCCCGCGGGCTGCCAGCAGGTGCCGGGCATCCCTCGGCCGCAGGCCAGCCAGATCGAGCCTGGCGGTCACCGCTTCCCAGCCGCCAGCGAACCATCCAGGGTCGGGCGTACCCCGCCCTGCGATCAGGACCAGTGCACGGTCGGGCAACTCGGGCAGCAGCTCGCGCCGCAGGAGAGAATCAAGCGCGGCCATTCGCTCATAGGAGTCGAGCAGCACCAGCAGCCGCTCTTCGTCGCTGGCCTTGCGCAGGATTGCCTCGAGTGCGCCGGGCGCGGGGCCCAGCTCACGGCCATCGATGGCGACGACGGTGATGCCGCGATCGCGCGCGTGCCGCGCGACCTCTCGGAGCAGGGTGCTCTTCCCGACACCACCGGGTCCGCAGATATGGACGACGCTGGCGGGCGCATCGTCGGAGTCGAGACACCGATCGAGGAAGGCGATTTCCGAGGTGCGCCCGGTGAAGCGGGACCGGTCTCTGTCTTCGAGCCGGGCAGCCAGCGTCCTGCGCGGCAGCTCGTCCACCATCGACCCCATCCCTGCTCACGACGGCACCGCCGGTCCGCGCGAACAGCTGGCGTCGCGGACTCACGACACGGCGAGCGTACCAAACAGAGACTC
>DATHQE010000541.1:0-5840 GCA_035483035.1 Streptosporangiaceae bacterium | reverse complement strand
CATGCCGGAGAACGCCGGCGTCATCGTGCGCACCGCTGCTGAGGGCGCTTCCGAGGAAGAGCTGTCTCGCGACGTGGCGAGGCTGGCCGCCCAGTGGGAGGCCATCGAGAAGAAGGCCAAGACGGCCAGCGCGCCTGACCTCCTGTACAGCGAGCCGGACCTCACGCTGCGCGTGGTCAGGGACATCTTCAACGAGGACTTCAACAACCTGGTCATCGCTAGCGACAGCGAATGGGACCTGGTTGACGAGTACGTCCGCTACGTGGCCCCGCACCTGGCCGACCGGATGCAGCGCTGGGACGATTCCGGCGACGTGTTCGCCGCGTACCGGATCGACGAGCAGCTGGCCAAGGCGCTCGAGCGCAAGGTGTGGCTGCCGAGCGGCGGCTCGCTGGTGATCGACCACACCGAGGCCATGAACATCATCGACGTCAACACCGGCAAGTTCACCGGTCAGGGCGGCAACCTCGAGCAGACGGTGACCAGGAACAACCTGGAGGCCGCCGAAGAGATCGTTCGGCAGCTGAGGCTCCGCGACCTTGGCGGCATCATCGTGATCGACTTCATCGACATGGTGCTCGAGAGCAACCGCGAGCTGGTGCTGCGGCGCCTGCTCGAGTGCCTCGCCAGGGACCGCACCAAGCATCAGGTCGCCGAGGTCACGTCACTCGGCCTGGTCCAGATGACCCGCAAGCGGGTCGGTTCCGGCCTGCTCGAAGCCTTCTCGGTGCCGTGCGAGCACTGCAACGGCCGCGGCGTCATCATCTCCATGGAACCGGTTGACCATTCGCACAGCCGCGACCCTGGTCGTGGCGGCAGCTCCGGTAAGAGCGATCACATATCCGGGAACGGGGCCGCTCGCGACGTAGGCGGCCGTGACGCCGGTGGCCGTGACGGCGGTAGCCGTGATGGCGGTGGCCGGGGCGGTCGAGGCCGTGGTGGTAGCCCCCGCCGGGACACGGCTGCTCGCGAGAGCGACGGCGCTGCTGGTGACGCCGACTTCCGGCCCGGGGCAGCGGACGGCGCCGGCCCTAGCCCGGCGGTGGTCGCCGCAGCCGGATCGAGGAGCCGTGGCAGGTCTCGGTCCGCGCGGCCTGCGGGCCCGCCCGATCCTGAGCTGGCGGATGCCGAGCTCGCGGATGCCGAGCTGGCCGAGGCTGAGCTGGCCGGTGCTGAGCTGGCCGACGCTCAGTCGGCCGAGACGCCCAGCGCCGAGTCTGCCCAGGTCGAGTCCGCCCCGGTCGGGGCGACCGAGGCTGGCGATGGCCTGGCCGGAGAGGTCGCGGGCGCCGAAGCGGCGGTCGGCGGCCCCGCCAGTGGGTCAGGCCCCAACGGCTCGGGCCGGTCCAGGTCAAGCCGATCGCGCCGGTCCGCGTCGGCCGCTCCTAGCGCTGAGTCCGAGCCGTCCACTGACGGCCCGGCAGTGGAGCCATCCGGGGAGGGCCCGGCAGTCGAACCAGCCAACAGCTGAGGACCCGCGCGGTCTGATACGCTTTATGGTCGGCGCACATACAGGATCAGGCGGCCCCGCGGCCCGATAGCCTAGTGCGCAATGGGAAGCAGCAAGCCCGACTCCAGCTGGGATCTCGCGCGGGCTAGCACAAAGAGGAGAGAACTCTCGGTGTACGCGATCGTGCGCTGCGGCGGTAGGCAGGAGAAGGCGTCGGTTGACGACGTCCTGACCGTCGACAAGCTGTCTGGAGAGGTCGGGTCCAGCGTGACGCTGCCGACCCTGCTCGTCGTTGATGACGGCAAGGTCATCAGCGACCCGGCTGAGCTGGGCGGTTACCAGGTCACTGCCGAGATCGTGGGTGCCGCGGCCGGGCCCAAGATCAACATGATCCACTACAAGAACAAGACCGGTTACCGCCGTCGCCTCGGGCACCGCCAGAAGTACACGCAGGTCCGGGTGACCGGCATCGGCGCGCCTAAGGCCAGCGCCGGGTCGAAGAAGAAGGGCTGAGCCTCCGATGGCACACAAGAAGGGCGCGTCATCCAGCCGGAACGGGCGGGATTCTAACGCGCAGCGGCTCGGCGTGAAGCGGTTCGGCGGCCAGGTCGTGGGCGCCGGCGAGATCATCGTGCGCCAGCACGGCACGCACTTTCACCCCGGCGTCGGTGTGGGCCGCGGCGGGGACGACACGCTGTTCGCCCTTGTAAGCGGCAAGGTCGAGTTCGGCAGGCGGCGCGGCCGCCGGGCCGTCAGCGTGCTGCCGGTCGAGACCGAGTCAGCAGCGGCAAGCTAGCCAGGACGCACGGCGGTCAGCCCGACCGCCTGGTGCGACGCAGGCTTCGGAGGGCGGACCGGCGAAGGTCCGCCCTCCGTCTTATGTCAGCCAACGCGGGTAGGTAATGCAGAGCTGCGGATAACGCAGCGAACTGGAGGGGATGGGCCGTGGCGGAGTTCGCCGACCAGGCCGAGGTCAGGGTGCGCGCTGGCCAGGGCGGTCACGGCTGCGCGTCCGTCCATCGCGAGAAGTTCAAGCCGCTGGGCGGCCCGAACGGAGGCAACGGCGGCCGCGGTGGCGATGTGATCATCGAAGTAGATCCGAACATCACGACCTTGCTGGACTTTCATCGCAAGCCGGTGCGCCGGGCAGGCGACGGCCGCCCAGGATCAGGCTCGAACCGCAACGGCGCTGACGGCGCTGACCTCGTCCTCAAGGTGCCCGACGGTACCGTCGTGAAGACGGCTGAGGGCGAACAGCTCGCGGATCTGATGGGTCCGGGTACCCAGTATGTCGCCGTTGAAGGCGGCCATGGCGGACTCGGCAACGCTGCCCTGGCCTCGGTCAAGCGCAAGGCGCCCGGATTCGCTCTGCGCGGTGAGCCCGGTCAGGAGCTGAACCTCGTGCTCGAGCTCAAGACCGTCGCCGATGCTGGCCTGGTGGGCTTCCCGAACGCCGGGAAGTCGTCGCTGGTCGCCGCGATGTCTGCGGCCCGGCCGAAGATCGCCAACTACCCGTTCACAACCCTGACGCCGAACCTGGGTGTCGTCGAGGCTGGCGATGTGCAGTTTGTGGTCGCCGACGTGCCGGGACTCATTCCAGGCGCGAGCACGGGTAAGGGCCTCGGCCTGGACTTCCTCCGTCACATCGAGCGCTGCCTGATCTTCGTGCATGTCCTGGACTGCGCGACAGAGGAGCCTGGCCGGGATCCGATCAGTGATCTGGACGCGCTCGAGGCCGAGCTCAGCGCCTACGAGGAGCTGACCGGCGCTCGGATGAGCGGCCGGCCGCGGATCGTAGCGCTGAACAAGATTGACGTGCCAGCCGCCAGGGAGCTGGCCGATCTGGTCGAGCCCGAGCTGGAGGCTCGGGGCCTCACAGTGCACCGGGTCTCGGCGGCTACGACCGAGGGACTCCGGGATCTGGCCTTCACCATGGCCGCGGTGATCGCGCAGGTGCGTGCGGCCACGCCGCCTGCCGAGCCGACCCGGCTGGTCATCCGCCCGCGGGCAGTCGGAGGACCGGAATTCGCGGTCGTTGCGATCGGCGAGAACAGCTTCCGCATCATTGGCGAGAAGCCGCGCCGCTGGATACTTCAGACCGATTTCGCCAATGACGAGGCCGTGGGCTACCTGGCCGACAGGCTAGCCAAGATCGGGATCGAGAAGGCTCTCGCCGACGCGGGGGCGGAGCCCGGTGCGGAAGTCCTGATCGGCGAAGAGGATAACTCCGTCGTTTTCGACTGGGACCCAGATGTCTCCGCAGAAGGCGCCACCTTGGGCCCGCGCGGCTCCGACGCGCGGCTCGGCTAGCTCACAGCCAGGTGCGACGGGCCGATGTCGCTATGGACGCAGGCAGTCGACGCGGGCTCAGCGGGAAGTAGCGAAACCAGGGCGAAAGGTGCAGAGCGTCGCGTGCTTGCGCCAGGAAACCGCGCCGGAAGGGTCGTGGATGTGGATGTCCTGCTCATACAGCGTCGTGGATGTCACAGCCATCGCCTGGGGGCGGGCAGAGCGGTCAGCCAGGTGGGCAGCGCGGATCGGTTCCGCGCGAGGTTCCGGGAAATAAAAAAGAGCGCTACATTCTTGTAGCGCACATGAGGTAGATCGGCATAAAGCCATATTCCTCTATTCGATAATAACAACAAGGAGCATGGTTGTCAAACGCGGAACTGGATCGGGAGCAGGAATACATCACGCTGCTTTACTCCAGACTCGATGACCTGAGGCAGCGCTCAGACGGACGCCTGGCAGCAGTGCTGCGTCAAAGCGGCGGGACGCATCAGGCCAGGGTAGAGCGGGAAACCTTCAGCGCCATGTACCGCCAGCAGATAGCCCAGTTCGACGCTGCCGAAAACGGTTTGTGCTTCGGCCGCCTGGAATTCGACGATGGCGAGCTGCGGTATGTCGGCCGGCTCGGAATTCACTCCGACACCGACGACTACGCCCAGTTGCTAATGGACTGGCGCGCTGATGCGGCGCGCCCGTTCTACCTGGCGACGGCGGCATCGCCTGGAGACGTGCGCGTGCGGCGCCACATCAAGTCCCGCGCCCGGATGATCACCAGCCTCGACGACGAGGTCCTCGACCTCGCTGCGGCCGACCCGTCCCGGCACGAGGGCCTCACCGGTGAGTCGGCCCTGCTCGCAGCTCTGAACACCAGCCGCACCGGCTCGATGGGCGACATCGTCGAGACCATCCAGGCCGAGCAGGACGTGATCATCCGGGCGCCGATGGGCGGAGCGCTGGTCGTCCAGGGTGGTCCGGGCACCGGCAAGACGGCCGTGGCGCTGCACCGCGCCGCTTACCTGCTCTACACCTACCGGCGTCAGCTGGAGAAGCGCGGCGTCCTGGTGGTCGGGCCGAACGCCACCTTCCTCCGCTACATCGGCCAGGTCCTGCCCTCACTCGGCGAGACCAGCGTGCTGCTCTCGACGATCGGCGACCTGTTCCCCGGCGTCAGCGCGACCGGCACTGAGCCAGCTGATGTCGCCGCGGTCAAGGGGCGGATCGGCATGACCAGGGTGATCGCGGCCGCAGTCCGCGACCGCCAGGAGATACCGGACGAGCCCCTGGAGATCCGCGCGGACGCCGCCAGATTGCGGCTAGTGGCGACGTCCGGCCGCGAGGAATCGCCGCGCGAGGTCACCGCCGACGCCGGCCGGCTGAAGCTGACTCCGCGGGCTGTCGCCCACGCACGGGAACGCGCTCGTCGGTCCCGGCGGCCGCACAATCAGGCTCGGTCGGTTTTCGCCAGGGAGATCGTGAACGGGCTCACCCGGCAATTGGCCGCGCGGATCGGGACCGACGTGCGCAGCGGTGCCAGCCTGATGGACCAGGAGGACCTGGCCGATCTTCGGCGCGAGCTAAGAACGGACCGGGCCGTCCGGGCCGCGATTAATGCGCTCTGGCCCGTCCTCACGCCACAGCAGCTGGTCAGCGAACTCCTCTCCGATCCAGACAGGCTGGCGGCGGCCGCGCCGCGCATGTCGGAGACCGACCGGGCCGCGCTCCACCGCGCGCCGGACGCGCCGTGGACGCCCGCCGATGTCCCCCTGCTGGACGAGGCAGCCGAGCTGCTGGGCGAGGACGATCGCGCCATCCGCGCCGAGGCGGCCAGACGGCGACGGCAGGAGGAGGCCTACGCGCAGGGCGTGCTCGACATCATCGGCAGGGACGACGAGGACGACCCGGAGGTGCTGATGGGCGCGGACCTTGTTGATGCGAGACGGCTGGCTGCCCGCTACGAGGACGAGGAGAACCTGACCGCGGCCGAGCGGGCGGCGCTGGACCGCACCTGGGCGTTCGGGCACGTGATCGTGGACGAAGCCCAGGAACTGACACAGCTGGCCTGGCGGATGCTGATGAGGCGCTGCCCGGCCAGGTCGCTGAC
>DATHQE010000540.1:0-11527 GCA_035483035.1 Streptosporangiaceae bacterium | reverse complement strand
TACGGCACGCAGGGCCGGCCAGGTGCCGGGATCCTCAGGTCCGTACATCCACAAGAAGACTCCGGCCAGGCCGTCTGCCTTGGCGACCGCGAACTTCGCCTTCGAGCTCGCGGCGTTCTCGAACCAGACGATGTGGGTGCTGCCCGCGTCGGAGTAGCTGAAGTAGGGCGCCTGGCTGGCCGTGGCATAGCGCGCCGGGACCTGGTACTGGCGGGATAGGCGGAGCGCCTGACGCCAGCTGATAGGCGCCGCCGGCGCGTTCCTGGCTGGCCAGTCGTAGCCGAACAACGGGATGCCGAGCACGACCTTGCCGGGCGGGATCTGGCTCGTGGCAAACCGCAGGACCGACCGCACCCAGCCGATCGGAGCGGTCGCTCCCGGCGCCGAGTCTGCCCAGTGATTGTTGTAGCCCATGATGCGGATCTGGTCGGCGGCCTGCCCGAGCGCGGCGTAGTCCTGCGCGGCGTTCGAGTCGCCGCTCGCTGGCGCTGCCGTCTGGGGGAAGACCGCGATACAGAGGATCTTGCCGTGTGCGTGCAGCGCCCTGGCCAGTTCGGTGACGAACAGGGTGACGGCATTCCGGTCGCTGGCCTGCAGCTCCTCATAGTCGATGTCGATACCGGCGTAGTCTTGCCGCTGCACCAGCGCCACGATCGCGGCCACATGCTGGCGCAAGAGAGCCGGGTTGTGCAGGATGCGCGCGATCGGCTGGTAGTCCCAGTTACCACCGGTGACGTTGGCGATGCTGGGCACGATCCGGAGCTGCGCGGCGCGCAGCTTGGCGATAGCGGCAGCGATGGCCGGCGCCTGGCCGGGCGCGTACTGCGGCACGATGGCACCGCTCGCGCTCAGGCCGTAGATCCACGGCGAGGCCTCATTGACCGTGCCGCGGTTCGCCAGCACGACCGCAGTGTCGGACTGGATGTTCCAGTACGGCATCGACGCCACGACTAGCGTGTGCCGGCTGACGTGACCGAGATGCGTGACCATGGTGAACGCGACTAGCGCCGCCGCCACTACCACCAGCGCCGGCCAGGCCACCCAGGCGCCGAGGCGGCGGGTCCGGGGCGGGCCATCGCACGCATCGGCGTCCTGCTGCTCGCTGCTCACCACGCGACCCCGCTACGCCATAGCGGTAGCGGCCAGGGCAGACTGCTGGTCGGCGATGACGGCCCGAATGATCTCCGCCAGCGACCTTGTGGCCGCAAATCCGACCAGGTCGCGGGCCAGATCGCAGTTCGGCACCCGGCGCTGCATGTCCTCGTAGCCGGTGCCGTAGGCCTCCAGGTACGACGTCTGCTCGATGGTGCTGGCCGAGCCTGTCGCGTCGATGACACGACTGGCCAGCTCGCCGATCGAGACCTGCTCGGAGCTGCCCAGGTTCACTGCGAGCCCGACAGCGCGGTCGGTGCCAACCAGCCGGATCAGCGCAGGCACCACATCCTGCACGTGGCAGAAGCACCGAATCTGCTCGCCGGAACCGAAGACGGTCAGCGGCTGCCCGGTCAGCGCCTGCCGAACGAATCGCGGGATAACCATGCCGTAGCGGCCGGTCTGGCGGGGGCCGACGGTGTTGAACAGCCGCACGATCACGGCCTTCAGGCCGCGCTCACGCACGTAGGCGTCGACCAGGCTCTCGTCGATGGCCTTAGCCTCGGCGTAGCTCCACCGGGATCGCAGCGGCGAGCCGACGATCCTGTCGTCATCCTCCCGTAGCCCGACCGTCATGTTCTTGCCGTAGATCTCGCTGGTCGACGCGACAAGGAGCCGCGCGCCGAAACGGCTCGCGGCGGCCACAACGTTCTCGGTGCCGTGGATATTCGTCCGCAGGCTCTCGAGCGTCCTGTCCCGGATGACGAACGCACCCACCGCTGCGGCGAGGTGGAAGACACAATCGGCTCCCGCCGTCATCTCATCGACAGCCTGCTGGTCAAGCACGGTCCCGCGCTCCAGCTGTAGCCGCGGGTGGCCTGCCACGGCAGCGAGATTCTGTTCCCGGCCGGTACTGAAGTCATCCAGGCCGGCGACCACATGTCCGGCGGCGATCAGGTCCTCAACAAGATGCGAGCCGATGAAGCCGGCTGCGCCGGTTACAAAGCACTTCATGGCTGTTCCCGTCCGAGCTGCGACGATTGAGCGGGCACCGGCTGATTAGGCACCGGCTGACCAGGCACCGGCTGACCAGGCACCGAATGAGTCGGCACCGGTCCCGGTCCCGGTCGCGTTGTGCGCGTCCGCGCTGCCCCCGGTCTCGTTGCGCGCCTCGGCGCTGGCCGGGTGCGCGGTGGCCGGGCTTGCGCTGGCGGTGGCAGGCCGGCTTGCAAGCCTGCCCGCCGCTCTGCCATGGGGGCGGCGGGCGCTTCGGGCTGAGCCGCGACAAAGGCCCTGGCACTCGCCTGCTGGCGAGCGCGTCGACGCTGCCTGCCAGCGAGCGTCCGCCACGACAGCCGCGCGGCGAGGCGCTCATACAGGTCGTCGATGCGGGCGGCAACGGCGGCGATGCCGAATTCTCTGGCGACCGTCGGCTCCGGCGCGCGAGCACTCGGACCTGCCGCGATCTCCTCAGCGATTATCGTGCCAAGCTCCTCCATCGCCACGTGCCGCGCCAGCGTGACCTCGATGCCCGCCAGGGCCGGACACGTGGTGTAAAGGACCCGGATGCCATTGGCCAGCGCCTCGAGCACGCTCAGCCCGAATGTCTCCTGCCGTGAGGACGCGACCAGCAGGTCGGCCGCCGACAAGACGGCGGCGACATCGTGTCGCTCACCCGCGAAGATCACGTAGTCGGCCACACCGCATCGGCGGGCGGTCTCCTCCAGGTGCTCGCGTTCGGCGCCGCCGCCGGCTACCACGACCTTGGCCGCGGGCGACAAGCTCGGCGCGGCGGCCTCGATGGCCTGGTCAAAGCGCTTGTTCTGATCAAGGCGCCCAAGCAGCAGCAGCACGTAGTCATCCGTGCCGATGCCGAGCTCGGCGCGGACCCCGGCCCTGCCATCCGCATCGAAGGCCACCCGGTCGAGGTCGACGCCGTTCGGGATGACGGTCAGCTTGCGCCTGCGAACCCCCCACTTTGTCATCCGGTCGCGCACCGCCGCCGACACCGCGATCGTCATGTCGGAGAACAACTCGGTGGCGAGGTAGAGCGCCTGGACTGGCAGGGTCATCCGCCTGCGCTCGAGATGCGTCTCGCCAATCGAGTGCTCGGTGCTGACGATGACCGGCGTGCCGGCCAGCCACGCGGCCGGCCGGCCATAGACCTGCGAGCGGTACAGATGCGCGTGCACCACGTCGTATCGGCCAGCCCGGATGATGCGGCGCAGCCGGAGCACAGCGGACAGCTGGGTGTTCCGGCGCATGCCGAGCGTGCGCACCGCCGTGCCTTCGGCGCGGATCATGTCGGCGACCGGCCCTGGGTTGTAGAGCGTGACGACGTCTGCGTCGTGCCTGGTCTGCTGGAGCACGGCGCGCAGCTGGAGCTCAGCTCCGCCGACGCCCAGACCAGTGATCACGTGCAGAACCTTCATCGGGTGCCTCCCTTTCTCAGTACTCCGGACAACGCCGCCAGCCCGGTGCGGCCGAGGATGAGCAGGTCAAGCCAGATGGACCAGTACTCGATGTAGAAGTTGTCGAAGCGGGCCCTGTCCTCGATCGAGGTGTCGCCGGTCAGGCCGTTGACCTGGGCCCAGCCGGTCAGTCCGGCGCGCACCCGCTCGCGCTGGCCGTAGCCGCGGATGCAACTGCGCAAGCGACTCGCGAAGAACGGGCGCTCTGGCCGCGGACCTACCAGCGCCATGTCACCGCGCACCACAGCGGCTAGCTGCGGCAGCTCGTCGGCATGCGTAGTCCGCAGCAGCTGGCCGAGCGGTGAAGACTGCCCAGCGGGGACCACCCAGGTAGTTTCCGGGTCGCCCGCGGGCCGGAGTGTGCGCAGCTTGGCGATCGTGGCCAGCCTCCCGCGGCCCACCACCCGGACCTGCCGGAACATCGGCGGCAGCCGCAGATCGAGCCACACCGCAAGCGCCAGGAGCAGCATGAGCGGCGCGGTCGCCAGGAGCAGCGACGATCCGATAAGGAGGTCCAGGATGCGGGTGACGGCGCGCCGGCCTGGGCCGTCCGAGCCCGGCCGGAGCGGAACGAACGGAATGCCCCAGATTTCGTCCAGGCACGCCATCGGGACCGCCAGCCCGAGCTCGGGCAGCTGCGGCAGCACGCTCACCCTGACGCTGCGGTCGCGGCACGCCTGCAGGGCGAGGGCGAGTTGGCCGGGGGTCGCCGCTGGCGCGCACACCAGGACCTGCGCGACCCTGAACCTGGCCATCGTCGCGGCAATCGTCTCGATCCGCCCGAGTACCGGCAGCGCCCCGCCGGCTGTACGCGTCCCGTGGGTGGCCGGCCCCCCGCCGGCGGCCAGCC
This sequence comes from Streptosporangiaceae bacterium, assembly GCA_035483035.1. Lineage (GTDB taxonomy): Bacteria > Actinomycetota > Actinomycetes > Streptosporangiales > Streptosporangiaceae > JAJYUU01. The sequence continues at coordinate 7,114 of DATHQE010000540.1, read as the reverse complement.
TCCCGTCTCCCGCCGGCATCCCGTCAGGCGCCAGCATCCCGTCAGGCGCCAGCATCCCGTCAGCCGCCCGCATCCCGTCTGCGGTCGACATCCCGCCAGCGGCCAGCAGCTGCCGGGCCACCACCGACCGGCTCGCCGACAGCGGCTCGCTGACTGGCTCGTTATCCAGCGCCCCGCACGGGCGCAGGCCGAGCTCCGGGTGCTGCCGCAGCAGCCGGTACACCTCGCTGGCGGGCTCGCCCGCACCGATGATGAGGGTCGGCCAGGTGGCCAGCCCTCGCCGGCGAGCGGCCCGCTGAAGGGCGGCCGCGGCCATCCGCAGCCCCATCAGCAGGATGATCGTGCTGCCGGCCAGGGCCAGCACAGTCTGCTCCGCTGTCCAGCCCAGCAGGGCGAGGGCCGGCAGCCCGGCCGCGCTTGCCAGCCGTCCGGCCTGATCGCTGACCCGGCCGCCGATGCGCGGCCGGTAGAGTCCGCCCGCGGCAGCGGCGGCGAGGACAAGAACGCCATAGCAGGCGCCACGGAGCGGACCTGGTGCCGTCACCAGGGCGGCCACCGTGACCGCGATTGTGTCGCTGCCAGCCAGCAGCCAGCCGGAGCCCGACCGGACCCGCCGCTGACCGGGCGGGGCTGTCCAACCCGGCTCGCCCTGCGGGCCCGGCTCAGCGTGCGGACTGGCCCGGCCTGGCGCCAAGCCGGTGGCTGTCACCTGCCTGCCACTCCCGCCAGCGGTTTCACCGGCGCCGCCGCTGCCGACCCGGCATTCGCCGCCAGCCGCCTCGCCACTGTCCGGGCGGCGTGGTCGCTGCCGTAGACAAATCGCATGACCGGGCCGAACACCGGCGCCACCGCCGGTCCGATGACGTACAAGCCGTCGATCGACGTCTGGTAGCCCGCGTCCACGGCACTGGTTCCGTCAACGGTGCGCAGCCGCGCGCGCAACTCGTCGTCGATGAAGGTCAGGCGCTGCAGGTCCGGCCGGTAGCCGGTGGCGGCGATGACGTGGTCGGCCCGCACTTCCGACCGCTCGCCGCCGCGCGAGACGAGCGTCACGCGCACGCCATCGGCGGTCGCCTGCACCCCGTCAACCTCCTGGCCAGTGCGGACGGGGATGCGGCCCTCCACCCGCTCGCGCAGCCAGCTCGCGCCGGCTGGCCCGAGAGCGGTGCGCGCGCGAAAGATCCTGGTCTGCTCCGGCAGGCGACGGAACAAGCCCGGATGGCTGGAGTAGAACCACGTGCTCCAGCCGGACCCAAGGCCGGCTTCTGGCTCCCGCAAGCGCTTCAGCAGTGCCCGGTCCGGGGGGAGCGGTTGCTTGTTCCAGGCGACAGCTGCTGACCTGGTGATGATTTCAACCTCGGCGCCGTTCTCCCGCAGCAGCGCAGCGGACTCCAGGGCCGACTGACCGCGGCCGACGATCGCGACCCGCCGGTCGCTGTAATCGGACGGCTCGGCGATCGTCGAGCTGTGGCTGACTGACTCATGACCGGACAGGCTTGGCGGCGTGTGCGTGAAGTGCTCGACCCCGGTCGCCAGTACGACGCGTCGGGCGGTCACGGTCCGGCCGTCGGCGAGGCCGAGCTCGAACTGCCCGTCACGGCCGGTCAGTTCCGTGACCATCGTGTTCTCCACGCCGTCTGCCGCTTTGCTGGCAAACCAGAAGCCGTAGGCGACGAAATCGTCCAGCGACACCGGCAGGCCGTAGTCGGCATAGGGACGACCGCTGGTGCTGCAGAATGCGGCCAGCGTGTGCGCGCCACCGGGGTCGGACAGGTTCGACGCGAACCCCTGCGACTTCAGGAACATGCCGCGGGGCATCTGCGTACGCCACAGGTGCATTGGCCGCCCGAATTGGCGGAAGTTCACCCCGGCTGCTCGCAGGTGCGCGGCCAGCGATAGCCCGTACGGTCCCGCGCCCACGATGGCAACGTCGACGGCGTCGCTCACAATCATTCCCCCTTGTGCTGGTCAGCTGGCAGCCCGCGCCATGCGGGCAGCCTTATTCCGGCCGTGACGCAGTCGCGGTCTCGCCGGACGGTCTGGATGCGGCTGGCTGGCGCGCTGAGGTGCCGCGACGGCACGCAGGAGCGACCTCGTCAGCATCCGCCAGCCCATGCGCAGGCACATGAGCCCGAACGGGCGCAGGTCGTCGCGGGCGAACCAGGCCAGCTCGTCCACTTGCCGGGTCCCAGCCAGCCAGGACCGCAGGCTGATCTCGCGACGACGCCAGTAGCTGATCGCGCTCAGCAGGTCGTAGCTCTCTACCATGAAGGTGCGGCCGCTCTCCGGTTCAGCGCCGGTCACTCGCTGCCCGGTCAGGTCCAGGTAGGCCGCGCGCACCACGTCAAGGCCGCCCTGCCCGGTGAAGAGCCGGAACTGGGCACCCAGCCGCGGATTGAAGTCCAGCAGCTTGTACTGCCCGTCTCGCTCGTCGAGCCGCAGGTCCAGGTCGGCGATTCCGCGGTACCCAAGCTTCGTCAGCAGGCTCGTCACGCCATCGCGCAGCGCCGCGTTGGGCATGCAACGGCCGTAGCTCGTCAGCCCGGCGTGCGCCGGGTATGACCGGTCCTTGATGCCGGTGCAGGCCGGGGAGCAGGACCCGGCAGCGGCAGCGTAGCCGTGGAAGAACCAGTCGTGGCCGGGCGCCGCCGGGATGTACTCCTGGAGCATCAGCCCGGCCGCGCCAGCCTGGCTGGCATGCCAGGCGCCCTCGAGAGCGGCCGGGTCGCCGATAATCTGCGTACTGCACTGCTGGGACTCCGACCGCCACGGCCTGGCCAGCTTGCCCACGACCGGATAGCCGTAGGCTGCTGCCGCCTCCGCTGCTTGCGGCAGCGACGAGGGCAGGGACGAGCGAGGACTCGGAAACCCTAGCTCGGCGCACAGCAGGTGCAGCGAGTGCTTGCCAGCCAGCTGCCGTGGCAGGCTCGCAGGCTGGTCCGGGAAGAGAAACGCGTCGCGCAGCGGCTCGCCGTGCTCGGCGAGGAAGATTGCGCCCGCGTCGTCGGTCGGGATCAGCACCGACGGCCGGCCGATCAGCTCGGCCAGCCGCAGGAGTCCGGCCTGCAGCCGTTCCGCGCTGAGGCCTGCGGGTCGCCAGAGTACCTTCCCGCCGAGGTAGCGGGAGTGACCTGCGGGCGCCCAAGCGGACTCCTGCACGGCGTACACCGGGACGCCCATCCGGCCGAGGCTGCGGATCGCGCCGAGCCCGCCGTGGTGCATGACATTCGGATCGAATTTCAGCACCAGCGCAGGCACGCTCGCGTCAGCTCGCCCCGGCGCTGGCGTGATGACCGGCCGGTGAGCGGCGACCGTCGTCATAGGCCGGGCCTCACACCACGACTCGGTGCGCGGCGTCGTCGAACTGGTAGGTGGCATCCAGCACGTGACACTCCCGCGCCCACGCGTAGTCGACCTCCGGATGCACCGTGTGCACGATGACCAGATCCCAGTCGGTGCCCGGGTTTGGCTCGCTGCCGAGGGTGTGCCCGCCAGGCACGGTCAGCACAGGCACCAATGGGTCGTAGTAGTGGACGTCGGCGGCCTTGTCCAGCAGGCTGGCGATGATCGGTACGGCCGATGACTCGCGCAAGTCACGTACGCCCGGCTTGTAGCTCGCGCCCACGACGATTACCCGCGCGCCAGCGAGCTTCTTGCCAGCCGCAGCGAGCACTTCGCTGGCCCGCTCCACGACGCGGTCCGGTCGGTGGCGGATCGAGCGCATCGCCTGCTCGATCAGCGGAGAACTGCGACCCTGCTGGCCCAGCTGCCAGAGCAGGTAGTGCGGGTCGCACGGGATGCAGTGCCCGCCCACGCCGGGGCCAGGGAACGCCGCAAGAAAGCCGTAGGGCTTGGTAGCTGACGCCAGCGTGACCTCGATGGGGTCGAGATGCAGAGCGCCACACGCGTCCGCGAACTCGTTGGCCAGCGCGAGGCTCACAGCACGGAAGATGTTCTCGTAGAGCTTCGTCGCCTCGGCCGCGCCGGTCGAGCTGACGACGTACACCTGGCCCGCCATCAGGCTGATTATCCGGGCCGCCCTGGTGGCGCATTCCGGGGTGATGCCGCCGACCACGCGGGGCGTGTCCTCGGGCTGATGGTCGGGATTGCCGGGGTCGATGCGCTCCGGGCTGAATGCCACGAAGATGTCCGTACCGGGCTCCAGACCGCGCCGTCTGAGCGGCTCGGCCAGCAGTTCGGCGGTGGTGCCCACATATGTGGTGGAGGTCAGGATGATCGTCTGACCGGCCCTGGCATTGGCCACGACGTCAGCGCACGCACCGGTGAGCGCCGTCAGCTCGGGCCGGTAGTCGGCGTCCACCGGAGTGGGCACGCAGATGATGACAGCATCGGCCGCCGCGATGGCCGCCGGATCAGCGGTCAGCCGGAACGTGCCGTCAGCGAGCGCCGCCGTCAGCTTCGGCCGGTAGGCGTCGGGCAGATCAGCCTTGCCTGCCGCTACGACTTGCAGCCTCTCGCGGCTGCTGTCGATGCCGATGATCTCCCGGCAGCGGGGAGCAAGGCCGAGCGCGCTCGGCAGCCCGACATAGCCGAGGCCCACGATTGCCACTCGCAGCTCGCTGCCGGGGACGCCGTTAGCGTTAGCGTGCCCGTTCCCGCCTGTTTGCCCGGCTAGGGGGAAGGCGACAAGCCGGTGCCGCAACTGGTGCTCGCGGCCGTTGACTGCGAGCCCAAGCTGAAGGTCGGCCATCTGACCCGTTCCCCCTTTGGCGAAGCCGGCCGCACTTTCATTCCCGCGTGCACCGGCGCGAAGCGTCACCTGAAGCCTGCGCGACCAGCCGCATCGTGCGCTCAGCTAGACGTCGTAATCTGCTTACGCAGTGCGACGTAGTTCGGCTTCGTGTATGTCAGCCGCTTTTACATTGGCGCTGGTCAGCCGGTGCCGGAGCCACTTCGCTCGCAGCCGCGCAGGGCCGTCGGCGTCCCCTACGTACATCCGCGGAACGGCGTACTGGCCGGTCAGCTCGCTTCCCCAGATCGCGCAGGCATAGTCGTAGCCCGCATCATGCACGCCGTCGACGACCCGGCCGTTGAGGTGCCCGTACGGATAGCAGAAGCCGCCAATGGCCGAGCCGGTGACGTCCTGGAGTATCTGCCGACTGAGCCGCTGCTCGCGGATCAGCGCAGGATCGGCCGCATAATTCAGCGTGACATGTCGTAGTCCGTGCGATCCGATTTCGATGCCCGCGGCCATCGCAGCACGCACCTGGGCGGCGGTCATCAGCGGCTTACGCGGCCCGCGCGCGTCCCAGGAGTTGACGCCCCCAAGACGCCCGGCTATCACGAACGAGGTCGCGCTGAAGCCGTATCGCTGCAAGACGGGCAGCGCATACCGGAGGAAGTCGTCGTATCCGTCATCGAAGGTAAGGCCGATAAGTCCGGCATCGCAGTGCTGCCGCCGCGCCGCCAGTAGTTCGGCCATGGAGACCCCGCGCAGCCCGCGCCGGTCCAGCCACCGCATCTGCTGCTCGAACCGCTGCGGGCTGACGGTCACCTGATACGGATCCTCCGCATACGGCGCGACCGAGTGATACATGAACACCACCGGCTGACGCTGAGGTGCAGGTTCGATCCTGAACGGACTTAGTTGCGGCGTCATGGCGTACTCCCCCGAATTGGCCACCGGAGCACCGTACGGCCGCCTCGCGCTCAGCCCATCGGCCGAAGATGCGATTCCGGCTACGACATCGAGCCGAACCTCTGCACTAGCCAGGGGCACGCCGTCAACTGCGGGGTGCGGCAGCGGGCGTCGCGTCGCCGGCGCAAGCGGGACACCTCGCCCGCCTCGGGCCGATCTTGCTCAGCCCCCCGCCACCTTTGCCAAGCCCGCAGAGCACCCGGCGAGTGCCGGCGGCACCCAGGGAGCGAATCGCGTCCCCGGAGGAAAGGGAGAAAAGGGCTATGCCGTTACGCCGTCGCCGTGGACGACGGGGACGATGTCGGGGGCGCCGAGGCGGATCGCGTCTGCGTCCTGGTCGGTGTCGGCTTCCTGGGAGGCGCGTTCGGCCGCGACGCGCGCGCGGTAGTTCTCTAGTTCGCGTGCGACCTGGCGCGACTTCCACTTCATCGGGCCCGCCATGAGGGTGGCGGCTTCCTCGGCCGCCGACAGGCCGCGGTCCCAGGTCTCGATCGAGGCGTGAGTCCGGCGGGCGAGCACGTCGTCGAGGTGGCGGGCGCCTTCATGCGACGCGGCGTAGACGATCTCCGCGCGTAGGTAGTCGTCGGCCCCGGACAGGGGCTTGCCCAGGCTGGGATCGGCGGCGATCAGCTCGAGCACCTCGTTGATCAGCGAGCCGTACCGGTGCAGCAGGTGCTCGATCCTGGCCACGTGCAGTCCGGACGAGCGGGCCAGCGTGTGCCGGGCGTTCCACAGCGCAATGAACCCGTCGGCGCCCGCGAGCGGCACGCTGTCCGTGCACGACGGCGCCACCTTCCCGTCCAGCCCGTGCGCGACCGCATCCACCGCGTCGCGCGCCATCACGCGGTAGGTGGTGTACTTGCCGCCCGCGATCAGCACCAGGCCGGGAACGGGGTGCGCGACCGTATGCTCGCGAGACAGCTTGGACGTCGATTCCGATTCCCCGGCCAGCAGTGGCCGCAGGCCCGCGTAGACGCCTTCTACGTCGTCCCTGGTCAGCGGCACCGCGAGGATCTTGTTGAGCTGACCGAGGACGTAGTCGATGTCGTTCCGGCTGGCGGCCGGGTGCGCTTTGTCCAGCGACCAGTCTGTGTCGGTCGTGCCGATGATCCAGTGCCGGCCCCAGGGAATGACGAACAGCACGCTCACCGGGGTCCGCAGGATGATCCCCGTCGTGGAGTGAATGCGGTCGCGCGGCACGACCAGGTGCACTCCCTTAGACGCCCGGACATTGATGGACCCGCGGCCGCCGACCATCTCCTGGATCTCATCGGTCCAGACGCCCGTCGCGTTCACAACCTGCTGCGCGCGGATCTCAACCCCGTTCCCGGTCTCCAGGTCGGTGGCACGCACGCCGGTGACCCGCTCGCCTTCGCGCAGGAAGCCGGTGACCTGCGTGCGCGATGCGACATGCGCGCCGAAGCCGGCCGCGGTCCGGACCAGGGTCGTGACGTA
>DATHQE010000539.1:0-12769 GCA_035483035.1 Streptosporangiaceae bacterium | reverse complement strand
GGTCTTCGTCGTTGACGCCCGTGTTACCGATGTGCGGCGCAGTCATCGCGACGATCTGCCGGGCGTAGGACGGGTCGGTCAGCGTCTCCTGATAGCCGGTCATGCCGGTGTTGAAGACCATCTCGCCGAAGGTCTCGCCGTCCGCGCCGAAGCTGGTCCCGTGGAAAGTCAGGCCGTCCTCGAGGACCAGGATCGCGGGCCGCGAAGGTCCTGCGGCCGCCGGGGCCGTCATCGGGCCAGCTTGCCGTCGAGCACGGTCGGCGTCCCGCGCAGGAACGTCGCGACCACCTGGCCGGGCAGCTCCATCCCGGCGAACGGGCTGTTGCGGCTGCGCGAGGCGTGTCCGGCCGGATCGACCATGCTGGCCGCGGCCGGGTCGTAGAGGACCAGGTTCGCCGGGGACCCGGGCTCGAGGGGCCGGCCATGCAGCGGCGCGCCGCCGGCTTCGAGCGAGGCGCTGCCGTCCAGGGAGCCACGGCCGTCCAGGGAGCCACGGCCGTCCAGGGACCCACGGCCGTCCAGGGAGCCGCGGCCGTCCAGGCGGCCGATCGCCGCGGGCCGCGCCGACATGCGGTCAGCGACGCCGGCCCAGTCCAGCAGGCCGGTCTCGACCATGGCGGCGTGCACGACCCGCAGCGCGGTCTCGAGCCCGGTCATGCCGAACGCGGCGGCCTGCCACTCGGTCTCCTTGTCCTCCGTTGGGTGCGGCGCGTGATCGGTGGCGACGCAATCGATCGTCCCGTCCGCTAGCCCCGCCCGCAGCGCGTCCACGTCGACGTGGGTGCGCAGTGGCGGGTTCACCTTGTAGACGGGGTCGTAGCTGGCGGCTAGCTCGTCGGTCAGCAGCAGGTGGTGCGGGGTTACCTCGGCGGTAACCCGCCAGCCCTTGGACTTGGCCCAGCGGATTATCTCCACCGAGCCGGCCGTCGACACGTGGCAGACGTGCAGCGCGGAGCCGACGTGGGCGGCCAGCAGGCAGTCACGGGCGATGATGGCTTCCTCGGCCACCGCGGGCCAGCCGGTCAGCCCCAGCAGTCCGGAGACCTCGCCCTCGTTGACCTGAGCGCCCTCGGTCAGCCGGGGCTCCTGTGCGTGCTGGGCGATCACGCCGTCGAAGGCCTTCACGTACTCCAGTGCCCGCCGCATAAGGACCGCGTCGGATACGCAGCGGCCGTCGTCGGAAAACACCCGCACCCGGGCGGCCGAGTCGGCCATGGCCCCGAGCTCGGCCAGGCGGCTGCCGCCCAGGCCGGCCGTCACCGCGCCCACTGGTCGCACGTCACACAGGCCTGCTTGCCTGCCAAGCCGCCAGATCTGCTCGACCACGCCCGCCGTGTCGGCGACTGGCTCCGTATTCGCCATCGCGTGCACGGCGGTGAACCCGCCCAGCGCGGCCGCCTCCGTCCCGGTTTGCACGGTCTCGGCGTCCTCGCGACCCGGCTCGCGCAGGTGCGCATGCAGGTCCACCAGTCCGGGCAGCGCGACCAGGCCAGTCGCGTCGAGCACCTGGGCCCCGGACGGCGCGGTCAGGCCTGGTCCGGCCGCCGCGATGAGTCCGTCGACGAGCAGCAGGTCGGTGGCGTCGCCGCCAAGCGGCCGCGCGCCCCTGATCAGCCATGCCTGGCGATCGCCGGTCAACTGGTCACCTCCGCCGTCGTCGTGAGCCCCGTGGTCGTGAGCCCCGTGGTCGTGAGCACCGGCGTCGTGAGCTCGGCCCCGCCGAGAAGCAAGTACAGGACTGCCATCCGTACGCTGACCCCGTTCGCCACCTGCTCGACGATGGTCGACCGCGGTGAGTCGGCGACCTCGGCCGCGATTTCAACGCCGCGGTTCATCGGGCCGGGGTGCATGACGATGGCGTGGTCTGGCAGCAGCGCCATCCGGCCGGCGTCCAGGCCGTACCGGCGGCTGTACTCACGCACTGTCGGGAAATAGGCCGCGTTCATCCGCTCCGCCTGGACGCGGAGCATCATGACGACGTCTGCCTTGGGCAGCACGGCCGAGAAGTCGTAGCTGACCTCGCACGGCCAGCTCGAGACGGCGACCGGCAGCAGGGTGGGCGGCGCGACCAGCGTGACGTCGGCGCCTAGCGTGCGCAGCAGCAGCACGTTCGACCTGGCTACCCGGCTGTGCAGGATGTCGCCGACGATGGCCACCCGTAGGCCGTCGAGGCGGCCAAGCCGGCGGCGCATCGTGAAGGCGTCCAGCAGCGCCTGAGTGGGGTGCTCGTGCGTGCCGTCGCCGGCGTTCACCACGCTGCCGCGGACCCACCGGGCCAGCCGGTGGGGGGCACCCGAGGCCGGATGGCGGATCACGACCGCGTCTGCGCCCATCGCCTCCAGCGTCAGCGCCGTGTCCTTGAGGCTCTCGCCCTTGGCGACACTCGAGCCCTTGGCCGAGAAGTTGATCACGTCGGCTGACAGCCGCTTGGCGGCTGCCTCGAACGAGATCCTGGTCCGGGTCGAGTCCTCGTAGAAGAGGTTGACCACGGTGCGCCCGCGCAAGGTCGGCAGCTTCCTGATCGGCCGGTCGGCCACCTGGGACAGCTCGTCGGCCGTGTCGAGGATCAGCAGCGCGTCATCGCGGCTGACGTCGGCCGCGGAAATCAGATGCCGGTTCATCGCCCGCCCTCCTGACCGAGGACGACCGCGTCCTCGCCGTCGGTCTCGATCAGCAGCACGTGGACGACCTCCCGCTGCGACGTCGGCAGGTTCTTGCCCACGTAGTCGGCCCGAATGGGCAGCTCACGGTGCCCGCGGTCCACCAGCACAGCGAGCTGGACTGCGCGGGGCCTGCCGAGGTCGCCGAGCGCATCGAGGGCGGCTCGTACCGTCCGGCCCGAGTAGAGCACGTCGTCGACCAGGATCACGATCTTGTCGTCGATCCCGGAGGCGGGGACGTGGGTGTGGCCTAGCGACCTGGCCGGGCGCAGCCGCAGGTCATCGCGGTACATCGTGATGTCGAGGGAGCCGGCCACGGCGGTACGGCCCTCGACCTCCGCGACCCTGGCGGCCAGCCGGTGGGCGAGCGGCACTCCCCTGGTCGGAATGCCAAGCATCACCACGTCGTGAGCACCGTTGGTGCGCTCGAGAATCTCGTGCGCGACCCTGGTGAGCGCGCGGCCGATCTCGTCAGCGCCGAGAACTACTTTGCCCGGCGGCAGTGTTGCCGAGCGATCCTGGCCCACCGAACGGGCCTCGCTCACCAGGTGCTGACCTGCGCCGACAGCGTCAGCGTCGCCAGAATGAAGGGCATGCGCCATATGGACCCCCTTTCCCGCCTCACAGGACGGGGCTTAAAGGACGTCTGTCCGCACAACCGTATCAGCAGCGATCAGGCGCACCGCGCAGCCGCGCGCACCAGCACCGCGCGAGTACCGCACGGCCGCGCGCAGAGCACCGCACAGCCGCCCGCCAGCATCGCCCAGCCGCCCGCACGAGCACCGCCCAGTCGTGCGCACGACCGCCGGGCCGCCGCAGTCTCTCCCGCGTCTGCCCACGCCCGGACTCACGCTCTGTTAGCCCCATACGACGCACTGCCATCAGTGATATGAGTCACACGATAACTGGATTAATCGGTGATAGCGGGCAGACGGAACGCTGGCCGACGAGAGCTGCCGCGTGCCAGATTCGCCGGCAGCTACGGGCTTTCTGGCGTGATCCGAGCTACCGCGACCGAAAGCTGCGCCGCCGACCTGGGATGACACGAGGCGCGTAAGTTCACCCGGTTTTTGCCAATCGGCTTGACCCTGCGCTCTGCGGGGCCTACCGTCACTGTCCGTAACCGTTACTTTTAGCTACGACAGGCCAGGGGGCCGTGACGATGGCATCTGATTACGCCAAGACCCTCGGTGCGCGGCTGCGCGCCATTCGCACCCAGCAGGGACTCTCACTGCATGGCGTCGAGGAGAAGTCCCGCGGCCGGTGGAAGGCCGTCGTGGTTGGCTCGTATGAGCGCGGCGACAGGTCCGTCACCGTTCAGAAGCTTGCCGAGCTTGCCGAGTTCTATGGCGTCCCCGTCTCGGAGTTGCTGCCGGGCGATGTCATGCCGACGCTGATCAGCCCAGCGCCGAAGCTCGTCATTGACCTGGAGCGGATGGCCACGCTGCCCAAGGACAAGGCTGGCCCGCTGTCCCGTTACGTTGCGACGATTCAGAGCCAGCGCGGCGACTACAACGGCCGCGTGCTGTCGATCCGCCAGGAGGACCTCCGCTCCCTGGCAGTGATCTACGACAAGTCACCTGCTGACCTCACCGAGGAGCTCATCAGCTGGGGGATCCTGGACTCGGACGCCCGCGGGGCGATCGACGCCTTCTGAGCAGTTCGCCGCTAGACATCAAGACCGGGCAGGCCTGACGGCCTGCCCGGTCTTTTGCTTGGCGCCGAGCCGTGCCGGGTTGCCGGCGCAAAGCCAGCCAGCGAGTTGTTCGGGACTGGCGGGTACCTAGCCGGCGGTCGGCAAGGGCAGCAGCTCCTGATGGCCAGGAATACCTAGTGCGCCCTCTGCCAGCGATACGAAAGCACCCGCGTCCCGCAGTAGCTCGTCGGCCTCGCGCGGGCTGACCGCGCGCGGCAGGCCGGCCTCCGCAGCCGCGCGCTTGGCCGCTCCCGCTGCGAAGAACGCCGCCCACTCTCGCAGCGCAGGCTCGACCTTTGGCAGCAGCTCCCACACACTCTGCGGCCGCCGGCGACGACCGCCGGGCGGCTCGGCTCGGGCCGCCACCACCGCCGCCGCGGCTCGCAGTGCAGCCAGATGCGCACTGACATACCGGCCACCGGGCGTGACTTCGTCCTCGGCGGCGGCAAGCCCGTGCCGCGCCGACTCCATCAGCGCCAGCGCCGAAGACGCAATCCGCGCCTGCTGCCGCTGCCCTCCCGGCCTCACCTGAACGATCGGGCCCATCGAAGCTCCTCCTTCGCTGTGCCCGGCCGGGCGGGGCGCTTCCCCACGCCTCACCCGGCCGATGCGAGCAGCCGAGGGGGCCCGGCGCTCATTCGCACAACGTAATTCGAACATATATTCGTTCGCCTGTCTAGCTCTTGCATCTGCGTTCGAAGTTACAGGGAGGGTCTGACAAAATGGCCGGCCAGCCGCTGGCCGCCGTTGCGGTGGCCTTTCCGCAGCCTGACGATCGAGGAGCAGTACGGAGACTGGGACGGGCGCGCCGCTCGGTGCGGCGAGGCCGGAGATCATCGCTATCTCCGCGTCGGGGCGTTGGACGGTCGCAGAGGGCCGCCAGGCTCGCCCAGTCTGCCGGGTTCACGGCTGCCGCTCTCAGTGGCCGCAATCGTGCCGAAAGATCCGGCATAGCCGGCTGTGCTGGATCTTTCGGGATCATGGAGCAGCCGGCCTGGACCGGCTCGATGCGCCGTGCTCGATGCGCCGTGCTCGATGCGCCGTGCTCGATGCGCCGTGCTCGATGCGCCGTGCTGGACGCGCGGTGCTGGACGCACGGCGCCGGGCGCGGGCGGGCTAGGCTGTGCTAGTGCAAGACGCCACGGGCATCGCCGAGTTGTCGCGGCCCGATTTCCTCGCCGGCGTCGGGCAGTTCCTGGCCATCTACGCCGCCGCGATGGGCGCGAGGGATGACGAGCTGCCATCCCGCCAGGCCATTATGGAGCGGCACACTGGCAATCCCGGCTTTCGTGCTATTGCCGTTTACAGCGGCGAGCCGTCCCGCATTGTGGCATTCACTTATGGCTTCCACGGCCTGCCAGGCCAGTGGTGGCACGACGTGGTGCGCTCCGGCATCACCACTCGCAGCGGCGCGGCAGCAGCTGCCACCTGGCTGGCGGACGTGCTGGAGATCGCCGAGGTGCACGTGCACCCGCATTTCCAGGCGCGCGGGATCGGGCGGCGGATGATCTTGGCGCTCACGGCGGGGCGCGGCGAGCGGACCGCGCTGTTGTCCACCAGAGACGACCAGACGCCCGCCAGGCACCTGTACCGCAGCCTCGGTTTCACCGACCTGCTGACCGGGTTCCTGTTTCCCGGCGGCGGGCCGGCCTACGCGGTGATGGGCGCCGAGCTCCCACTGGTAGCGACAGCACGCATGACTGCCCCCGGACACTACTCAGACTAGGGCGGCCCGCTAGGAGGCAGCGGACCGGCCGAGGCCCAGCACCTGGTATATCTCGCGCGTCGCCCGTGAGCCGTTCAGCGTGTAGAAATGCAGGCCCGGTACCCCTTCGGAGAGCAGCCGGTCGCACATCGCCGCGGCGAACTCGACGCCGATCTTGCGCACAGCGGACTTGTCGTCGGCGTGGGCGTGCAGTTCATCCGCCAGTTCCGGCGGGAACCTGCACCCGGACAGCAGAACGGCACGTTCGATCCCTGGCACGCTGATGATCGGCATGATGCCGGGGATGATGGGGACGTCGCAGCCTCGCGCGGCCACGGCATCGCGCAGGCGGAGGTAGTCCTCCGGGTAGAAGAACATCTGCGTGATGGCGAAGTCGGCGCCTGCGCGGACCTTGCCGACCAGGAAGTCGACGTCGGACTCCCAGCTCGTTGACCTGATGTGGCCTTCGGGGAACGCCGCCACCCCCACGCAGAAGTCACCCGAGGTCCGGACCAGGCGGACCAGATCGTCGGCGTGCTCCAGCCCATCCGGATGCGCCACCCACTCAGCGCGCGGATCACCGGGCGGGTCGCCGCGCAGCGCCAGCACATTGCGGACGCCGACGTCCGCATAGGAGCCGATGACGTGCCGCAGCTCCGCGACCGAGTGGTTCATCGCCGTCAGGTGGCCAAGGGGTGTCAGCGTCGTCTCCGCCGCGATGCGGCCGGTGACCCGCACCGTCCTGTCCCTGGTCGAGCCGCCCGCGCCGTAAGTCACCGATACGAATGTCGGCTGCAACGGCTCCAGCTGGCGGATCGACAGCCAGAGCCGCTCCTCTTCCGCCTCGGTCTTCGGCGGCATGAACTCGAACGAGAACGACTGCCGCCCGGCGGCAAGCAGGTCCCGGATCGCTGGAGCGGCACCGACTGGCATTCCCGTAGGCTACCCGTTTCGAGCGGAACGGGGCCGCCCCTGCCCTGTGACCTGCCTGGCCGCCGCCAGCACTGGCCGACGGGGTCTACTCTCGACAACCATGGCAAGCGCAGCGGCCACGGATGGGCGGGCCAGCCTCGGGCATATCCGCACCGAGGTTGCGCGCGCCCTTGAACTGTTCCTGGCCCGCCAGCGGGCGGACCTGATGGCCATCGGCGATGACCTGCTGCCATGTCTGGATGCGATGGAAGGCCTGCTAGCAGGCGGGAAGCGGCTGCGCCCGGCGTTCTGCTACTGGGGCTGGCGGGCAGGCGGCGGCCAGGACTGCCCCGAGATCTACACCGCCGCGGCCGCCCTGGAGCTTCTGCAGGCCAGCGCCCTGGTGCACGACGACGTCATGGACGCCAGCGACACAAGGCGCGGAGGACCTGCCGTGCACCGGCAGTTCGCCAGCCGGTTCGCCGCCAGACAGCTCGGTCCGTCGTGGCAGCCGGGCTCGGCAGCAGGCCAGGCCGGATCGGAGACGCCGCGCGCATCGTCGGCGCAGGCGGGACCGGCAGGCCAGGGCGGAACGTCGGTGCAGGCAGGATCGGCCGAGCAGTTCGGCCTGGGGGCGGCGATCCTCATCGGGGACATGCTGCTGGCCTGGACCGACGAGCTGTACCACGCCAGCGGCTTCGCGGCCGACGTCCTCAGCCGCGGGCAGCCTGCGCTGAACGCCATGCGCACCGAGGTCGCCGCCGGCCAGTATCTGGACTTGCTCAGCCAGGTCAGTCAGAGCACATCGGTCCGGGCGGCGCTGCGGGTCGTGACGTACAAGACGGCCAAGTACACGATCGAGCGCCCGCTTCAGCTCGGCATGGCCATGGCAGCCGGCCCGCAATCGGCCAGCACCGTCGCCACCCTCGAGGGCATGTGTACGGAGTACGGCATCCCACTCGGCATCGCCTTCCAGCTCCGCGATGACATCCTGGGCGTTTTCGGCGACCCGGCCAGGACGGGCAAGCCAGTCAGCGGCGACATCTCCGAGGGCAAGCGGACGGTCCTGATGGCCCTCGCGCGGGACCGGGCCAGCGCGAGCCAGGCGCGCGTCCTGGATCGCCACCTCGGCGACCGCAAGCTCACCGAGGCGGCCGCGGCGCAGGTCGCGGCCGTGCTCACCGACACTGGAGCCGTCGCCGAATGCGAGGCCCTGATCGCCGCCGGCGTCAAGGAGGCCATCGCGGCCCTGGACGGCGCGCCGATCAGCGAGGACGCCAGGACGGCCCTGGCCGAACTGGCTGTCATGGCCACCGACCGCGACGATTGACAACCGGAGCCCGGCGAAGGAAAACGTAGCGGTCGATGCTCCCGCTCAGCGTGGCCCGATTTGCCGGTCTTGTGCGCCAGCCGGACCACGATTCCCTCCTAACGTGCCGGCAAAACGGGCGAGCCTGGCGCTAAAGTGCACGCGCCGCGGAAAATGTCCCTCGCAACCACCTTGCCAGCGGCCGTGGCACGCGCATCGCTGTCCGAAATGTCATATTCGAGACAATCCAGTGCCGCTGGCGGCGGAGTGGCCATATTCGCGCGATCTGTTAGCTGAGGCGTGCCGACAGCCGGGCGGCGACGGCGCCAGGATCGGCGGCGTCGGTGAGAACCCGTACGACGACGATGCCGCGCGCGCCGGCCGCGAGGACCTGATCGAGGTTGGCCTCGTCGATGCCGCCGATG
Organism: Streptosporangiaceae bacterium; assembly: GCA_035483035.1. GTDB lineage: Bacteria > Actinomycetota > Actinomycetes > Streptosporangiales > Streptosporangiaceae > JAJYUU01. Next base: position 4,062 of record DATHQE010000539.1, on the reverse strand, counting down.
GCAAACCAGGGCCGGGTGGTCTCGAGCCCGGCGGCGTAGCGCACCAGGTCGAGGCCCGGCGCCGGCCTGCCTGGCTTGGTGGGCGTGGGCCAGACCGGCCCTGTGCAGTAGTAATCAGCCGCGGGCTCGCGGGCGGCGGCGGCGGTCTCGGCCGCGGCGTGCGACGACAGTCCGATCATCGGCCCCGTCCCGAGAATCCGCCGCGCGACCGTGACCGGAAGGTCGTCCTGGCCGAGATGCAGCACGTCAGCGCCGCACGCATAAGCGACGTCGGCCCGGTCGTTGACGGCCAGGAGCGCTCCATGCGCGGCACACGCACGCCGGAAAACCTCCAGATACCGAAGCTCCTGGCCGGCTTCCAGGCCTTTCTGCCGCAGCTGGATGATGTCCACGCCGCTGCTCAGGACCGTGTCCAGGAAGCGCGGCAGGTCGCCCTGGCGCTCCCTGGCATCGGTGCACAGGTACAGGCGTGCGGCAGCTAGGCGGTCACGCAGGTGATCAGGCACCTCAGAAGGCTAGTGCCTGCGCCCGCCTGTTCACCTCAGTGCGCCGGTGCTCGGCCAGCGCCTGCACCGGCGTGCCGGGCAGCGAGTCGTCAGCGGTGAACAGCCAGCTCAGCGCCTCGGTCTCAGTGAACCCGCAGTCGAAGAGCAGCGTCAGCGTGCCGCCCAGGCCATGGATGACCTGATCGCCGTCAAGGAATCCGGCGGGGACGGCGAACTCGCCGCTTGGACGTTGCACCGCGAGCAGCTTGCGATCGCGGAGCAACTGCTTGACCCGGCTTACTGGCAGGCCAAGGCGGCCAGCAACGTCGGGCAAACTCAGCCAGTCACCGACGATGGCGTCGGTCGGGGGGTCGATCTGTGCCACGTGAGGAGCTTCCCACATCGGACCGCCGCCGAAACCTACCCCATCCCAACCAAGTCCGGCGTGTCAGCCAGCGATCCCGCAGTCGCGAATCGCCATCCCAGGATCGGCCAGCTTGCCCGGATCGACAAGACCGCCGGCCTCGATCAGCCGGCGCGCCTGACTGAGATCGCGCGGCAACCCGACGGTCAGCGCGGCCACCAGCCGGTCCTGCGCCAGCCAGCACACTGCCCACTTGGCCTCGGCCGGACGTCCGCGCCAGACAAGCGCGTCCGCCCCGCCGTGCCAGCCCACGTACTGCACCATCCGCCCAAACTGCTCAGACCAGAAATACGGAACGGGGTCATAGTCGGCACTCCCGCCCAAGATGTTCGCGGCCACGACCTCGGGCGCGTGCAAGGCCACATCCCAGTGCTCGAACCGAAGCTGCCGCTGGTACCGCGCCGACCAGAACGAGGCGCAGTCACCGGCCGCGAACACCCCGGCAGCCGTAGTCCGCAGCTGCCCGTCCACCGCGACTCCGTTGTCCAGCCGCACGTCCGAGCCGCCGAGCCAGGACACGGCAGGCCGCACCCCGACGGCCGTGACGATGACGTCGGCCGCGACCCAGCCGCCGTCGCCGAGGGCGATCCCGCCCGCCTCGATAGACGTCACCATCTCGGCCAGCCGAAGCTCCACGCCAGCCTCGGCGTACCAGGGAATCGTCACCGCGCCGACCTCGTGGCCGACGGCGGCGGCGAGCGGCGTGTCCGCCGCTTCCAGCACCGTGACCTCGCAGCCCCGGCGGGCCGCGGACGTCGCCAGCTCCGCACCGATCCAGCCCGCCCCGACAATGGCCAGCGAGGTACCCGGTGTCAGCAGGGAGCGCAGCGCGAGCGCGTCGTCCGCGGTCCGTAGCACCCGCTGGGGCCCGTCACCTGGCAGCCGCACCGGGCACGCGCCGGTCGCCACGACCAGCGCGTCCCACTCATGTTCAGCCGCATCCGTGCGAAGGACGTGGCCGGTGAGCGCGGTGGCGGTCTCACCCAGGCGGACGTCGACGGACAGCGACGCCAGATCGGCCCGGAGGCTTGAGTCGTCAAGCTCTCCGGTCATTACCTTCTTCGACAGCGGCGGCCGGTCATACGGCGGCCGGCTCTCCGCGCCGATGAGAGTCACGGCGCCGCCGAATCCGCGAGCGCGCAGTTCCTCGACGACACGCAGCCCGGCAAGACCGGCGCCCACCACGACCACTCTGGCCGGCTCGGCCATCCCGCCCTCGCTTTCATCCGCCGCGGCCTCTCCTGCCACCGACAGTCATCACAGCATGCGGTGATCGTGCTCGCGCTGGCGCAGGGGCCGACGGCGGCTAAGCTAGCGGATATCGCGCGGGAGTCCGGTGCTGACCGGACTGAGAGGGCGGCTGGCGAGCCGCCGACCGCAGGAACCTGATCCGGGTCATGCCGGCGAAGGGAGCGGACATGAGCGCTCAAAGCGAGACTACCGACGTCGTGGTCGTGGGCGCTGGCGTGATCGGGCTGAGCATCGCCTGGCGTGCAGCACAGCAGGGTCTGCGGGTCGTGCTCGCCGATCCGCAGCCAGGTCTCGGCGCCACGCACGCGGCCGCGGGCATGCTGACCCCGATCGCCGAGGCGGCCTACGCCGAGCGCGAGATCTTCGGCCTCGGGCAGGACTCCTTGCGCCGGTACCCGGACTTCATCGCCGAGCTGCAGGCGGTGACCGGGCGGCCAACTGGCTTTCGGCAGGCGGGCACGCTCCAGGTCGCCTACGACAGCGATGACCTCGCCGTGCTGGCCGAGACGAGGGCGCTCCAGGAGACGTTCGGAGTGCACCTGCAGCAGCTCACCGCCCGCGAGTGCAGGGCGGCAGAGCCCATGCTCGATCCGGCGGTACGGGGCGGGCTGCTCGCTCCGGACGATGGCTCCGTCGACCCGCGGCTACTCGCCGTAGCGCTCCAGCAGGCAGCCGAAGACGCGGGCGTGCGGCTCGTCCGCCAGCGCGTCATCGAGATCCGCTGCGCCGCAGGCCGGGCTGACGGCGTCCGCCTGGCCGACGACTCAGTCGTGCAGGCGCCGTGGATCGTGCTCGCTGCCGGCTGGCAGTCGGCTGGCATCGCCGGGCTGCCGCCTGGCGGCGCGCCGCCGGTGCGGCCGGTCAAGGGACAGATCATCCGATTGCGCACAACGGCCACGACAGACGCCGCGGGACTGCCAGCCGGGCTTTTGCGGCGCACGGTTCGCGGCGTAGTGCGCGGGTTCAGTGTCTATCTGGTGCCACGTGAGAGCGGCGAGCTTGTCGTCGGCGCGACGCAGGAGGAACTGGGACCGGACACGACGGTGACGGCGGGCGGCGTCTGGGAACTGCTGCGCGACGCGCGGACGCTGGTGCCCGGCATTACCGAGCTCGAGCTCGCGGACGTCGTGGCCGGCCTGCGGCCGGGCACGCCGGACAACGCCCCGGTGCTCGGCCCCACCGAGCTGCCTGGCCTCGTGCTCGCGACCGGGCATTTCCGGGCTGGTGTCCTGCTGGCGCCCGTCACGGCCGACACGATGGCTGCCTTCCTGCGGACGGGGACGCCTGATCCGAGCTGGCGGCCGTTCGCCGCCGGCCGCTTCCCCGCTCGCGGTGGCCAGGCGGCTAGCTCCGGCCAGGCGACGGCGGCTGATCCGGTTAGCGCACCGCCGGCGGCGGCCGACCTGCCCGCGGCGGCGACAGCATGGAGGTAGTCATCAACGGCAAGCCGCGTCAGGCTGCCGCCACGTTGTCCCTGGCGCAGGCGGTCGCGCTGCTGACCGACGCCGAGACGGGCGTGGCGGCCGCCGTGAACGGCGACGTCATCCGGCGAGCCGCGTGGGCGGCGACGCCGCTGTCCGACGGGGACGAGGTAGAGGTGCTGACCGCTGTGCAGGGAGGCTGAGAGTGGACGACCCGCTGCTGATCGCCGGCGAGGCTTTTAGCTCCCGGCTCATCATGGGTACTGGCGGTGCCCCGAGCCTGGACGTGCTCGACCGGGCGCTGGCTGCCTCCGGCACCGAGCTCACGACGGTCGCCATGCGCCGCGTCGATCCGGCCGCGGCCGGCTCTGTACTCGAGCTGCTGACCGACCGTGGCATCCGGGTGCTGCCTAACACGGCCGGCTGCTTCACGGCTGTCGAGGCAGTACGCGTGGCCCGGCTGGCGCGCGAGGCGCTGGGC
>DATHQE010000538.1:0-3748 GCA_035483035.1 Streptosporangiaceae bacterium | reverse complement strand
CCGTGGCGACCGCGATCAAAAGCGCGGTCGCCGCAGACCGGTACGTGGCAGGCATCTGACATCTCCATAGGGTGAGAGCGGCGGTACAGGGGTTAGAGCGCGCAACCACCCCGCTACCAACAGAAATTCAGGTCCCGATCGTGACAGTGCCAGGCAGCGCGCGGCAACATGTGTGCGCGATCGTGACCAATCGCGTAATGACACCGCAGCGCAGCCGGAAACGGCCGGGCTCAGCCGGAAACGGGCTCAGCCGGAAACGACCGCCGCCATCCGGTGCACCGCTTCGGCGATCAGCTCAGGCGAAGTACCGATATTCAGCCGCGCGAACCCCAGGCCCTCGGAGCCGAAGTCGGGGCCAGGGCTGAGCGCGACCCGGCCGCGGGCCAGGAACTCAGCCGCCGGGTCGTCGCCAAGCTCCATCTCGCGGCAGTCGATCCAGGCGAGGAAGCTCGCGCGCGGCGGCCGGTAGCGCGCGCCGGGCAGATGCTCAGCCAGCAGCGTGGTCAGCAGCCGCGTGTTCGCGTCGATCTGGGCCACGACAGCATCGAGCCAGGGCCTGGCGTTGCGCAGCGCGGCGATCGTGGCGTGCACGCCTAGATGCGAGGCGAGCAGCGCATCCCACCGCAGCGCCAGGACGGTGGCCGCGGCCTGGTCGGCCGTCACGGCAATGCCGCATTTCACACCCGGGATGTTCCAGCCCTTCGTGGCTGACGTGAACACGACCGCGCGGCGGGCCGCAGGATGGTCCAGGCTGTGGAACGGCACGTGCACGGCGCCGGGCAGCACGAGCGGAGCGTGGATCTCGTCGACCAGGACTGGTATGCCGCGGCGATCGCACAGGTCGGCGATCGCGGTCAGCTGGTCGCGCGACCAGACCCGGCCGAGCGGGTTGTGCGGATTGCACAGCAGGTAAGCGCCGACCCCCGGCTCCCGCAGCGCCCGGTCGAGCCGGTCCAGGTCCAGGTCGTAGCTGCCGTCCGCGGCGGCAAGCGGCGCCTGCACGATTCGCCGGCCGGCGAGCTCCAGGCGGAAGAAGAACGGCGCGTAGACCGGCGGGTTGATGACAACGCCAGCGCCCGGCTCAGTGACCGCCTGAATCACCTCAGCGATGCCCGTCATCACGTCCGGGATCGCGAAGATTAGGTCCGGATCGGGCGACCAGCCGCCGAGGCGATCTGCCGCGAATTCCGCGAACGCCTCCCCCAGGTCACCCTTGTCCGGATAGCCGAGGTCACCAGCGGCGAGCGCCGCCCGGATCGCATCCTTGATGGGCTCGGCGGGATCGAAGTCCATCTCGGCAACGAAGGCGGGCAGTACGTCGGCTGGGTACGTGCGCCACTTGTGGCTCGTGCGCGCGCGCAGGCGCTCGAGCGAGCAATCACCAAGAATCGGATCCACCCTCAGGATCGTAGTGGTCCGTGCCATCGGGCCGGCGGCCGCGCGCGGTAGCCGGGCGGAGCCGGATTCGGCCCCGTTCCCGTGCTGTTAGGTACTGATGTCACCGGCCAGGTAGCGCTCGATCGCCGGCCCGACGGCCGCCGCCAGCTCATCGGTGCTCGCCGCGGCCACCGGCCCGAGTTGGAGCACGTACCGCGTGATGGCGAGGCCAAGCATCTGCGTCGCGACAAGGGAGGCACGGAACGGGGTGCTATCGGGGTCCGCCCCCGCTACTACGCTCGCCACCGGCTTGAGTATCGCGTCGGCCAGGAACTCGCGCAGCATCACGGCCGCCTGCTCGCTCGTCAGCGCGGATCGCAGCAACCCAGTGAGCGCGCCGCGCACCTCAGCCGTCTCCCACAGCGCGAGCGCGGATCGCACCATGTGCTCACCGGCCGATTCGCCAGGCCGGTCCGCGATCTCGGCGAGCGCGGCTGAGATGATCTCGCTCGGGACGAACGGCAGCTGCATCGCGGCCGCGAACAGCCGTTCCTTGCTGCCGTAGAAATGATGCACGAGCGCGGGATCCACCGCAGCGGCAGCAGCGATCGCCCGGATCGTGGCGCCGTCGTAGCCGTGCTCGGCGAATTGCGCCCGGGCAGCGGCGAGTATTGCCTCCCGGGTGCCGCTATCTCCCGTCCGGCGTCCGGTGCGTGTCCGCTTGCGCGTGCCCGAGCTCGCCCCCGTGCTGGGTGCTGGCCGGGTCATGCGATCGCCCGTGACCGGCCGGCCGCCAGCGTGAGATCGAAGAACCGCTCTTCCAGGGTCGCGGGCGCCTGGTAGACCCTGTCGACCTCGGCCCTGCCCTCGCCTGGGACCGCGGCGAGCACCCGCTCGACGTCGTCCGTGCTGACGCCGGGTACGCGGAGCGTCTGCCCGGCCAGCGCGACCGGCAGCCCAGCCCGCTCCAGCTCGCTGAACGCGACCGCCCAGTTCGCCGCGTCGACGACCGTCACCTGAGCGGCACCGACGATCTCGCTGGCCGTTCCAGCCGCCACAACCTGGCCGTCCGCCATGATGATCAGCCTGTCGCACTCGCCGGCTTCTTCCATGTAATGAGTCGACACCAGCGCGCCAGCGCCGGCCTGGACGGCCTCGGCGATGGTCTGCCACAGCCGGGCCCGGCCGAGCGGGTCGACGCCGGAGGTCGGCTCGTCCAGGATGAGCAGCTCGGGCTGGTGCGCCAGCGCCTCGGCGAACGCAGCCCGGCGCTGAACGCCGAGCGGCAGCTGGCCGACCGGGATCGCCGGGTCGCCGCTGAGGACCGCAGCCTGGTCTGGCTGCCCGGGCGTGTGCCGACGCGGCCTGCCGGGTGCCCGCTGGCGAGTCGTGCCAGCGCCGAAGACGGCCGCCGCGAACTCGAGGTTCTCCGCAACGGTCAGGTCGTCGTACAGCCCGAGGCCCTGCGGTACATAGCCGATCCGCCGCCGGGTCGCCCGGCTGGGCCGCTCGCCGAGCAGCAGAATCTGGCCCGTCGTCGGCGGGATCAGGCCAAGCAGCATCCGGATGAGAGTTGTCTTGCCTGCGCCGTTCGCGCCGAGCAGGCCGACGATCTCGCCGGGGCGCACCTGGATGCTGACCTCGCGAACGGCGGTGACCGCGCCGAAGACGCAGCTGACGCCGACGCTCTGCGCCAAGGTCCTGGCCCCATGTTCGCTCGGCCGGCCCAGTCCGTCAGGCCAACTCTGTCCGCTCGGGCCACTCTGTCGGCTCGGGCCACTCTGTCCGCTCGGGCCACTCTGTCCGCTCGGCCCGGTTGGCTGCCCGTGCATGTCGGACTCACGGTCCTGGTCGTCGCGTGCCAGCGCCACGACGGTGACGGCATCTTGAAGGTCCGGTGCAATCCGCGCGCCGGGATAGGACGCTCCGGGCGGATACCAGACGCGCCAGGACGCACCGCGCCGCCACGCGTGCAGGCCAGCCTCACCCGGCGGCGGCACCGCAGTCCCGACCACGCTGCCCGGCATTGCGGCCACAATCTCGGCCGGCGGCCCGGCGGCGAGCTGACGGCCGGCCTCGAGGACGAGCACAACGTTCGCGCGCTGCGCATCGTCGAGGTACGTGGTCGCGAGGATAACCGCCGCACCGCCAGCCGCCGCGGACGCAATGAGGGACCACAGGTCGGCCCGGCTCACCGGATCGACGCCCGTGCTGGGTTCGTCGAGTATCAGCAGCTCCGGGCTGTGCAGGAGGGCAGCGATCACGCCGAGCTTCTGCCGCATCCCGCCAGACAGCTGGCCGGCGAGCCGGTCGCGGGCGGCGAACAGCCCCGCGTGCGTCATCAGCTCAACCGCCCGCTCGGTCGCGTTGG
>DATHQE010000537.1:0-1856 GCA_035483035.1 Streptosporangiaceae bacterium | reverse complement strand
GACGAGAACGGCCAGCCGATCGCCGAGGCGTCGCCGTCCCGGCCGGTCCTGGTGCTCGGCCTGACCGCCGTTCCCGACGCGGGCGACAACTTCCTCGTCGTCTCCGACGACCGGATGGCCAGGCAGATCGCCGAGCGCCGGGAGGCCCGCGAGCGCATCGCCCAGTTCGCCCAGGGACGGCGGCGGGTCACGCTCGAGGATCTGGATTCGGCGTTCAAGGCGGGCGAGCGCGAGGAACTGCTGCTCATCATCAAGGGCGACGTGTCCGGTTCGGTGGAGGCCCTCGAGGACGCGCTGCTCAAGCTCGATGTCGGCGAAGAGGTCACCCTGCGGGTCATCGGCCGGGGTGTCGGCGCGATCACCCAGGACGACGTCAACCTGGCCATCGCCTCGGATGCGGTGATCATCGGCTTCAACGTCCGGCCGGCCGGCCGGGCGGGCGAGCTGGCCCAGCGCGAGGGCGTGGATATCCGCTACTACTCGATCATCTACCAGGCGATCGAGGAGGTCGAGGCCGCGCTCAAGGGCATGCTCAAGCCCGAGTTCGAGGAGGTCCAGCTCGGCACGGCGGAGATCAGGGAGGTCTTCCGGGTGCCCAGGGTCGGCAACGTGGCCGGCTGCATCGTGCGCAGCGGCACGATCCACCGCGGCAGCAAGGCGCGGCTGATCCGGGACGGCGTGGTGATCTCCGACAACCTGACGGTGGACTCGCTGCGGCGGTTCAAGGAGGACGCGACCGAGGTCCGCGAGGGCTTCGAGTGCGGTATCGGCATCGGCTACAACGACGTCAGGATCGAGGACACGATCGAGACCTTCGAGATGAGGGAGAAGCCAAGGGCCTGACCAGCTACTCGGGCAGGAGCGGAGTGATGCCGTGTACGTCGCTGCGCTGACGCTGGATGTGCTGCTCGGCGACGTGCACTCGCTGAAGGGCAAGCGGGGCGTCGTCCGGCCGCTGGTCGCCGAACTGCGCCGGCGCTATCCAGGTGTCGCGGTCGCCGAGACCGGGCACCTGGATCTGCACCGGCGCGCCGAGATAGGCGTGGCGGTCGTGTCCGCGACGGCCACGAACGCGATGAGCGTGCTCGACGAGTGCGAGCGCCTGGTGGCCGGGCATCCTGAGATCGAGCTGCTGTCGGCTCGGCAGCGGCTGTTCAACGAGGAGGAGTGACCGAGCATGGACGCCGCGAGGGCGCGCAAGCTGGCCGACCGGATCAGCCAGATCGTCGCGGAAATGCTGGAGCGCCGGATCAAGGATCCCAGGCTTGGCTTCGTGACCGTCACCGAAGCCCGGCTGACCAACGACCTGCGTGAAGCCACCGTGTTCTACACCGTGTACGGATCTGACCAGGAGCGGGCCGACACCGCGGCGGCGCTGCAGAGCGCCACGGGCATCATCAGGTCCGAGGTGGGCCGGCAGCTCGGCCTGCGGCACACGCCGTCGCTTGAGTTCGTGGCCGACGTGCTCCCGGACAGCGCCAAGCGGATCGAGGACCTGGTCACCCAGGCCCTGCACGCCGACGCCGAACTCGCCCGCAGCCGCGAGGGCGCCGTTCCCGCCGGTGATCCCGATCCCTACCGCAAGCCCGCCGAACATTCCGACGAGGACGACTACGACGGATGAGCGCCGCCAGCGGCCTGGTCATCGTGGACAAACCCGGCGGCATGACGTCGCATGACGTCGTGGCGCGGGTCCGCCGGCTGGCCGGGACCAGGAAGGTAGGGCACGCCGGGACCCTGGATCCGATGGCGACCGGCGTGCTGGTGGTGGGCGTGGAGAAGGCCACCAGGCTGCTCGGGTACCTGACGCTGACCGAGAAGGAATACGCCGCCACCATCAGGCTCGGCCAGTCGAC
>DATHQE010000536.1:0-5409 GCA_035483035.1 Streptosporangiaceae bacterium | reverse complement strand
ACGACGCGCCGGAACTGTTGGCCCGGTACTGCTGGCACCGTCCGCGCGTCGAGTGCTGCCGTCGCTCAAAGACGAGCCGCAGGCATGACCTCCCTGCACGGCCTGTGGCCTTCGGTGTCTTCCTGGCTCGCCCGGCATAGTTCGTAAAACGCACGCTCGGGACGCAGCCGACGGGAGGTCTGGTGCACGTACGCCCGGTGCAGGCGCACGCATCTCCCTGGCCGCGATGAGTCCGTCCTCGCCAGGCTGGACTGTGATCGGAGTACTGCTGGCCGCGGCGGCCGCAGTACTCCTGATCCGGCGCGCCCGCGGCGGCGACCCGGCGAGCCGGTGGTTCGCTGTCGCCACCGTGGTCTGGGGCGCGGCGTTCGCCGCGCAAGGCGCCAGCGCCGGCGAGGTCACGCCGGCGGTGATCCAGCTGACGCTGACCGACTTGCTGGCGCTGCTCGGCCTGCCGCCGCTCGTGCTCGGCCTGGTGCGGCTTGCCACGCCAGCCAACCGCGATCGCCAGCATCGCCTTCGCGGCGTATCCGATCCCGGCCGGCTGGTGGACGCCAGCCTGCTGGTCCTCGCGGCCTTCAGCATCGGCTGGATTGCCATCTTGCGGTTGGCCTATACGGCGGCGGCCGTCGGGCCTGGCATGTTCACTGTCGACCTCATCCATCCGGCGGTCGACCTGGCCGTCCTCGGCGGCACGCTCTGGCTCGCGATCCGGGCTGGGCGTCGTGGGCTCCTGCCCTACCTCGCCCTGTGGGCGGCCACGCTCGGCGACTTCCTGGCCGTACAGGCGCGGGCGAGCGGGATGCATCCTGGCTCCTGGCCGCAGCTGGCCTGGCTGGTGGCGTTCTGCCTTCTCGGGGCTAGCGCCCGGACTGCGCAGCCTAAGGCGAGCACGTCCGCGGCCGGGATCCGGCCGCCCGCAGCCGGACCGCTGCTCGGCACCGTGATCGCGCTCGGTGCGGCCGGCCTGGCCAGCCTCATTTCCTTCATCTTTGCGATTGTGACCTGGGGCAGCGTCACCCCGGTTGCGCTCATCACCGGCTCCCTGCTCGCGCTTGCCCTGGCCGCGCGGGTCGCGGGGCTGCTCCGGCAGGCGACGGCGATCTCCGCGCTGGCCGAGCAGGCCGACCGCCAATTCGACCAGCTGGCCGACCGGACAAGTGACGTCGTCCTGCTCTGCGACGCGAGTGGCCTGATCAGCTACGCGAGCAAGGCGGTCTCGCACTACGGCTACACGCCCGAGCAGGTGGCGGGTGCACGGCTGCCCGGACTGGTGCATCCCGACGATCTTGGGACCGTGGTGCGGACCGTGGCGGCCGTCCGCGCGGACCCGGCCGGCTCGACCGGGCTCGTCGCCTGCCGGGTCAGGTCGTCCGACGGTACGTGGCGGCACGTGCAGGCCACCGTGTCGCGTTTTGCCGAAGCGGGCCGGCCCGGACGGCTGCTGGTGACCGCGCGAGACATGAGCGACCAGGTCGCGCTGCAGCGGCAGGTCACGCATCTCACTTTTCACGACGGGCTAACCGGCCTGCCGAACCGGTCTTACCTGGAAGAGCGCGCCAAGGACCTGCTCGCCGACGACCGCGGCGACCCGGCCGTCGCCGAGCTGATCGGAGCGGAGCGGATCGGGGCGATCTTCGTCGATCTCGACGGCTTCACCGCCATCAACGACTCGGTCGGTCACGGGGCGGGGGACCTGCTGCTCGCACAGGCTGGGCGGCGCCTGCGCGGCCTGGTGCCAGCCCACGACACAGTCGCCCGCTGGGGCGGGGACGAGTTCGCGGTCCTGATCGATAGCGCGACCAGTCCGCAGGAGATCGTCGACATCGCCGACCGGCTCGCTGGGGCGATCGCGGCCGAGCCGTTCCAGATCGCCGGCCGGGACGTGTCGATCACCGCCAGCGTCGGTGTCGCGTTCGCCGATCCCGAGTTGCCCGCACACCTGCTGCGCAACGCCGACCTCGCTATGGCCAGGGCGAAGGATGCGGGCGGCGGCCGGGTCGAGGTGTTCGCCGCGCACATGCACGCCGACGTGATCCGCCGGCTGGAGCTGGCGACGGACCTGCGTGCCGCGATCGAGGCCGGCAGCCTGGGTATCGAGTACCAGCCGGTGGTGGAGCTGGCGACGTCGCGGGTGACCAGCGTGGAGGCGCTCGTCCGGTGGTCGCGGGGCGGCCAGAATCTCGAGCCCGCGGAGTTCCTCGGGATCGCCGAGGACTCAGGCCTGATCGTGCCGCTCGGGACCTGGGTGCTCAGTCAGGCCTGCCGCCAGGTGGCCCACTGGCGTCAGTCGGGCTGGCAGGTCGGGCTTTCGGTGAACTTCTCGCTTCGCCAGGTCAGCTCGGCCGGGTTCGCTGAGACGGTGCTGACGACGCTAGACGACACCGGGCTGCAGCGGTCCGCGCTGACAATCGAGGTCACCGAGCGGGTGCTGATCGAGATCGACAGCCCGATCATGGATGGACTGGCCAGGCTGCGCCAGCTTGGTGTCCGGCTGGCCATCGACGACTTCGGCACCGGCTACGCCTCGCTCGCCTACCTGCGGCAGCTGCCGGTCGACATCATCAAGATTGATCCGTCGTTCGTGGCCGGTCTTGGCACCGACGGCACGCTCGCCATGCTGACACGCACCATCGTCCAGGTGGGCCATGATCTCGGCATTGAGATCGTGGCTGAGGGGATCGAACGGCCAGAGCAGCTCGAGCTCCTGCGGGCGATGGGCTGCGGGCTCGGTCAGGGATACCTGGTGGCCCGGCCGATGACGCCGCATGGGATCGAGTCCTTCGCCGTCGTCGGCGGCGCTGACTCCGTCGCCGACGCGAGCGCGCCGGAGACAGCCACCCTAGGCTGAAGCAGCGCACATCCACGCGATGTACAAGCGGTCGATAGACTGCCGAGTCCGGCGCCTGCCTACCGGAGGTAACTGTTGTCCGCACCTGTCGTCCTCGTCACCGAAGAGCTATCCGCGGCTGGGATCGCCTTGCTGGAAGCCTCGTTCGAGGTGCGCTACATAGACGGCGCGGACCGAGGCCTGCTGCTGCCAGCCCTGGCAGACGTCGACGCCGTGATCGTCCGCAGCGCTACCCGGATCGATGCCGAGGCGATCACCGCAGCCCGGCGGCTGCGCGTCGTCGCAAGGGCCGGCGTCGGGCTGGACAACGTGGACGTCGACGCTGCCACCAAGGCGGGCGTGCTGGTGGTCAACGCGCCAGCGTCCAACATCGTCAGCGCGGCCGAGCACGCCGTCGCGCTGCTGCTGGCCCTGGCCAGGAACGTGCCGCAGGCGAATGCCTCGCTCAAGAACGGCCAGTGGAAGCGCTCGGCCTACACCGGCGTCGAGCTCCAGGACAAGGTCGTCGGCATCCTCGGCCTTGGTCGGATCGGGGCGCTGGTAGCCGAGCGGCTGGCCGCGTTCGACATGACCGTGATCGCCTTTGACCCGTACGCCCCGGCCGCCACCTCGACGCAGCTCGGCGTCCGGATGGTCAGCCTGGACGAGCTGCTGGCCGAGGCTGACTTCATCACCGTCCACCTGCCGAAGAACGCCGAGACGGTCGGTCTCATCGGTGATCGCGAACTGCACCTGGTCAAGCCATCGGTGCGCATCATCAACGCGGCTCGCGGCGGCATCGTTGATGAGGCCGCCCTCGTCGCTGCGCTGCGCGACGGCCGGGTGGCCGGCGCCGGGGTTGACGTGTACGCCAGGGAACCCTGCACCGACAGCCCGCTGTTCAGCTTCGACAACGTCGTGGTCACTCCGCACCTGGGCGCGAGTACGAACGAGGCGCAGGAGAAGGCCGGTACCCAAGTCGCCAGGTCGGTCCGGCTGGCGCTGGATGGCGAGTTCGTCCCCGACGCGGTGAACGTCCAGGGCGGCGCCGTGCATGAGGATCTGCGGCCCTGGCTGCCGCTCGGCGAGAAGCTTGGCCGAATCTTTGCCGCCCTCGCGGGCGGCGCGACAGCGTCGGTCGCCGTCGAGGCCAGGGGCGAGATCGCCGGGCTCGACGTAAGCGTTCTGGAGCTCGCAGCGATGAAGGGGCTCTTTGGCGACATCACCGAAGAGCCGGTTACCTATGTCAATGCGCCCCTAGTCGCTAAGGAACGCGGCGTCGAGGTCAGCCTCAGCACCGACGAGGTGAGCCAGGACTGGCGCAACCTGCTGACGGTTCGCGGCACTGCCCCGGACGGCCAGCTGATCTCGGTGAGCGGCACCTTGTCCGGGTTGCGCCAGACTGAGCACCTGGTCGAAGTCAACGGCCTGGACGCCGAGATCACCACGGCCGATCACATGATTTTCCTGGGCTACGCCGACCGGCCAGGCGTCGTCGGCTCCGTCGGGCAGGTCCTCGGCAGTCAGCAGATCAACATCGCCGGCATGCAGGTCTGCCGGCATGCGCAGGGCGGCGACGCGCTGATGGTGCTGTCGGTCGACTCCGCGGTGCACGCCGATCTGCTCAGCGAGATCGCCGCCGCCATCGGCGCCGGCCTGGCCAGGGTGGTCGACCTGGATGGAGACTGACTGGCCCGGCGAGCGTGCGCATCTTGCCAGCTGGCAGCTAGCGCCCAGTAAGGTACTGCCGTGACAGCACAAAGTATCCGGCTTGCGGTGATCGGCGGCGACGGGATCGGCCCAGCGGTCGTGACCGAGGCCATCAAGGTGCTCCGAGCGGTCGGCTCGGTCGCCATCGAGCCGACCAGCTACGACCTCGGCTCGGCCCGGTACAACCGGACGGGCGAGGTGCTGCCGGACTCCGTGCTCGGCGAGATCGCTGCCCACGACGCCATCCTGCTCGGCGCCGTGGGCGATCCCAGTGTGCCGAGCGCCGTACTCGAGCGCGGCCTCGTGCTGCGCCTGCGGTTCGAGTTCGATCAGTACGTCAACCTCCGGCCGGTCCGCCTGTATCCGGGGGTCGCCTCGCCGCTGGCCAATGTCCGCAACGAGGCGGTGGACATGCTGGTCATCAGGGAGGGCACCGAGGGTCCCTACATCGAGGCCGGCGGGATCATGCGTAAGGGCACGCCTGCCGAAGTAGCCACTCAGGAGAGCATCAACACCGCGTTCGGCGTTCGCCGGGTAGCCAGGTACGCCCTGGAGCGCGCGGCCAGGCGACCGCGCCGCCGGCTAACCCTCGTGCACAAGAGCAACGTTCTTGCCTATGCCGGGGACCTCTGGCGCCGAACCGTGACCGACGTCGCTGCCGACTTCCCAGGCGTCAGCACCGAGTACTGCCACATGGACGCGGCCGCTGTCTACTTCGTCACCCAGCCCGACCGGTTTGACGTGATCCTGTCCTACAACATGTTCGGGGACATCCTGACCGCGCTCGGCGCGGCGGTCGCGGGTGGCATCGGGCTCGCGGCGAGCGCCAGCATTAACCCGGAGCGCACGGCACCCAGCATGTTCGAGCC
>DATHQE010000535.1:0-7883 GCA_035483035.1 Streptosporangiaceae bacterium | reverse complement strand
TGACGACCAACCGGGACCTGCTGGTACGCGTGCTCCGGCATCCGGCGTTCCTGGCTGGCCAGACCGACACCGCGTTCCTTGATCGGCACCGGTCCGACGAGGACGGCCGCGACAGCCTCGCCGCGCCGCTGATCAGCGACAGCGGGGTGCAGCTGTCGGCGCTGGCGGCAGCGGTGGCGGATGCGGCCGCACGGAAGGCAACAGCGAAGGTGCTCGGCGGGCTGCCGGCCGGCTGGCGGAACATGCCGTCTCAGCTCCAGCGCAAGACGTACGAGCCGGCCATCGGCTCGGCGCCCGACCAGGCGAGCGCGGCGACGAGGTACGAGATCAGCTACCGGATCGACAGGACCGGGCTGATCGTCGACGGCCGGGATGATGTGCGGCTGATATCGATGACATCGGACCAGGTCGAGCTCGAGGCGGCCGGCGTCCGGTACCGGTTCGAGGTCGCCGCGTATCCCGGCCTGGTCTGCGTCGATTCCGGCCTCGGTCCGGTCGCGCTGCGGCCAGTGCCCAGGTTCACCGATCCGGCCGCGCAGGCAACCCCTGGCTCGCTGCGAGCGCCGATGCCCGGCACCGTGGCCCGCGTCGGCGTCCGGATCGGTGACCAGGTTGCGGCGGGTCAGCCGCTGCTGTGGCTCGAGGCCATGAAGATGGAGCACGTCATCTCGGCCCCGGCGGCCGGGATCGTGGCCGAGCTGCCAGTGGCAGCCGGCGAGCAGGTCGAGGTGGGCAGTGTGCTCGCCGTCCTCAAGCCCGAGGAGGAGTCACAGTGAATTTCACCGAGACCGACGAGCAGCAGGCGCTCCGAGCCGCGGTGGCCGACCTCGCCGGCAAGTACGGCTACGCCTACTTCACCAGGCAGGCGCGCAGCGGGGGCAGGCTCACCGAACTGTGGCACGAGGCAGCCAAGCTCGGCTTCATCGGCGTGAACCTGCCCGAGGAGTATGGCGGCGGCGGCGCCGGCATGTACGAGCTCGCCATCGTGCTCGAGGAGCTCGCGGCCGCGGGCTGCGGGCTGCTGATGATGGTCGTGTCGCCGGCGATCTGCGGCACGATCATCGCGAGGTTCGGCACCGACGAGCAGAAGGAGCACTGGCTGCCCAAGATCGCCAGCGGGTCCTCGATCATGGCGTTCGGGATCACCGAGCCCGACGCGGGCTCGAACTCCCACAAGCTGACCACGGTGGCGACCCGCGATGGCGACACCTGGGTGCTCAACGGCCGCAAGATCTACATCTCCGGCGTAGACGAGGCCGAGGCCGTGCTCATCGTGGGCCGGACCGCGGACGCGAAGACCGGCAAGCTCCGGCCCGCCTTGTTCGTCGTGCCGACCGACACGCCCGGCTTCACCTTCGAGCCGATCGAGATGGACATCCTGATGCCGGAGAAGCAGTATCTGCTGTTCCTCGACGACGTGCGGCTGCCCGCGACGGCGCTGGTCGGCGAAGAGTCGGCGGCGATGCTGCAGCTGTTTGCCGGGCTCAACCCCGAGCGGATCATGGCCTCAGCGATGGCGAACGGCAGCAGCAGGTACGCCCTGGACAAGGCCGTCGGCTACGCCAGAGAGCGGACTGTCTGGAACGTGCCGATCGGCGCGCACCAGGGTCTCGCGCATCCGCTGGCCCAGGTCAAGATCGAGCTTGAGCTGGCCAGGCTGATGATGCAAAAGGCGGCGACCCTGTACGACGCGGGTGACGACATGGCCGCGGGGGAGACCGCCAACATGGCCAAGTACGCCGCGGCCGAAGCCAGCGTCCGGACCGTGGACCAGGCGATCCAGTCGCTCGGCGGCAGCTCGATGACGGCGGAGTTCGGCCTCGCGGCCATGCTCGCGAACGTCCGCACGACCCGGATCGCTCCGGTCAGCCGGGAAATGATCCTGAACTTCGTGGCCCAGTACTCACTAGGCCTGCCGAAGTCGTACTGAGCCGCCCCACTACGACGCCAGGAGCCGCCCGATGGCCGATCAGCTCGTGCAGTACTCAGCCGACCGCGGCATCGCGCGCGTCGCGCTCGACTCGCCGCACAACCGCAACGCGCTGTCGGCAGCGCTGGTCGAGCAGCTCACTAGGGCGCTGGCCGACGCGGCCGCCGATGACAGCGTCCGCGCGATCGAGCTCACCCACACCGGGTCCACGTTCTGCGCTGGCGCGGACCTGAGCGAGGCTAGCCAGGGCGGCATGCAGGCCGGCGCGGCGCGCGTGCTGACGCTGCTCAAGCACATCGTCACGCTGCCCAAGCCGGTGGTCGGCAGCATCGACGGCCACGTCCGGGCCGGTGGCCTCGGCCTCGTCGGCGCCTGCGACATCGTGCTGGCGGGCCCGAAGTCGACGTTCGCGTTCACTGAGGTCAGACTCGGCCTCGCGCCCGCGATGATCTCGCTGACGACGCTGCCCAGGATGGACCCGCGCGCGGCGAGTCGGTATTACCTGACCGGCGAGACCTTCAACGCGCCGACGGCAGCGCGGATCGGCCTGATCACCGAGGCGGTGGACGACATCGACGCCGGCACCCTGGCGGTCCTTGACGCGCTGCGCAGTGCCTCGCCGCAGGGCCTGCGCGAGACAAAGCCGCTGCTCACGCCTGCCGTGCTCGACGGCTTCGATGTCAAAGCAGAGGGCCTGACAGCGTTGTCGGCCCGGTTGTTCTCCTCGCCGGAGGCCGCGGAGGGAATGGCGTCGTTCCTGGAAAAGCGCCGGCCGTCCTGGGCCGCCGAGTAAAAGGACCAACCGCAGATGGGAACGGGGTCGCTTCAGTCCGCCGCCCTCCGCCTGCCCGCTGGCACGGGGCGCGAGCCGCAGCAGGACCGCGGCTGGGCGACTCGGTCGCGGCTGCTGGAGTCCGCCGTGAGCTGCCTGGCCGAGCTCGGCTGGAGCGGCGCGACTGTGTCGGTCGTCGCCGCGCGCGCGGGGGTGTCGCGCGGCGCGACGCAGCACTACTTCCCCACCCGCGAGGATCTGTTCACCGCCGCGCTGGAGCACATGGCGGAGGTGCGGCTGGCCGAGATCCTGCGCGAAGCGGCCCGGCTGCCCGCCAGCGGCGAGCACCGCACCAGGGATGTTGTCGGGCTGCTGGTCCGGCTGTACACCGGATCGCTGTTCCGCGCTGCGCTCGGCGTCTGGGCCGCGGCCGCGGCCAGCGATGCGCTGCGCGACCGCGTCCTGCCGCTGGAGGCGCGCCTTGGCCGGGAGGCGCACCAGGCCGCCATCAGCCTGCTCGGGGCCGACGAGTCCAGGCCGGGCGTGCACGAGGCGGTCCAGGCGACACTCGACCTCGCCCGCGGGCTCGGCCTCGCCGGCACGCTCGGGGACGACTCACGCCGCCGCGACCGCATCGTCGCCCAGTGGGCCACGATGCTGGACGCTGCCATCAGACCTGGATGACGACAAGACCCGCGACGCCGTGCAG
Source organism: Streptosporangiaceae bacterium (assembly GCA_035483035.1). Classification (GTDB taxonomy): domain Bacteria; phylum Actinomycetota; class Actinomycetes; order Streptosporangiales; family Streptosporangiaceae; genus JAJYUU01. The sequence continues at coordinate 4,472 of DATHQE010000535.1, read as the reverse complement.
AGGTTCGAAGTCGTCGTCCTGCGTCACGACCGGCAGGTGGTGCGCGAGCGCAACAGCGGCAATCCACAAATCGTTGATGCGGACTCGACGCCCCGACTCAGCCAGGTGGACGCGCAGTTGTGCCCACGCTCGCGCCGCCGAAGCGTCGATATCCAGCGTGCGAATGTCGGACACCGACTCCAGGGTAGCGAGACGACGGGCCCGGGTTGCGGTGTCCGGCGCAGCCAGCACGCCGACCTGCAGCTCGGCCACGGTAATGACCGAGACGGCAGCTTCGTCGGGCAGCAGCTCAGCATCGATGGCCCGGCCGGACTCTGCCGCGATGAACACGCTGGTGTCGAGCAGGGCTCTGCCTGGCCTCGGCATCAGCGAGTCACCCGATCGGCGGCAGGTCGTCGGTTGTCTCGCCAGCGAGTCGGCGCAGCTCATCGCGCAGGGCCGGATCCGCCTGCAGGGTGTGCAGTCGCGTCGCCAGCTCATGACGCGGCAGCCAGCGCCGCTCGCCTGGCGACAGCGGTGTCAGCTGAGCTACGGGCTTGCCGTTGACAGTGATGATGACTTCCTCGCCAGCCTCGACCCGGCGCAGCACGCCGGCGGTGTCGTTGCGTAGCTCCCTGGTCGCGATCATTACCATGGCTACAACTGTAGCACAATTGTAGACACGTGAGCGTGATCGTCCTGCCGGCGGCGTGCCGGCCAGGAAGGTCGGCCGAGTTGGCCGATACTGGATCGGACAATTAGTGCAGTCCGCCAGGGGAGGCTAGCGGTGCGTAGCAGGCAGTACAGCGAGGATGCCCTGGCGCCGCCAGCGCGCAAGCCGGCGCCGCCGCCGCAGGTGGCGGCCGAGAACGGCATGGTCGTCGAGGACAGCGCGGGCGACTTCTGCGGCGCTGTCGTGGGCTGCGAGCGCGACGTGGTCACGCTCGAGGACCGGCACGGCAAGCGCCGGGTGTTTCCGCTGTCGGGGACGTTCCTGCTGGAGGGCAAGCGGGTGACCTTGGTGCGGCCAGCGCCTGTGCAGGCGGGCGGACCAGCCCGGACCGCGTCCGGGTCCGTTGCCGCGCCGTCGGCCAGGGCCCGGGTGGCCAAGGCCAGCCGCATCTACGTCGAAGGCAAGCACGACGCCGAGATCGTCGAGAAGATCTGGGGCGACGACCTGCGCGACGTCGGAGTGGTGGTGGAGTTCCTCAATGGCATCGACGATCTGCCAGCCATCGCGGCCGAGTTCGCCGCCGCCGGTGGCCGGCGTCTCGGCGTCCTCGTGGACCACCTGGTCGACGGCTCGAAAGAGAGCCGGATCGCAGCGCAGGTGACCTCGGCGGACGTCCTCGTCGTCGGCCACCCCTACGTCGATGTCTGGGCCGCGGTCAAGCCCGCCGTCGTTGGCATCACTAGCTGGCCGCAGGTGCCGCGCGGCGTCCCCTGGAAAGAGGGGGTGCTCGCAGCCATCGGCTGGCCGCCGGATACAGCCGCCGCGTGGCGGCGCATCCTCGGCCGGGTGCACTCCTACGCCGACCTGGAGCCGGCCTTCCTGGGCCGGGTGGAGGAGCTCATCGACTTCGTGACGGCGCCCGGCATCCACTAGCGTGGGCGGGCGCACGAAATGAGGCATAGATGACCGACCACGATGAGCTGGCGGCGCTGCAGGATCAGTGCACCCGGTTTTTCCACGGGCACGGACGGCAGACCGCCGCCTCGATGCTGGCGACGATCCCGGCCGACACGGCCACGGACACCTACGGCGACGGCGGGGTCGTGGCTGACCTGGAGGCCGAGATCTGCCGGCTGCTGGGCAAGCCGGCGGCCGCGTTCCTGCCGTCCGGGGTCATGGCTCAGCAGGCGGTGCTTCGCGTGCACGCCGACCAGCGGAACCGCCGGACCGTGGTATTCCACCCGATGTGCCACCTCGAGCAGCACGAGGAGCAGGCGTATCAGCGGCTGCATGGGCTGGTCGGGCGCACGGCCGGCGGCCGGGACCGGCTGATCACGCTGGATGATCTGACGGCGATCGCGGAGCCGCCGGCCGCGCTGCTGATCGAGCTGCCGCAGCGCGACATGGGTGGCCAGCAGCCCGCCTTCGATGCGCTGGCGGCCCAGGTGGCCTGGGCACACGAGCGCGGTGCGGCCGCGCACCTGGATGGCGCGCGGTTGTGGGAGTCGGCGGCCGGATACGGGCGGACGCCAGCCGAGATCTCGGCGCTGTTCGACACCGTCTACGTGTCGTTCTACAAGGGCATAGGCGCGCTGGCCGGCTGCTGCGTAGCCGGTCCGGCGGACATCGTGGCGCAGGTCCGGGAGTGGCGACGGCGGATGGGCGGCACACTCTACGGCCTCTGGCCAAGCGCGGCCTCCGCGCTGACCTGCCTGGCCGCGCGGCTGCCGAGATTTCCGGCCTACCTGGAGCACGCCAGAGCGATCGCGGCCGCGCTGTCTGACGTACCGGGCGTCACCGTGATCCCGGACCCGCCGCAGGTGCCGATGATGCACCTGCTCCTGCGCGCCAGCAAGGACGACTACGCCGCGGCGGCGCAGCGGCTGGCCAAGGACCGCGGCATCTGGACGCGGCCGCAGGTCATGCCGACCGCCGATCCCGGCTTGCAGCGGCTGGAACTGTCGGTCGGAGATGGCACGCTGGAGTTCGAGCCAGCCGAGATAGCGGAAATCTTCGCCGAACTTACCCGGACCTGAGGGCCGGCGCCTCCTCGGCGACTGGCGCGCGGCTGCGCTGGGTCAGGAGCACGGACACCACCACGACGAGCGGCCATATCGACTGGTCTGCGGTCACGGCCCGCTCGGCCAGGCCGAGCTCAGTGCCGTTCGCGAGCTGGCCGGTGAACCAGAGGAGCAGGCCGAGCGTGACCAGCCCGTAGGCCCACGCGGCCGACGGCCGCAGCGCGAACGGAGTGCCAGCTGCCTGGCGCATGCCCGCCAGCGGCCACAGGGCCATCAGCACCGCGCCGGTGGCCGAGAAGATCACGTGCGGCACCGAGCCGCTGTGGCTGTGCTGCGGATTCGTGGCGATGAGCAGGCCGCTGACGCCGCCAAAGACCAGCATGACCCGGCCGGCCTCGGCAGCTGGTCGCAGCGCCAGACCGGTGGCGATGTGGCAGGCACCAACGCCGAGGAGCGCGGTCGTGATCAGCCAGCGGTAGGGCATGCCCTGCGCCGCCAGTGCGCTGATACTCCGAGATACGGGGTCGAATGGGATCGGCTGGAGGTCGGCTGCCGCTGTCCAGCCGCCTATGAGGAGTACGGGCGCGAGCACTGATGACACGACGCCCCACCATGGCATCCGCACCATTCCACCGTAAACGTTCGCCAATCCAGATATTGGAGGTACCCTCCGGATGCGCGGTATCCGGCGGGTTGAGAGGCCGCCGGCCACCGCGTGGCTGCCCCGTTACTGCTGCTGTATCAGCAGCAGGTCGGCAGCCATGGCGCTAGCGGCGGCCTGGCATGATCGAAGCATGACCGTCGTGAAGATCAACGCGATTACGGTGCCACCGGACGGCGGAGACGAGCTCGCGCGCAGGTTCGCTGCCCGGGCGGGCGCCGTCGACAACCAGGACGGCTTCGAGGGCTTTGAGCTGCTGCGGCCGACCGACGACCGGACGACCTGGCTGGTCGTGACCCGGTGGCGGGACGAGGCGGCGTTCCAGGCCTGGGTAACCTCGCCGGCCTTCGGGCACGGGCACCGCCAGGCGGCGGAAGCTGCCGCGCAGGCCCACGCGGCTGCCAGCGCCCACGCGCATGCGGCCGGCCCGGATGACCACGCTGCCAGCCCGGATGACCACGCAGCCGGCCACGCTGGCCACGCGCACGGCGCGGGCGGGCACGGCGCGGGCGGGCCGCACGGGCCCGTCGCCGTCAGCAGCGAACTGTGGTCCTTTGAGATCGCCGGTGGCGCTCCCGGCGCTGGCTAGCTCGACTTCCTGGTCGCCAGGAACACGGGAATTGAGCGCTCGGTCCTTTCCTGGTACTCCGCGTAAGGCGGGTATGCGGCCACCGCACGCTCCCACCACTGCGCCCGGTCGTCGCCGTCCAGCTGCCGCACCGCGACGGGGAACGGCTCGGGCCCGTCCTGGATGATGACCGCGTCCGGGTCGGCCACCAGGTTGTAGTACCAGACCGGATTCGACGGCGCGCCGCCCTTGGACGCGACGAGCGCGTACTGCCCGTCGTGCTCCACGCGCATCAGCGGCGTCTTGCGGATCTTGCCGCTCTTGTTGCCGCGCGTCGTCACGATGACCACCGGGAGGCCGGTGTCGCGCAGCGTGTTCGCGCGCTGTCCGCCGGACGCCTCGTACTCCGCGACCTGGTCGCGTACCCACTGTGCAGGGCTCGGCTCGTATTCGCCGTCAAGAGTCATGGGGATGACCCTATGCCTGCTCGAAAACCTGGGCCAACACAGCACCCAGCGATGGAACCGCGCCGTGCCGACGGCGGATTACGTCCGCCACCAGGCCGGTCCA
>DATHQE010000534.1:0-5028 GCA_035483035.1 Streptosporangiaceae bacterium | reverse complement strand
CTCAAGCTGCCCGTCCGCCACCCGGTCCTGGTGGCCAAGCAGGCTAGCTCCACCGCGGTCCTGACCGGCAACAGGCTGGTGCTGGGCGTCGGCACCAGCCCGTGGCGGGAGGACTACGACGTGCTCGGGGTGCCCTGGCAGCGGCGCGGCCAGCGGATGGACGAAGCACTCGCCATCGTCCGCGGCCTGACCGCGGGCGGCTACTTCGAGTTCCACGGTGAGATCTTCGATGTGCCCTCGGTCAAGATCGCCCCGGTGCCAACGGAGCCAGTGCCCGTGCTGGTCGGCGGGCACGGCGAGGCGGCGCTGCGCCGGGCCGCCGCGGCCGGTGACGGCTGGCTGCACGGCGGCGGCAACCCGGCCGACCTGCCCGGCCTGCTGGCCCGGCTCGCCGAGCTGCGGGCCGAGTACGGGACGGCCGGGCGGCCGTTCGAGATCCACGTAATCTCGATGGACGCGTACTCGGCTGACGGCATCCGCCGGCTGGAGGACGCTGGCGTCACCGAGGTCATCGTCGGCTTCCGCTGGCCCTACCACGTCGGTCCCGACACCGAGGCGCTCGCACCTAAGCTCGACAAACTGCGGAAATACTCAGCTGACGTGATCGCAAAGACCCGCTAGCCGAGCTCGCCTACCAGCGACGTGACCAGCTCGCGGGGCAGCCCGTGCGTGTCGTGCAAGAAGGCGTAGTCGCCCTCGGTGAGCGCGCCCGTGGGATACAGCCGCCGCAGCAGCGAGCGACCGCGAGTCAGTAGCTCGGAGAACTTCCGCTGTTCCGACGTCAGCACGTCAAGCACGAGCGCCGGCGTGATCGACTGGCCGAACCGTGCTCCGGTGTCGAGCACCAGCTCCGGTGGCAGGTCACCCACGGTCAGTGCGCCGTCGACCTGCCACAGGGTGGTCAGGGCCCGGCGCACCAGCCGGCGCAGCACGTAGCCGCGCCCTGTGTTCGACGGCCGCACGCCGTCGCCGATGATCACCATCGAGGACCGCAGGTGGTCGATGATGATCCGCAGCGATCGCTCATCGTGGTGCCACCGGCCAGGAAGCAGGGACCGCCACAGCGCGAACAGCTCCGTGTCGAACACGGTTGGCGCCCCGTGCGCCGCCATGAGCAGCCGTTCCAGGCCCATGCCAGTGTCGACGCTCGGCTGCGCCAGCGGCGACAAACTCCCATCGGGATGCCGGTGATAGCGCATCGTCACGTGGTTCCAGAGCTCAAGCCACTGCGGGTCGGTGCCGGGGGTACCCTGTGGCGGCCCCGTTCCGGTCCAGAAGAAGATCTCCGAATCAGGCCCGCACGGGCCGGTCGGCCCGTTGGACCACCAGTTGTCCTCCGCGCCCAGCAGCTCGACCGGCAGCCCGAGCTCCGACCACGCCGACAGCGCCTCGGAGTCCGGCCCAACCTGATCGTCGCCGCCAAACACCGTGGCATGGAGCGCCTCGACCGTGAGCCCGAAGTGGTCGCATAGCAGCTCGAGTCCCCACTGCAGGCTCTGCGGGCCGCCGTAATCGCCGAGCGACCAGGAGCCGAGCATCTGGAACACGGTCAGGTGCGAGCTGTCGCCGACCTCATCCAGATCGGTCGTGCGCAAGCAGCGCTGGATCCCGGTCAGCCGCCGGCCGAGCGGATGCGGTTCGCCCTCGAGATACGGCGTCAGCGGGTGCATGCCCGAGGTCGTGTACAGAACCGCGTCGCCCGCACGCGGCAGCAGCGAGCTCCCCTCGATCAGCCGATGGCCGCGGCTGCGGAAAAACTCGACAAATGTCGAGACCGTCGTCTCAGTGTTCATTGGCGGTGGCGCCTCTCGGTGTCGGGGCGCCGGGAACTGCGCCGCGGGCGCAGCCATCACACCGAAGTACCAGAGCAGGCGCCGACGAGCCGTCCCCGGTCGCCAGCAGGAATGAGGTCAGGCAGCGGCAACCGGCGAGCACATAGCTCGCGCGACCGCGACAATGCGTCGGCAACTGAACCTCATAGCGATCAGTCTATAAAGCGCCCGCAACCCATTAAGGGCAGGGAACGGGGCCGCCCGCCCCAGTCCGGTGCTGCAGGCCGGTGCCGCAGGCCGCGGTCACGCCAGCGGGCCGTACCCACGCCGCGCGGCCAAAACTACGAATAATCTTCCGGACTGCCCGCGATTTCCCGCAAGATATCTGTTGGTCCCAGGGTTGCTGGCGACTCCTTTATGCGCACCGCCACCCACCCGAAAGGATCCATCCGTGATGAAGCCGTTCCTCGTCGCGACCCTCGCCGCCGTCGGCCTGGCCACCTGCGCCTGCTCGGGTAGCGGTAGTCCGGCAGCACAGCAGACCCACACGGTCATCGTCACCGCGCCGGCGTCGAGTCCGGCCGCCAGCACGACGACCCAGCCCGCCGTCGCCACCTCGTCTGCCGCGTCGTCAGGCGGTGCCGCCGCGCCGCCGGGCTGCCTCACCCGCTACCTCAACGGCTCGATCGGGCTCGCTCAGGGCTCGGCCGGGGCGGTGGAGGTCGAGATCGTCTTCAAGAACCTCGACAACGTCCCGTGCACGCTGTACGGGTTCCCCGGCGTCGCCCAGGCGGCGGGCACGCCCGTGACCGACATCGGGCAGCCGTCGACGGAGAACCTGACCACCGCGCGCGAACTCGTCACGCTCCAGCCGGGGGGCTACGCCAACGCGACGCTCCAGATCTCCGACGCGGGCAACTACTCCGCCTCAGTCTGCAACCCCGTGCAGGCGGACTGGCTCGCCGTCATCCCGCCGAACCAGACGGTACCCCTGTACATCAGCTACAGCACAAAAGCCTGCAAAGGAACGCCGAAGCTGCTCAGCGTCACGGCAGTCCGGCCAGGGAACGGCGGCTGACCGAAGCGCCGCCTAGAACAGTGCTGGCCTAGAAGAGGGCAAGGAGCCGTTCGGCCTGCAGGCGCAGCGTGCCCGGCGGATTCCGCTCACTCGATGCGGTCCCAGGCCGCAGGAGCAGCAGCCAGTGCAGAGCGGCAAGTCGGCGGCAGCTCGCCAGCCTGGCACGCTCGGCGGGCGTCAGGTCGAACGCCTGAGTGAACTGATCGCCGCGAAGCCCGGCGCCGAGCCACGCCGAGATGTGCTCGACGAGGACGGCGAGTTCAAAGGCGCGGTCGCTGATGCCGGAGTCCTCGAAGTCGACGATGCGTACCCGCTCGCCGTCCCAGAGGAAGTTGGCCAGGTTGGCGTCACCCTGACCGAGCACGGGCTGACGCCCGGCCGGGTCGCCGGTGACCGCACCGGCCCAGGTCAGCCAGTCCACCCCGGCGGCGTAGGCGGCTTGCGCCAGCGGGTCGTCGCCCAGGTCCGGCCCGGCACCGACGAGCTCGCTCACGGCGTGCACAAGCTGAGCCTCGTTGCCGTACTCGCCGGCGACGGCGATGACCCGCTCGACGGGCACCGACTGCCACAGCTGACCGAGCGCGCGCACGAGCGCTGACTCTTGCTCCTGCGTCAGCGGCGCGTCGCCGAGCGGCTCGCCAGGCAGCAGCGACATCTCCACGACCGGCGGCACTGCCTCCAGATCAGCCCGCACCGGTTCGGGCGCGAGGCCTGGGGCGTGCTGAGCCAGCAGCCGGAGCGCGCGCCACTCCCGAGCCGGCTCGCCGCGGGCGTACTGTACATAGCGCTTGACCACTACTCCGCGCTCGGAGTCGACGCTGAGCTCGTGCGTCGTCACCTCAGGCTCGATCTCACCGCTCCCGCCGGACAGGCCACGGCACATCGACTTCGACCGGCTGGCCGTAGTTGACGCCGGGCACATCGAAGCCGTACAGCTGCCAGATCTGCGCCCTGAACCAGTCCAGGTCGGCGAGCCCCTCGGTCAGGTCCTCGGTCGTGGCCTGCCATCGCTCGCGCAAGGCGCGCTGCACGTCAGCGGCCAGCTCGGCGTCGTCAAGCCGCAGTCGGCCCTGGCTGTCGGTCGAGCTGCCGAGCAGGCCCGCGAGGTGGTCCCACAGCCGGATCGACTGACGCACCGGCGACTCCGTCGCGTCGGCCGCGACCTTGTGCAGCAAGCTCAGGTAGAGCGAAATGCCGGGAATCGCCAGCGACGAGAGCGTCACGGCGGCGCAGTGCACTGAGGTGAAAGCCGTGCCGCCTGCTTGTCTCAGCACGCCGCCGGTCAGCTCGCCAGCGGTCGCCTCCAGATGGTCCTTGGCCCGGCCGATCGTGCCCTGCCGGTAGATCGGCGCGGTCAGCTCGGAGCCGACGTAGGTCAGGGCGGCGGTCTGGAAGCCCGGCGCGAGCATGCCGCGCGCGGCAAGGTCGGTGACCCACGCGGCCCAGTCCTCGCCGCCCATGACCTTGACGGTGGCCTCGATCTCCGCATCCGTGGCCGGCTCGTGGCTCGACTCGCGTAGCACCACGCCGTCAGCGAAGGCCACGTTCCGGGTGCGGTAGGCCGTGCCGATCGGCTTGACCGCCGAGTGGTAGACGATGCCGGATTGCGGATCGGTCCGGCGCGGCGCGGCGATGCTGTAGATCAGGACGTCGATCGTCCCCAGGGTCGCGGCTGCCCGGTCGAGCACCTGCGCGCGCACCGCCGGGTCGAAGCAGTCCCCGTTGACCGGGTCAAACTCCAGCCCGGCGGCGGCTGCGCGGCTGGCCAGGGCCGCGACGCGGTACCAGCCGGCCGACGCCGATCGCCGCGGCGTGGCCGGCCGCTCGTAGCACAGCCCGACCACCCTGGCCTGGTACCCGAAGAGCCCGGTCACGGCGGCGGCCAGCCCGTAGCCCGCGCTACAGCCGAGGACGAGGGCGCGGGGTTCGCGGGACGGCGCCGTGGCCTCGCGCGCGTGTGTCGTCTCGCTGATCATCGCGTCCACGGTCGCGGCGCAGCCGGCCGGATGCGAGTCGAGGAAGATGAATCCCTTGCCCTCCGGGCGGAGCACTCTGGCGGCCATAGCAGCAGTTGTTCCCTCCGGCCGGCGGCTGATGTAGGCCAGAGCATATTGCCGCATCCCGGCTGCGCGCGCGAGGTCTGTCCGGCGCGCGGTGCTGCGTGCGGACTGCCGTTGT
>DATHQE010000533.1:0-1691 GCA_035483035.1 Streptosporangiaceae bacterium | reverse complement strand
AACAGGCACTGAACTCCCGAAGTTAGCCGCTCGACCATGCCCAGGTCACCGCCGCCGTCTCGTGCTGCGATCAGGAGCCAGCAAGACAACCCGGCGAAGATCACGGTCACCGTCGCGCAGCCGTAGACACTGACGATCCACGGTTGCGCTGGCGCGCGCCTGGCGACAAGTACGGGCCAGACCGCTGTCGTGACGACGCAGCTCACCGCGAAGGCAAGATGGCGGGGCGTCGGGCCCGTGGGTGGTTCCGGAGTGGCGGCGATGCCGAGAGTAGAAAGGCCAGTCAGGATCAGCAGGATGCGCGCAGGCATGCGGACGGCAGTCAGGCCCGCGCCGGTCGCGACCTGACAGCTGCCCACCAGCAGCAGGGCCGCGGTCATTACCCACCGGTCGGTTCCTGAGTGACCAGCCAGCACGCTCATCGTCTGCCGCATCGGGCTGTAAGAGGCCGGCTGAAGCGCGCCGGCAATCAGCCAGCCCCCCACGAGGACAACGGGCGCCAGCAAGGCCGTGCCCACCGCCCAGCCAGGGACTGGCTGGCCAGCCCGCAGAAGTCCCGAGCGATCGGCTGGCAATGGGTCAGAGGTGGCCGAAGCACGGCCAGTGCGTACGTGAACTAGTCCTGATCGGTTGCGCGCGGGGTCTGGACGCGCAAGCTGAGTCATGGCGCCTCCAGGGCCACATCGACTCGGGCTGCCAAAAGGAGGCGCAATTGCCTGCCCCGGATCAAGAGCGGACAGCGCCGTAAAGACCCGGTATGCGGTACTTTGCGGCCTCGCTTTGGCAACAAGCCAGCCTTTGGCACAGCACGACACGGGTCCCGGCTATTCCTGTGCCGGCAGTTCCTTCAGTCGAGCAGGCGCAGCCAGCGGAAACCGTAACGCCCGAGCGTAATCTCCTGGCCGGGACGGTGCGGGGGCTCTGGGTCGCCAAGGACCTGGCGAACCTGGTTTGCTCCTGCCAGGTCCGCGAGGTCACCCTGCAGGGAAATCGTGGCGGGGTCGGCGGACAAGTTGTGCAGCGTGATCATGCGGCAATCACGCCAGCGCGTCTCGATGGCCAGGACGCGCGGGTCGCTGACCGTGATCGTGCGCCACTGGCCCCAGCCGAGTTCCGGGCACTCGCGGCGCACGCGCATGGCCCGAGCGACCCAGGAGTACAGCGAGTCGGGGTCGTGACGCTGGTCGAGCACGTTGACGGCGCGGTAGCCGTCGGGGCCGTCCGCGCGGGTCGGCCGGTACAGCCTGCTGGCGGTGGAGAAGCCGCCAGCGTGCCCTGGGGACCACTGCATCGGGTCGCGGACGGCGATGCGGCCTGGCAGTGACAGGTCTTCGCCCATGCCGATCTCGTCCCCGCACATCAAAACGGGGGTGCCCGGCAGCGCCATCGTCAGGGCGAGGGCGAGCCGGATCCGCTGCTGGTCGTGGCCGAGCATTGGGGCCAGCCGCCGGCGGATGCCGCGCCCGTAGAGCCGGTGCTGCTGCTCGGGTGCGAACGCGGCGAAGACCTCTTCGCGCTCGCTGTCGCTGAGCATGCCGATGTTGAGTTCGTCGTGGATGGCTGGGCCGGCTGTTCAGCGCGTCGACGAGCGGTGCGGCACTGCCGCGGGCGTGCGCGAGCCACTGCGCGGCGCAGGTGCGGAAGTCGAACAGCATCTGCACGCCGTCACCGCCGTCCACCTCGAAGTAGCG
>DATHQE010000532.1:0-4583 GCA_035483035.1 Streptosporangiaceae bacterium | reverse complement strand
TCGTCGGCCGCGCTGAGCTGTGGCGGCCACTCCTGCGTCAGCGATTCGGGCAGGTGCACACCATGCCCACCGGCCAGCTCCACCAGCGTCGCGTGCCGCATCGAGCCGGTGAAGTGCAAATGCAGGTGCGCCTTCGGTAGCGCGGCGATCGGCCGTGGCATCTGCCAAGTTTGCCAGCCCGGCCTGGCCGCGTCGGTCAGGCCGGGCTGGACCGGGCTTAATGCGCGGTGCCCAGGAGCTTGGCCAGCCGCGAGACGCCTTCCTCCAGATCGGCGTCGCCGAGGGCGCAGGACAGCCGGAAGTAGCCGTCAGTGCCAAATGCCTCGCCAGGCACGACCGCAACATCGGCCTCGTCGAGCAGCAGCTCAGCAAGCTGACTGGAGGTCGTCGGCCGCTGTCCGGCGATCTGCCTGCCGAGTACGCCCTTGACCGAGGGATAGCAGTAGAAGGCACCCTCGGGCAGCGGGCATACGACTCCGGGCACGTCGTTCAGCATGGCGGTCATGACCTGGCGCCGCCGGTCGAACGCTGCCCGCATCTGGCCGACGGCCGAAAGATCGCCGGATAGAGCGGTGACCGCGGCGGCCTGGGCGACGTTGCAGACGTTGGATGTCGCGTGCGACTGCAGGTTGATCGCGGCCTTGATGACATCGGCTGGGCCGGCCATCCAGCCGACCCGCCAGCCGGTCATCGCGTATGTCTTCGCGACGCCGTTGAGCACCAGGCACCGGTCGGCGATTTCGGGTGCGACGACGGGCATCGAGACGAACCGCGCGGCTCCGTAGACCAGGTGCTCGTAGATCTCATCGGTCATCACCCAGATCCCGCGCGCTGCGGCCCACCTGCCGATCTCGGCGACCTGCTCGGGCGGGTAGACGGCGCCGGTGGGGTTGGACGGTGACACGAACATCAGCACCTTCGTGCGGCCCGTGCACTGCGCTTCGAGCTGGTCGACCGTCACCAGGTAGCCGCTCGTCTCGTCGGTGTGGACGAGCACCGGGACACCGCCAGCCAGCGCGATGGACTCGGGGTAGGTGGTCCAGTACGGCGTGGGCAGCAAGACCTCGTCGCCGGGATCGAGCAGCGTCGCGAACGCCTGGAAGACGGCCTGCTTGCCGCCGTTGGTCACCAGCACCTGGCTAGCGGAGATTGTCAGCCCAGAATCACGGGCGGACTTGGTCGCGATGGCTTCTCGCAGCTCAGGCAGCCCGGCAGCGGGCGTGTACTTATGAAACCTCGGCTCTGCGCAGGCACGCTGCGCGGCCTCGACGATGTAGTCGGGAGTCGGGAAGTCCGGCTCGCCGGCGCCGAAGCCAATAACCGGGCGGCCGGCTGCCTTGAGCGCCTTGGCCTTGGCGTCGACGGCCAGCGTGGCCGACTCGGCGATCGCGCCAATCCGTGCAGAGATCCTGGTGGGTGCGTAAGCCATGTGACCTATGATCCCATCCTTGGCCGCGTGGCTGATCCGCACGTTCAGCCTGGCTTATCGGCCCGTTCCGGCAAGGTGGCTCGGCGTCGTTGGTGCGCCGCATGGTTACGTGCCGTATGGGTCACAGCGGTGCCGTATGTCCCGCAGTCCGGGCGAGCCTGGCCGAAGTGCTTGCGAGGTCATCGGCCGCCTGCCCGAACGCCCGGCTGAGCAGGTCTGGCGTCAGGGCGTGTGCGGTGATTCCGTCGCGGCCAGTCATGTCAGTGGCAGCCAGCAGCGCGTTGAGTATGGCTTCTTCCGTCGCCTCAGCCACCGCGGCGAACAGCGGGGTGAGCCGATCGTGTGGCAGGGCACGCACTTCGATGACGGCGGGCGAGCGCATGCCGGGCAGGAAATGCTCAGGCGGCACCGGCTGGCGTGCTGTGGAGAAGGCCAGGAAGATGTCACCGCTGGAGTCAGACGTGCCACCGCCAGCCCGGCCGATGCCGATGGCAGCACGCTGCGCGAGGCGGCGGCACTGATCGCCGAGGATAGGCGCGTCGGTCGCGATGATCACGATGATCGACCCGGCGCCAGGTTCCAGGCGACCGCCGGCCGCGTAATCGCCCGGCACCGGCACCATCGAACTAGGCAGGAACCGCCCGGCCGGGACGCCGTCGACCCGCAGATCCGCACGGCTGCCGTAATTGGCTTGGACGAGCGCGCCCACCGTCCAGCCGCCTTCCGCAGCAGCGAGCTCGCGCGACGCTGTCCCGATCCCGCCCTTGAATTCGTGGCAGATCATTCCGGTGCCGCCGCCCACGCTGCCCTCGGTGACCGGGCCGGAGGCCGCCGAGTCATACGCCGCCGCGACGTGCTCGGGCCGGACGTGCGCGCCCTCGATATCGTTCAGCATGCCGTCATAGGTCTCGCCGACGACGGGCATCGACCAGTACAGCGCGCGGCCGGCCGTCTTGGCCCGGCCCTCCGCGCTGTCCATAGCCGCCAGCGCGTCACGCACCACGCCCACGCTGTGGGTGTTGGTCAGGGCCACCGATGTGGTTAGCAAGCCCGACTCAGCAATCCAGGCCATGCCGGTGAGCTCGCCGTTGCCGTTGAGCGTGTGAACTCCGGCAGGCAGCGGAGTCTCGCGGACGTAGCCGGGCACTGGCCGGATCACGGTGACGCCGGTGCGCACCGGCCCGTGACCGGGGTCCAGCCGTCCCGAGCCGCTGATCAGTGTCGTGTGGCCGACAGTGATGCCAGCAACGTCGGTGATGGCGTTGTGCGCTCCGGGCGTGCCGAAGCCAACGCTCAGTCCCAGCTCGCGCAGCCGCATCTGCCCGCCTGCCTGCCCGCTGACCGCTGCCCGCGTCCTGGTGCCGCGGTGTCAGCCGGATCCTAGACGATCATCGAGCTTTAGCTGGGCGGCCAGCCTGCCAAAGCCAGCACCGGCGAAGTAGACGTGCGGGCCGGGCGCGGCCGTCGGCTCACCTGGGCGGTTCGACGGCGCGCCCGCAGCCACGTACACTTCTGCATCTGGTGGTGTCCACCAGTGGCCCGTGCATGCCCGCGCGAGCCGTCACAGGGCAGTAGCTCAATTGGCTAGAGTTCCGGTCTCCAAAACCGGCGGTTGGGGGTTCGAGTCCCTCCTGCCCTGCGAGTACGGCCTGTGCATGCACGGGTAGATGGCGGCGCTAGCCGACAATAGACTGTTGCTCAGGTGAGGACATGGCGACTCAGACACGTGGACCGGCCCCCGACAGGGCCGCGAAGCCCAACCGCCCGGCGAAGCGGGACCGGACGACTCCGGCTCAGTTCGTCACCGAGGTGCGGGACGAGCTTCGAAAGGTCGTCTGGCCGACCCGCAAGGAGCTCGTGACCTATACGACGGTCGCGCTGGTTTTCATCCTGATCATGGTCGGCATCGTGACCAGCCTCGACTATGGGTTTACCAGGCTGGTGTTCGCCCTCTTCGGCTGAGGTTTGACGGCTGGGTGTCCAGTCGTTCACCGAGCGTGGCAGCATGATCGAGAGGGCCGCAGCCTGCGCCGCGGCACAAGTCCGGTGGCGCTGAGGTCCAGGCAGAAGCGCAGGGGAGAAAGAGAATCGTGTCCGAGTCCGAACTGCCGCTAGGCGACCCGACGGCTGATGAGCCGGCGGCCGATGAGTCGACCGACGGCGAGGCCAGCGGTGTGGCCGACTTTTCGCTCGCCGACCTAGCGGCGGCCGCCGAAGAGACAGAGCCTGCCGCCGAGGCGGGCGACAGCGCCGGCGAGACCGAGGCTGCGGAGCCCGAGGCTGCGGAGCCCGAGGAGGGCGACCCGGTCCAGCAGTTCAAGACCGAGCTGCGCTTGCTGCCCGGTGACTGGTACGTCGTGCACTCCTACGCGGGCTACGAGAACCGCGTGCGCACCAACCTGGAGAGCCGGACCCAGTCGCTGAACATGGAGGATTACATCTTCCAGATCGAGGTCCCCACGCACGAAGTGATCGAGATTAAGTCCGGCAAGCGCCAGCAGGTCCAGGAGAAGGTCCTGCCCGGCTACATCCTCGTCCGGATGGACCTGACTGATGAATCCTGGGCCGCGGTTCGCAACACCCCTGGGGTGACGGGCTTCGTCGGACTGTCGAGCCGGCCGTCGCCGCTGAGCCTGGATGAGGTCGCCAACTTGCTCGCCCCGGTGCCAGAGGAGAAGATCGCCAAGAAGGCCGAGGCCGCCAAGGCCGCTGCGGTGGACTTCGAGATTGGCCAGTCAGTTACGGTGATGGACGGGCCGTTTGCGACGCTGCCGGCCACAGTCAACGAGATCAACCCCGATACCCAGAAGCTCAAGGTGCTGGTGTCGATCTTCGGCCGCGAGACGCCCGTCGAGCTTTCGTTCGATCAGGTCAGCAAGATCTAGCCCAGCAAGATCCAGTACAGCAGGATCGATCTAGCCAGGTCGATCAAGACAGGACAGTGAGGTAAGGACCCAGAGATGGCTCCGAGGAAGAAGAAGGTCGCTGCGCTGGTTAAGGTGCAGCTGAACGCGGGTGCCGCCACGCCGGCCCCGCCCGTCGGTACCGCACTGGGCCCGCACGGCGTCAACATCATGGATTTCGTCAAGCAGTACAACGCTGCGACCGAGAGCCAGCGCGGCAACGTCATCCCGGTGGAGATCACGATCTACGA
>DATHQE010000531.1:0-4174 GCA_035483035.1 Streptosporangiaceae bacterium | reverse complement strand
GGTCGCCAGCACTGTGTGCAGATCGAGCACGTTCTTGGTCGTAATGAGCTGGTCAAGCCGCACTGGCCGGGGCGGTATCTCTGCCCACTCGCGCCCGGTCCGGGCATGGTCGGGGTAGGGCCGCCCGTCCCCGACCTGCTTAAAGACCACGACATGAGTTTAGATGAGCGCGGCGCGTCCCGCCCCGTCCTGCGCGGGGCCCTATTCACAGGGCCCCGCGCCGCCGCCTACTCCGCGTGCAGAGCCGTCGCGGTCCGGATCTTGGCCGCCCAGCCCGCCGGGAGCAGCGCGCCAAGCACCGCAATTGCAACCCCGGCCAGTGCGAGCCCGGCAATCTGCCACGCGCCGTAGACGGCGAGGAAGCTGTGCGGCAGCGTAAGGTCGGCGGCCGAGGCCATGATCGGCAGCACGTACCGATGCACCTCGATGCCAGCCGGAACGGCGAGCATGCCCGCGACCAGGCCGGTGCCGGCGACCCAGGAGACGACCATCACGATGGTCTGCCGCGGCGTCATCCCGATCGCCTTAAACACGCCCAGGTCGTGTACCCGCTCGCGGGTATTCATGACGATCATGTTCAGCACGCCCAGCCCGGCGACTACCGTCAGCATCAGCGTGAGCATGCCGATGATGGCCTCCATCAAGTCGATGACGACCGACTTCCGGCTGTTGACCTGGGCGAAGTAGCTGTTTCCGAGGCGCGTCTGCAGCGCCTGCGCGTATGCCGTGGCCGAGTAGCCCGGTCGCAGTCCCACGTCATATTGCGAGGGCTCAGTCTGGCTCGGACCGGCCGCAGCCACCGTCTGAGTGCTGGTGATCAGGTCCATGCCGCGGTTGTCTGAATCGAAGACCTCACCGGCTATCTGCACCGGGAACGAGGTGCCGTTGACGGTTATCGTGACGGTGTCGCCGACCGACTTCCCGGTCTCGGTGAGGAATCCGGTCGCCACGTCCACCTGGCCTGGCTTGCTGTACCAGTGGCCGCTGATCATGTCGTACCCGGTCCAGGTGCCGTTTCCGGCGAAGGCCGTGATGTCCACCTGCCGCGACAGGCCGGCAACCGCGCCAGCATCGTCAGCCTCGGCCACGACATGCTGCGTCCCTGGCTGTACCTGCAGCGCTGCGGTGATCGCCCGCTGCTGCGCGGGCCCGATGGTGTTGCTCGAGCTCAGTGAGACCTGCACCGGCTCGGCCTGATCGTGCGACAGGCCGGTCACAACCAGGCCGAGCGACGCACTAAGCCCGACGGCGAACGTGACGGCGGTGGCGCCGAGCAAGATCGCCACCAGCGTGCCAGCCGTGCGAGCTGGCCGGGCGAACGGCGCCGCCAGTCCGACAGTCACCGGCCGTGGCAGCCGCAACCGGCCCAGCAGCCGGTGCGCCGCATAGCCCCCGCCCGCTCGCGGCGCACGGCCGGCGGCAATCGCCTGGACCGCGCCCATCCGGCCAGCTCGGGCGGCTGGTACCAATGCTGCGACGCCGACTAGGACAAGCATCGCGACCGGCACCGCGACGTCGACCCAGACCGGCACAGTTAGCCGCCCGGCGCCGTAGACCTGGGCGGTCTTGACGAGCAGCGGTACAGCCAGCAGGTTCCCGAGTGCCACTCCGCCCAGACAGCCCACCACCGCAGGCACGCCGACCTGCCCCGTGTAAGCCGCCACGACCTGCCCCGGGGTGAATCCGATGCTCTTCAGGATGCCGATCCTTCGGTACCCGGCCACTACCGCGCCGCTGACGACGTTGGCAACGATGAGCACGGACATGACCAGCCCGATGACCCCGAACGCTACGAGGAAGGGCACGAAAGGCGCGATGTTCCCGGTTTCCTGCGTCTTCACCGTCAGGTAGGACTGAACGCCCGCGATTGCGCCTCGCGGCAAGGCGGCGGCCACCGTAGCAACATCGGACCGGAGCTCGGCGCTGGTACTCGCGTTCGCGAAGCGGTAGAGCATCTGCGCGCCTGGCTGTGCGCCCGCCGCAGTCAGAGCGCTGATCTCAGCGGGCGCCACCCAGCCGGCTGCGGTACTGGTGACCGAGTTGGCGAACCCGACGATCGTGAGCTGCGCGCTGCCCGGGTTGCCCGTGAGCGAGATCTTGGATCCCAGCGGCATCATGAAGGTCTCGCCGGGCGCTGGGTCGGAGGCCATGACGATCTGGCCCGGCTGCGTTGCCCAGCGGCCTGACTCCAGTGTGACGTCATCGACAGGCCCGGCCGGGCTGGCACGTCCGACGACGGTCATCGGCCCGAGTGGATAACCGCCTTGCTCAGGCGAAATAGTCACCTGACCAAACGGACCGGCCGCCGCCGTCACGCCCGAGAGCGACCTGGTCGCGGCCAGTTCAGCAGGCGTTGTCCGGGCCAGGCTGATGATGAGCTGGGCGTCGGCTCCGCGCTGCGCCGAGAACGCGTGGTCGAACGGGGCGCTGGAGTCCACGAGCAGACCTAGGGCTAGCACGGACGCGGCTGTCGAGACGAGGAGGACCAGGCCGATGACGAAGGTCTGCACTCGACGGCGCTTCAAGCCGCCCCGGACTGCCCGGCGGACCGGTGCGGCGCTCATCGCCGCACCTGCGCGGGACCGATCGCGGGGTGGTCCGCGACCTCGCCGGCGATCCGGCCATCGACGATGCGGACGCTCCGGCTGGCGTAGCGCGCCGCGAGGTCGGGGTTGTGGGTCACCATGACCAGGCTCTGGCCGGACTGGTTCAGCTCGAGCAGCAGCGCGCCGATGTCCTCGCCGGTGGCCGTGTCCAGCGCTCCGGTGGGCTCATCGGCGAGCAGCAGAGCCGGAGAATTGACCAACGCCCTGGCGATCGCCACCCGCTGCCGTTCGCCGCCGGACAGCCGGGCTGGATAGGCGTTGCGGTGCTGGCTGATCCGCAGCCGGCCGAGCAACTCGTCCGTCCTGGCGCGCGCCTTTGCCCTGGGCATGCCGATGAGCTGAGCCGGCAGCAGGACGTTGTCGGCGACTGTGAGGTCATCGAGCAGGTTGAAGAACTGGAAGATCATGCCAACCTGCGCACGGCGGAACCTGGCCACGCCCGTCTCGGACAGCCGGTCGATCCGCTGCCCGGCGACGGTGACAGTGCCGCTGGTGGGCCGGTCCAGGCCAGCAATGAGGTTGAGGAGGGTGGACTTGCCGCTGCCGGACGGTCCCATGATGGCGACAGCCTCACCGCGGCCGACCGTCATGCTTACCCTGTCCACAGCCGGCTGGTCGGCGCCGTCGTAACGCTTCGTTACATCGCTGATTTCTATCAGCTCATCCATGCCTGATCATCCGTTCGGAGTGCGTGGGCAGCAGGTCGCTGCGCGGAGAGTCATGAAGATCGGTAGCGCCCCTAAGCCTGCTCCGCACCGGCCCGGCCCGGTATCGGGAACATCCCGCAGGCGACCCTGAAGTTCTGTCCAGGGAACGGGGTATGCCCGCCTCCATGCAGCCCTTCCGGCCGCGGCCGCCGGCCAGCCTGAACACAGCGCCGGGTTCGTGGCATGAACCGCGCTTGCGGGTCGATAAGCTTGCCGACGGAGGATTCGCCTAGTGGCCTAGGGCGCACGCTTGGAAAGCGTGTTGGGGGCAACCCCTCAAGAGTTCGAATCTCTTATCCTCCGCCATACCTGACCTGCGGTGATACGCAGCCGGACTAGCGGTCGCAGTCCCAAAGCGGAGCGTGGTCACGCGGTCGCGGAGACGCCCGGATGTTTGTCGCTTGTGGCCGGGTGGTCGGGCCAGGAGACCGCGTACCCGTCGGCACCGCCTTCGCTGAGCCGCGCGTACCGCAGCAGCTCGCGAATGATGCCGGCGTTGCCCATGGCCCACCCGGCGCTTGGGTCCAAGTCGCTCGGGGTGGCCCGGTGCTCGTGGTTGGACCACCGCGTTCCTGCGTCATCGATGATGGCGCGTGCGGTGAGGTCGTCGACCAGCACGTTGGCGACGTCGAAGTCGTCGCCACGCTCGATGATGCGATCGCACGCGAGGGCGAGGACCCCAGCGGTGCCGCAGCACCGCGCATTGTTGTCCCAGAATCCCGGCCGGATCCGACGCGGAAGCCCAGAGTCGCGGACGGTTCGCCAGCAGCGGTCACCTAGAGCGATCCAGGTCTCATCTTTGGTTATCCGGGCGAGCAGGCGAAAGACCTGGGCGTCGCCCGCCGGGCCATTGCACCAGCC
>DATHQE010000530.1:0-7555 GCA_035483035.1 Streptosporangiaceae bacterium | reverse complement strand
TGGCGTGCCAGCCGGCGCGGCTCCAGCACGACGGTCCCGTCGAGCACCTTGGCGGACAGGTCTCGCAGTGAGGCGGTCTTGTTGGCCGACAGGCCGGCGCCGCGAAGCGCCTCGTCCGATAGCGCGAGCAGGCGCTCCGGGACGACCTCGTCGCCGAGCGCGGTGACCAGGCGGCCGTGGATGGCTCGTGCTGCGCCGCCCGCGAGCTGCTGGTAGGTGATCGCGCGGACAAGCGTGGCAAAGTGCGTCTCGGTCGGCACCGGAAACGATGGCATGCCCGCGTCGGCGACGAGCCGGGCGAGCACCGGATCGCGCTCGGCAAGCTCAAGCGCAGCTGCGCGCGGCGATACCTTGCGCGGTCGCGGCGGCGGGTCAGCGGACATGGCTCAGTGCTCCTTATGAGTGCGTTGCGCGAGCCTCTACGTTGATGATGACCGATGCCACCGACACTCGCGCTAAACGCGGGTCATCTCACCGAGGAAGTCATCGAGGACACCCAGGTAGACATCGACATCGGCGGCTACGTGCGCGAAGCCAGCATGGGGTCCCGATGTCGAGATGGCCTCCCACACGCCGCGGTTGGCGAAGTATGCGCGGCGTGCGTCGGCGAATAGCGGGTCGAGGCTCGCGTCGGCTTCCCGTGCGGTACGTGGCAGCTCGGGCTGGAGGCAATAGCCGCTGCGAGCCCCGAATCGGTGCGCCCGCCAGTCGAGTCCATGCTCGCGCGCTGCGTCCTCGATGCCGTCTGCCAGCCGTGAGCCGAGACCAGCGATGCGCTCGTGCTCGGCGGGGGTCATGAGCTCAGTGAGCACGACCTCGGCGCAAGCCAGCGACAGCGCATTCGCGAACAGCGTGCCGCCCAGCGCGAGCCCGGTTTGGTTCCCGGCCTCATCGCCGAGATTCTGTTCGAGGAGAGCGGCTAGGCCCCCTGTGATGCCGTAGACGCCGATGGGAACGCCTCCGGCGATCCCCTTGCCGCCGGTGACGATGTCCGGTGTCACGTCGTAGTGGGTGATCGTGCCGCCGTAGAGATCGAACTGGGTATGCGTCTCGTCCAGAACCAGCAGGGTGCCGTGCCGCGTGCACGCCTCCCGGAGACCGGCCAGGAAACCCGGATCGGGCAGCACTGTGCCGTGATTCGTCAGGACGCCTTCGGTCAGGACTGCTGCCGTCCGTTCCCGGCGGAGGGCACGGTCGACGGCGTCGAGGTCGTTGAAGTCGACCACGACCAGGTCGGGGGGAGCCGCGTGGCCCACGCCGATGGCTTCGGGCACGAGCCCGCCGCCGTCGTCCGACCACAGCGTCTCGTCGATCATGCCGTGATACTTGCCGCCGAACATCAGGACTCCCTGTCGGCCGGTAGCTACCCGGGCGATACGGAGTGCCTCGGTGTTGGCCGTTGAGGCTGAGATCGTGACCTGCCACATGGGCAGCCTGAATCGCAATCTCAGCTGCTCGCACACCGCCAGTGCGGATTCGACCGGGAGGAACATCTGGACGCTGCGCGCCGCCTGCTGGGCGATCACCTCGGTCACCCGAGGGTGGGCATAGCCGAGCACCGTCGACATATCGCCCACATTGAAGTCGAGGTAGGCATTGCCGTCGACATCAGTGAAGGTCGCGCCCTGACCATCTGACACCCAGAGCGGCGGCGTGCGGTAGAAACCGGCCATCCACGCCATCGGCACGCCGTTCGGCATGATGGCGCGGGCTGTTGATCCGAGTGCCAGCGATGTCGGGTTCCGGGCGCGGAATGTCGCCTCCTCACGCTGCCAGATCCGGCTCAGCCGGGCGTGGTGCTGCTCGGTCAGACCACTCGAAGCCTGCATGTCCCACCGTTTCCTGCCGGTGTGGCGGCAGCCGTAACGTCCGAGGTTGCGTCGTCGGGGGCGCCGCGCGAGGTTGCTTCGTCGGGGGAGCGACATGCGGCGCGCGGTGCGCCGTCACCACGATCCCCATCGTCATCACTGCCAAGAAGATGATCTCGCCCGCGATCCCGGCGGCGGAGCTGTTGAGCTTCTCGTTCAGCCAGAGGGCGGCGAGGGCGATAGAGATGAGGGGGTCGCAGACGGTGATGATCGCGAGCACTGGCGCGATCAGCGTGCCCTGCTGGAAGGCATTCTCGTTCAGCAGGAAGCCGAGCGGTCCGACTACGGCCAGCGCGTAGATAGGCCAGTCGGTGAGCAGCCCGACAAGGCCGCCACTGACATCGGAGACGATGAGCTTCACCAGGAACGCGGCGACCCCGTAGTTGATCCCGCACGCCAGGGCCAGGGCGAGGGGTCGCAGGCTGTCGCTACGCCGGGCTACGACCAGGCAGCCCACGACCGCGGCCGCAAGGACGGCCGCCAGCGGCAGCACAACGTGGAATGCGACGGTGCCCTGCCCATTGGTCGGCCGTGCGATGGCCAAGAAGCCAGCGACGCCGACGACGGTGGCGATGACCCCGCCGATCAAGATCGAATCCCAGACGCCGCGCAGATAGGCGTTGATAAGAACGGCGAAGATCAGACCGCAGACCAGAAGTGGTTCGACGAGCGCCAGCGGCCCGAATCTGAGCGCAAGGACCTGGAGGGCGAAGCCGAACAGTGTGCCGCCGATGGACGCCAGCCACAGTGGCTGCCGCATGAGATCGAGGAAGATCCGCGGCGACAAAGGTCCTCGGCGCTTAACCCGCTTGGTGCTCCGCTGGTCCGCAACGGAGGCGATGCCGAAGACCACCGCTGCGGCGATGGCGAGCCCAATGGCTAGAACCGGGGACAATTCTGCGTCCTCCCCCCGAGTGTCTTGTGGGCCTGTTGGTCCGCGTCCGCGACGACATACCCAGGTCGTGGCGATTGGAAAAGTTCGAGGCGCGGGTATGAGCGAGCTGGCGATCCAGGTACCGGGATGTAGCCGCAGGGGGTTCGGCGGGCGGCGCTATCGTCACGGCCATGGCAGCCAGACAGATAACGTGCGGTTCCTGCGGCGCTCGCACCCATATCCCGGACCAGGACTGGGACACCCAGCGTGATGCCATCGACGAATGGTGGGATGAGCACACGCGATCCAGTCATCCGGACGAGGACCGGACAGAGATAGTCCAGCAAGTTGAGCCGAATCCGCTGTTCGAGCCTGCCCCGGTTAATCCGTTCTGGCGCTGACACGGCGCCCGGCCTGACATATAGTTGCAGTGGACGCAACATTGACTCGTCTGCAATGTTATACTGGATGCACCATGTCAACCGCACCCGTGACCACCGCTGCATCGGCGACGCCCGCGTCGCTGCGGGAGCGGAAGAAGCTGGCTACCCGCCTGGGTATCCGCCGGGCCGCCCTCGACCTGATCGCCGAGCGCGGATACTCGCATGTCACCGTGGAGGACATCGCGGCCGCGGCCGACGTCGCGCCGCGAACCTTCTTCAACTACTTCCCCTCCAAGGAAGCGGTGCTGTTCGGCGGCGGACCTGACCGGGCCGAGGAACTGCGCGCGCGGCTGGTTCATGACCTGCCCGGCAGCGCCGCGCTTGAGGTGCTGCGCGTGGTGCTGGCCGAGTACGCGAGCAGTGTGGCGGAAAGTCTCGCGGCCCTGGGCGGAGAGCCGACCCGGTGGGTCAGGCAGATGAAGGCCGCGCACGCCGATCCTCAGCTACGGGCGGCGCAAGCCGCGCATATGGCGCAAGTCGAGGCCGGAATCGCCGCTGGCCTCGCCGAGCGGCTCGGCGCCGATCCGGGTCGCGATGCTTATCCGACGCTGCTGGCGAGCGCGGCCACCGGCGTGCTCAGGGCGACCATGTCGTTCTGGGCCGCCTCCGGCGGCGCCGTGCCGCTGGACCGTCTCGTCAGCGCCGCCTACCAGGCGATGGCCGACGGGTTTCCCGAGGACTGCGCGTTGCGGAGCCCCGAACACGAGCCGGCCTCCCGGCAGGCCGTCTCCGCGCATGACAGAAAGGACCACAGCACATGAGCGTGTCCAGCCCCTCGGCAGGGGGAAGCTCGCCGCAGGCGGACGCCGCCGCCAGGGCCGCGATAGGCGGGAGCCAGGACGGATCCGGCGACGGGAACGGCCCCCTGCCAGGGCTCAGTCACCGCTCGATCCTGCTGATCATCGGCGCGCTCATGCTCGGCATGCTCCTGGCTGCGCTCGACCAGACGATCGTGTCGACCGCGCTCCCGACCATCGTCGGCGACCTCAAGGGCGGCTCGCATATCGCCTGGGTCATCACCGCGTACCTGCTGGCCACCACCGTGTCGACGCCGCTGTGGGGCAAGCTCGGCGACCAGTACGGACGCAAGATCTTTTTCCAGGCAGCGATTGTGATCTTCCTGGTGGGCTCGGTCCTGTCCGGCCTCAGTCACTCCATGGTTGAGCTCATCGCGTTCCGCGCGATTCAGGGACTGGGCAGCGGCGGCCTGATGGTTGGCGCCCAGGCGATCGTCGGCGACATCGTCTCGCCGCGCGAGCGCGGCCGGTACGTGGGGCTGTTCGGCGCGGTCTTCGGCGTGTCCAGCATCGTCGGCCCCCTGCTTGGCGGCGTTTTCGTGGACAACCTGACCTGGCGGTGGATCTTCTACATCAACGTCCCGATCGGCGTCATCGCGCTCCTCGTCGTCGCCAGCCAGGTGCCGGGCAAGCTCCGCCGGGTGCACCACGTCATCGACTACATCGGCACCATCGTGCTGGCGCTGGCCGCGACGTCGTTCATCCTGCTGACCAGCCTGGGCGGCACGACATATGCGTGGGGGTCAGCGCCGATCTGGATCCTCGGTGCCTGCGGGGTCGTCCTGGTCGGCGTGTTCGTGCTCGTCGAGCGCAGGGCCAAGGAGCCAGTGCTGCCGCTGCATCTGTTCCGGCTGCGCGCGTTCTCGGTGACGAGCATCGTCGGCTTCATTGTCGGCTTCGCGATGTTCGGCGCCATCACCTACCTGCCCGCGTTCTTTCAGGTCGTGCGCGGCGTGTCGCCGACGCTGTCCGGCGTCCAGCTGCTGCCGCTCATGGCCGGGCTGCTGGTGGTCTCGATCGGATCCGGGCAGGTCATCAGCAGGACCGGCAGGTACAGGTTCTGGCCGATCGCCGGCGCCGGGTTCACTACGCTCGGCCTGTACTTGCTGTCGCTGATGGGGGTCGGCACCTCGTCGCTGCAGGACTCGCTGTACATGCTCGTGCTCGGCATGGGGATCGGCGGCGTCATGCAGGTGCTCGTGATCATCGTGCAGAACGCGGTACCCCACTCCGAGCTCGGCGTCGCCACGTCGGGAGCGACCTTCTTCCGGTCGATCGGCGGATCCTTCGGCACCGCGATCTTCGGCGCTATCTTCTCTAACGTCCTGGTCGGGAACCTGACCAAGCACCTGCACGGCGTGCACCTGCCCGCCGGATTCTCCAGTGCGGACGCGACCCCGGCGCTGCTGTCGCACCTGCCTGCGGCTGTCCACGCTGGCTTCGTCGCCGGTTACGCCGAATCGATCCAGACGGTCTTCATCGTGGCCGTTCCCATCGCTGCGCTTGCCTTCCTCGCCACCTGGCTCATCCCGCAGGTCGAGCTGAAGAAGTGGTCATCGACCACCTCCGCGCCGGCCGAAGGCAAGGAGGCCGGCGAAGTACTGGCGCAGCCGACAGGGCCGGCCATGCCCGAATCGGCCGGGTCCAGGCAGGTCGCGACCTGACCGCCGGCGGCGGCCACCGCCAGGCTTAGGCGGACGCGGCGTCCGTTAGCCTGGGCCGGTGAAGGCTTTGCTCCTGGAGAACATCCACCACGAGGCTGTCCGGCTGCTCGATGACGCCGGCCTGGAGGTCACCGAGCGGCGCTCCGCTCTCGGCGAGGCCGAGCTGGCCGCCGCGCTGCCAGGCGTCCGCCTGCTCGGCATCCGGTCTAAAACCCAGCTCAGCGCTGACGTGCTCGCCGCGGCGCCGGACCTGCTCGCGGTCGGAGCGTTCTGCATCGGCACCGATCAGATCGACCTGGCCGCGGCCTCGGCGCTCGGCATCGCCGTCTTCAATGCGCCGTACTCGAATACGCGCAGCGTCGTCGAGCTGACGCTGGCCGAGATCATCGGGCTGACCCGTCGGCTCACCGAGAAGGACCGGGGCATGCATGCGGGCGTCTGGGACAAATCGGCCAGCGGCGCACACGAGGTCCGCGGCCGCACCCTGGGCATCGTGGGGTACGGCAACATCGGGGCGCAGCTGTCGGTCGTCAGCGAGGCGCTCGGACTGCGGGTGGTCTTCTACGACACCGCAGACAAGCTGGCCCTCGGGAACGCGCGTCGCTGCGTGAGCCTCGAAGAACTCCTCGAGGTCTCTGACGTCGTGAGCCTGCACGTGGATGGCCGCCCGTCGAACAGTTCGTTCTTCGGCGAGAAGGAGTTCAGCCGGATGCGGCCCGGCGCCCTGTTCCTGAACCTGTGCCGCGGCTTTGTCATCGATCACGACGCGCTACGTCGACATCTGCTGTCCGGGCATCTCGCCGGCGCGGCCGTCGACGTCTTCCGCGACGAGCCCCGGGCGGCTGGCGAGGAGTTCCAGTCGGTCCTGCGCGGGCTGCCGAACGTGATCCTCACCCCGCATATCGGCGGGTCGACCGAGGAGGCACAGGCTGATATCGGCGCTTTTGTCGGTACTAAGCTGGCCGACTTCGTCGCCGAGGGAACCACGTCGCTGTCGGTGAACCTGCCGCAGGTCGCATTGCCGCCCGCCACCGGCACGCACCGGCTCGCGCATATCCACCGGAACGTGCCCGGTGTGATGGCCGAGATCAACTCCGTGCTGGCCGCGCACGATGTCAATGTCGAGGCTCAGCTGCTCGGCACACGCGGCGACCTCGGCTACGCGCTGACCGATATCGGCATCGACTATCCGGAGGCGGTCGTCGGGCGGCTCAGGGAAATGAGCCCGACCGTACGGCTGCGGGTTCTGTCTTGACGCTGGCGGCGGCGCTGCGGACGGCTGTCGGGTCCGAGCACGTCCTTCTCGACCCTGACCTGCGTGCCTCCTACGAGACCGACTGGACCGGCCGTTTCACTGGCCCGTCCCGCGCGGTGGTGCGTCCGGCCGATACGGCTCAAGTTGCCCAGGTACTCGCGGCCTGCGCGCACGCGGGAGTCGCGGTCGTCGTCCAGGGTGGCAGGACGGGCCTGGTAGGCGGGAGCGTTCCGCCGCCGGGCCCGGCCGAGAACGCGCCGGTGGTCCTGCTCACGACTCGGATGACCGAGCTGACGGACGTTTCTCAGATCACCCGGCAGGTCACCGCGGGAGCTGGGGTGACGCTAGCAAGGCTGACGGGGCACGCACGGGCGGCCGGGCTGGACTTCGGCGTCGATCTCGCCGCGCGGGACTCGGCGACGGTCGGTGGCATGGTGGCCACCAACGCGGGCGGCATCCGGGTGCTGCGCCACGGGAGCATGCGCGACCAGGTCGCCGGGGTCGAGGCTGCACTGGTCGACGGCCGGATCATCTCGCGGCTCGACGGGCTGGCGAAGGACAACACCGGATACGACATCAGTCACTTGCTCGCGGGCTCCGAGGGCACGCTCGCCGTCTTGACCCGGCTCCGGCTGCGCCTCGTCCCTGCCGAGC
>DATHQE010000529.1:0-5019 GCA_035483035.1 Streptosporangiaceae bacterium | reverse complement strand
GTGATCGCTGGCAGCGCGGCGCTCGCGGCCTGCGCGCTGGCGCCGGGCGCGGCGTGCTGCCTCATCGCCGGGCATCGGTCTGCTGAGCCAGGCCACACCATCGCGATGGCGCACCTGGGCCTCCGCCCGCTGGTCGACCTGGACTTGCGGCTTGGAGAGGGCACGGGGGCGCTGCTGGCACTCCCGATTGTGCAAAGCGCAGTCAGGGCGCTACGGGAAGTTGCCACCTTCGACTCGGCCGGGGTCACGGAGAAGTAGCCAGTCGGTCGTCTCGAATACGTGATCGAAATACGCGGATTAGCGGCTATTATGATGACCAGATCTCTCGCGGCGCGGGCGGTTCCGGTGGCGACGTGGCGGACCACTGACGCCTTCTGGTGATCACGGCAGTACATGTTGCAGCTTTGCTGCCGGTAATCTGCCCTAGCAGCGCACAATTACCTCAAGGCCGGATACTGTCGCCCGGGGGCTGGACAATGGCGGACTTTACGTTTGAGAGTCGTGGTGATGAGGTCTGACCCTGTTCGGCCTCATGCAGTGAAGGGACGGACGGCATGCTGAGCGTCCATTTGTGGCCGTCTCGCAGGCGACCAGCAGCTATGTCACGTGGCTATGCCACGCCCGGGCGATGAAGCGGAGCAGGGCCGTCCGACGATGAGTAATTCGGCTGGGGTGGGAGACCCGCGAGTATGACCGAGGGACAGGACGCTAGTGGGCCGGCGCTATGGAAGCGTGTCCGTCGGCTGTCGGCTAACCCGGATGAGGGTTACGCCGGCACCGACCGGACCAGCGCCGGTAACGCCCTGCCCGGCAGTTCCCTGGCCCCGAACGAGGCTTCCGAGAGTGCTCCCGGCTTGGTGGTCACGTCCGTGAAACATGGCGGGACTGGCTGGCCAGGGCCCGAGTCAGCCCGCTCCGGCGCCGCTGATTCCGGTGCCGATGGGTCCGATGCCGCTGAGTCCGGTGCTGTCGGGTCCGGTGCTGTCGGGTCCGGTGCTGTCGAGTCCGGCGGCATGGCGCCCGGTACGCGCCAGCCGGGCGTGCGCCGCCGGTCTGGAGGCACGTCGGACGAGGGTCAGCCCGACGCCGGGTCGCCGGGGAGCCGGCCAAGGGGACGGCACAGTGCTACCCAGCCGCAGGCCGCCGCGCAGCCGCCACCAGCCCGAGCCGCGACGCCCGCCCCGGTAGCGGCGCCGACCCGCGCCACAGCGTCAGGCAGGCCAAGGACAGCCTCGCCTGGACCGGCCGAGCCAGTACCGAGTAAGCCCCAGCCGGCCCGAGCTCCGACGTCGGGCGCCGGTTCCGGCGGCATCTGGGCCGCTCGTGCCGAGCCTGCCAGCCAGGCGCATCCGCCCTCGCCGCCAGGAGCGGCCCGAACCGCACGGGCCGCCGATCAGGACGACCGGGATGAGCCGTTCGCCCGGGTGGATGCCCGGAAGCTGGAGGCCGCTCTCCTCGGTCTGCGGCACCCGATCGTGACGGTGCCGCTGCTGTTTGATGCACCGGGCGTTGCCGAGGCACGGGCCGAGCGAGTCAAGCTGCTGAGCCAGATCGATGACTACCTGCTGCCCCGGCTCCGCCAATCCGGCGCGCCAATCCTCGTGGCCCTAGTCGGGTCGACGGGAGCAGGCAAGTCCACGCTGATGAATAGCCTGGTCGGCAAGCAGGTCAGCGCCACCGGCATCCGGCGGCCTACGACGAACAGCCCGGTTCTTGCCTGCCATCCGGACGACATGCGATGGTTTGCCGAGAACGTTTTCCTGCCGACCCTCCCGCGTGTGCGGCAGCAGGGTCTGGCGATGCCTGGTCGAGATGGATTGCTCGTACTGGCGGCCAGCGAGGGGATGCCCAAGGGACTCGCGCTGCTGGACACCCCCGACATCGATTCTGTCGTCCAGGCACACCGCGACTTCGCCCACCAGTTCCTCGACGCTTCGGACCTGTGGCTTTTCGTCACCACCGCCCGCCGGTACGCCGACGCCGCGGTCTGGGAGATGCTCCAGGTTGCTCGCGACCGCGGCGCCGCGCTGGCGCTGGCGCTATCCCGCGTCCCGCCATCCGCATCGGCCGAGCTGGCTGATCATTTCGACGCCATGCTGGAGGCCAACGGTCTGCGCGATGTTCGTCGCTTCATCATCCCGGAGACCATCATCGCCGACTCGCAGCTGCCGACCGAGGTCGCCGCGCCGATCCGGGACTGGCTCGCCGACACCGCGCGGCGCGAGGACCGCCGGGTGGCAGTACTGACCCAGACCATGTCCGGCGTGCTCGATACCTTCCGCACCCGGGTGCCGGCGCTCGCTGATCAGGTGGCCGAGCAGGTTGAATGCAGGCGAGGCCTGCGCGACGCCGTGGACGCCGCCTACGCCGGGAGCCTCGCTGACTTCAGCGAGGCGACCAGGGACGGATCGCTGGTACGCGGTGAAGTTCAGGCCCGGTGGCAGGACTTTGCCGGTACCGGGGATCTGCTGCGGACCCTTCAGGTGCGACGTGGCCGGGGCAGCGGCAAGAAAAAAGGGCAGCGCATGCCCGCGCGAGCCAACGCGCTGAAGCTGGCAGTCCGGACCAGCGTCGAGGCGCTGATCGCGGCCGCCGCCGACCGCGCCGCCGAGCAGGTTGTCACGCAGTGGCGGGAGCATCCCGCCGGGGCCAGGCTGCTTGCTGATATCGACGCGACGAGCAAGCGCAGTACAGGGAACGAGGCCGACTTCGTGGCGACGGCGCTGGCCGACCTCGGCGTTGTGAGCGGCACAGCGGTCGGCGGAAGCAGGCAGGACTCGGCCGCTCTTGCCAGGTCCACAGCCGGGCTGGCGCCGCTGGCCGAGCGCCTGGTCGCCAGCTGGCTGGAATATGTCGTGCAGCTGGTGAAGCAGGAGAACGTTACGAAGCGCTCGATCGCGCGCCTGGTCTCGTTCGACGAGGAATCGCTGGCTGTCGCACTCAGCGTCGGCGTCCTCGGCTACCCGGCAGCCGATGCCGAGAATGGCGAGACGGCGGTACCGGAGCGCCTGCTCGCGTCGCTGTTTGGCGCCGGCCTGCTCCGCGACATGGGCGTGCGAGCGCGACAAGATCTGCACGATCGCGTGAGCAGCCTGCTCGAAGCGGAGACGCTTCGGTACTTTGCGATCATCGACGCGGCCGGGATACCGAAGGACAGCACGGCTGCCGAGCTGCTTCAGGCCGGATACGCCCTCGAGGCAGCCCGATGACAACCACGTTGACCGCTCAGGTTCCGGACGCCGCCGACCGCGCCGGGATGTCCGCCCGCCTAAGCGCGCTGTCGCGACTTGTGGGTATCGGATGGGCGCGGCGAGGCCAGGACGAATTCAGCGAGGAGCTGCTGTCCGAGGCGAGCGACCTGCTGGACCGGGCCGGACAGCGGCTCATGCTGTCCTCGAATCACACGGTGGTGTCGCTGGCCGGCGGTACCGGGAGCGGGAAGTCCTCGCTGTTCAATCAGCTTGCCGGCGCGGATTTCTCCACTGTGGGCGTGACGAGGCCGGTGACCAGAGACGCCCACGCCTGCGTCTGGGGCGTCGCGGGCTCAGGTCCGCTGATGGAGTGGCTAGGCGTGCCGCGGAGGTATCGCTACGCAAGGTCGAGCGCGCTCGGCCGCGGTGAGCAGTCCCTGGCTGGCCTCGTTCTGCTTGACCTGCCGGACCACGATTCCGTGCTCGGTCACGCCACTGACCTCGTCGACAATCTCGTCGGCCTCTCAGACCTCATGATCTGGGTACTCGATCCGCAGAAGTACGCCGACGCCGCGGTACACCGGCGCTTCCTCGTGCCGCTCGCCGGGCATTCCGAGGTCATCGCCGTCGTGCTCAATCAGGCTGACTTGCTCAGCGCAGGCCAGATCGAGGACTGCGTGCAAGACCTGCGCCGGCTGCTCGATTCAGAAGGCCTGCACGATGCGCAGATCCTCGTCACCTCGGCCAAGACCGGCGATGGCATCGAGGAGCTGCGCAAGCTTCTGGTCAGCACCGTGTCCGCCAGAAAGGCTGCGGTTGCGCGCATCGCCGCCGATGTGGACAAGCTGGTGTCCCGGTTCGAGCCGTACGGGGCAGTCGAAGAGGCTGATGGTGACAGCCCAGGCGACACTCTGCCCGCTGGCACAGCGCGGCAGCTGGCGACTGCGTTCGCGGCCGCCGCTGGAGTGAGTGGCATCGGTGACGCGCTGCGCAGCGCCCGTGAGCTGCGCGCACTGGACTACGTCGGCTGGCCGGTGAGCTGGCTAGTCGAGCGCCTGACCAGCCGCGATCCGATCAGGAAGATCAGGCTTGGGAAGATCTGGGCCGAGCTCCGTGGCGTCACGGCCGGCCCGTCCGGCATGCAGCAGGCTGAGATCGATAACGCGCTCACCCAGGTCGCGGACGAGCGAGTGCCCGCGTTGCCCAAGCCTTGGTCGCGTACCGTGCGGACCGCCGTCAGGTCGCGGGCGGCGGACATTCCGGCTGCGGTGAGTGCCGAGATTGGCGCGGCGCTGCCCGCCGACGCCGCAGTCGACCGCTGGTGGCGCACCATCGGCGTCGTGCAGGGCTTGCTCCTTGGCTGCGTGCTCGTCGGACTCGCCTGGTCCGTCGCCCTGCTCATCCTCGGGGTAGCTGGCGTTGGCTCATCCGGTATGCCGAGGCTGTTCACCACCACCTGGTACCTGCTATGGGCTGCGGGCCTCGTCGTCTTCGGTCTCGTCGGCGGCTGGCTGACCGCGAGGATCTGTACCAGAGCCGTCAGCGCCGCCGCCAACCGCGAGACGGACCTGCTGCGGCGTGACATTGACGAGCGGCTGACCGGCGTAGCCCGCGACATGGTACTGGCGCCTGCTGAGCTAGAGCTGGCCGAGCTAGACCGATTCCGGGCTGAGCTGCGGATCGCTGCCGGCGAGCCGCCACAGTAACCTGCCCGCGGCATCCAGGTGCTGACTCGTCGCGGTGACGCGAGATTCTCCCACTGTCGCGGGGCACGCGGTCGCGGCCGTCCACAAGCACTGGCCCGCCCTCCGTCGTTATGCACAGCGCG
>DATHQE010000528.1:0-10844 GCA_035483035.1 Streptosporangiaceae bacterium | reverse complement strand
TCGCCCACCGCCGTGCGCGCCGTCAGGAAGATCACCGGGCAATGCGGACCGCAGGCGCGCATCTGGCGGACGACCTCGAAGCCGTCGCCATCCGGCATCATCACGTCGAGCAGGATCAGGTCAGGCCGGGTGGCGGCCGCGGCGCGCAGCGCGTCCGCGCCGGACGCTGCCGTCACGACGTCGAAACCAGCGAACCGCAGCGATCCGGAGAGCAATTCCAAGATCGTCGGCTCGTCGTCTACTACCAGGAGCCGTGCCTCGCGCGAGTCGGCCGTCACCTCTCCAGGCCCAGGAGACGTCATCATGGCCCCACTGTGGACGGGCAACCTTGCGATTCGCTGACCACTCGCCGGGCGGATTCTCCAGGGTTCCTCGCCGCAGCCTTCGGCGCGAGGTGGGTGACGGCCTGACCGGCGGGGAAGGGGAGCCCTGTGATTGCCTATCGCGGGGCTGGTCGTCCGGCGGAGAGCTCTGCGGCCGAGGACCTGCAGCTGCTGCAGCGCTACGAGCCAGTCCTGCGATTCACCCGTGGCGAGCTGTTCCTGCCGATGCCGGTCGAGCGCTACATCGAGCGAGCTAGCATGTGGCGCCCGGCAGCCGACAGCCGCACGGGCCGCCGGGCAGAGCCGGAGCGGGTATGCGCGCCAGGGGAGCTCACCGCGGCGCGCCTGGCCGAGATTGGCCCGCTGGCTAGTCAGGGGCTCTGGCTTCGGTTTGCGGAACGCTCGCTGAGCCGTAAGGAGCTTCGCGGCTGGCGGCGCGATGCCAACCGCCCGCGGCTGGCGGCCGGTACCAGCCGGTTCGCGGCCGTCGGCTTGCTGAGCCGGCTGATTGACGCCGTGCTCAGGCTGTCGCTGCTGCTGCGCGGACGGGTGCCGGGCGGCACCACGGCGGCGGCCGAGCAGAGCTACCGCGCGGCCGCAGACCCGGGCAGCTGCCCGTATTACGGCCGGGTCGTCCGTGATCGGGGCTTCGTCGTGCTGCAGTACTGGTTTTTCTACGCGATGAACGACTGGCGATCGACCTTCGGCGGGGTCAACGACCACGAGGCCGACTGGGAACAGGTCACGCTGTTCCTCAGCGATCCGCCTGACCTGCCCGACCCGCCGAATCCCACAGCCCGGCCAGCATGGATTGCCTTCTCCTCGCATGACGAGGTCGGTGACGACTTGCGCCGCCGGTCCGACGACCCTGATCTGCAGTGGGAGGACACCCATCCCGTGGTGTTCGTGGGTGCTGGCTCCCACTCGGGCGCTTACCTGGCCGGGGATTACCTGGTCACGGTCGAGCCGCCAGCGCTCAGGCGAGTGGCCGCCGCATTTCGCCGCGTCAGCCGGCTCCTGCTGCCGTGGACCCGCGCGCGGGCCGGCCGCGGGTTCGGCATTCCGTTCATCGACTACCGGCGGGGCGATGGCCCCGGCGTTGGGCCCGGCGAGCAACTGCGGTGGTGTGCAGTCGTCGCCGATGACGCGACCCCATGGGTGCGCGACTACCGGGGTCTGTGGGGTCTGGACACCGGCGACCCGTTCGGCGGCGAACGGGCACCAGCTGGCCCTCGCTACGAGCGCGACGGTTCGGTGCGCCTGGCCTGGTCGGATCCAGTCGGATGGGCAGGCCTGGATAAGGAGACACCATCGCTGGCGGCTGAACAGCAGGCGATGAACGACCGGATGATCGAGCTTGACGGCCAGCTGATCGCCGCCGCGGCGGAGCTCGATGCGCGCGGCGACGAACTGCGCCGCGCCAGGGTCGGCAGCCGCGCGCTGGGCCGCGGCGGGGATCTGGCCGGGCTCGAGGCGTCGGTCGAGCAGACCCGCGCTCGCCGCCAGGCACTCCGTGCGGAACGGGACGCGCTGGCGGTCGCGTCCGTCAGCGGCCTACCCCGCGGCGACCCCCATGCGCACTTGCGCCACCGGGCCCTGCCGAACGTCGACCCGGTGCACACGCGCAGCCGGGTGCTCGGGGTATGGTCCGGCATCTCGGCGTCCGTCCTGCTGGCCGGCGCGGCCGTCGTCATCCTCGGTCATTTCGGTCCGCTGCTGCCGGCCTTCGGCGGCCTGGCCGTGGCGATGCTGTGCATCGAAGCCTTCGCCCAACGGCATCTCTGGCAGTTTGTCGCCGGACTGATCGCTGCTGCCGCCGTAGCTCTGGCAGCGTTCCTGGTCGCCGAGGCAGTCATCGGGAACTGGCGTATTGCCGTCGCCGTCGTGCTCATCTTCGCCGCCGTCGTCCTGCTCCTGGCCAACATCAGAAGCTTCTTCGTCAGGCGCTGACCTGGTCGGCGACGACACCGTCGACGTAGGTGACCGTGTGCGCGGCGATGGCGGGGACGCGCGGGCCTGCCAGGACGACGCCAGTGAGGTTCAGCGGGTCGGCGGCGGAGATCCGCACGGTTTCGCCGGTGTGCGGCTGTTTGCGTACTGACTTGAGCACGTCGATCGCGTCCGGGTGAGCGTACTGCTCACCGCTGAAGCCGCTGACGAACCGCCCGCCGCGGATGGTTCCCCTCGCTTCCATGCGCCGGAACGCCCAGAGCAGATCACGCCACGGGACCGCGAGGCTCTCCCGGGCGGCGATGTCCCGGAATACCACGCCCCAGCGGGCGGCGAGCTGCTCGGCGACGGCCTCGGCGAGCTCGTCGCGGTCGGCGCTGATGTCGGGCGCCGGCAGCAGCGACCAGCGCCCGGAGGCGCCCGCGGCGCTGCGGACGCCGCGCCGCAGCCCGCGGGTTGGCGCGTACCGCTCCGCGCTGCCGCGCCGCAGCAGGGACCGAACGGCACGGAACCCGTCGGCGGTGATAAGCCCGCGGGCCACGCCGTCCCACAGCGCCTCGTCGACCTCGTAGGGCAGGCGGCCGGTCAGCGTCGCGAGGTCGGGCCGGAACAACGCCCCGTGCTGGCGAAGCGCGTCCAGCACGTCGCGGGTCCGGCCGGTGGCAGGCTCGGCTGGGGCGAGCTCGCCGCGGGCCGCGCGCAGCAGCCACGGCAGGTCGTCGCGGATGGCCAGCGTGATTGGCGTGGCGCGCGACGGAGTAAGGCCGTTGCGCCGTGGCGCGAGGTCGGGCTCCGTGTCGCGGACGGACAGACGCCCCCAGCAGGCCTGGCCGGATATGCACAGCTCGTCGAGCCACTCCCGCCGATAGCCCTCGACCCGCGCCTCGAGCACCGACCTCTCCCAGGCACCGGTCGCGATCTCGAAGCCCTGCAGCTGCTCGATGACGGCGAGGACGCCGAACCGGCCCTCTCGCCTGGTGCCCGCGACGACGTGCTGCCAGCGCAGCAGGAACCGCATGAAGTCCCGCGCAGTGACCGGCTCAACCTCACGCCGCCGACGCTGCCGGGTGTAGGCGTGGATGCGCGACAGCAGCCGCCGGGAGCAGAACTCCTCTGCCGCGTCAGGGCTGGTGAAGTGACCGCGAATCGCGAAGCCTTCCGCCTCAAGCTGCGCGAGTGCACGCGTGATCAGCGACCCGCTCAGCCCGGAGTCGGCCGCGATAGCTGCCACGCTGGCCGGCCCGCGACTCTCCAGGTGACCACGAAGGAGATCCGCTGCAGCGGTTTCCTCATCCGGCGGCTCCGCGGGCACCGGGCAGGGATGGCTGGGAACGGGGTGGCTGTCGGGGAACAGCGCGCGGATCGCTGGCAGCCGTTCCACCGCTGACCAGAGCACGCCGGTCGGTGTGTGTATCCGCACCGCCCGACGGCCCGCCACGAGCTCGTCGAACCACCGCTGGAACGCTTCGGCCGGGCGCATCGCCACCAGGTTCATCAGCAGGTCGTGCAGCTCATGCTCGTCACGCGGGTCGGGCCGGACCTGGTCGGCGACGCGCTCGATCGCGGCCGGATCCAGCGTGTCCAGCTCGTGCGGCTCGACCGGCAGGCCGCGGCGCAGCGGCACCGCCCGGCTGCGGCGTTCTTCCAGCGGTGCGTCATCCAGAAAAGTGAACGGTCGCCCGTTCAGGATCTCGTGCGCCAGTACGGACGGCTCGGTGGTGTCGCGGACGATGACCTGGACGCGTCCGGACTCGATCCCGGCGAGGAGTTCTTTGAGACCGTCGATGTCCATGGCCTCGCGCAGGCAGTCCTGCAGGGTCTGCCGGACCAGCAGATGATCGGGGATCTCCAGCGGGCCCGGCGCGACATTCTCCTGGCAGGCGGCCAGGGTCGGGAAGACCGCTGCCATCAGGTCGTCTGATTCCATCCGCTGGATGGCCGGCGGGTTCTTCCGGCCGCCGCGCATGCGCAGCACGGCCAGCGAGGTATTCAGGTTCCAGCGCCACCGGGCCGCGAACATCGGGGATGTCAGCACCGCCTGCCGAACCACCTCCTCGACGGTGCCCGACGCCAGGAACTTGGGGACCCGGTCGAGCGGGAAGCTGTGCTGCGGTCCGAGTGACAGCAGGATCGCGTTGTCGCTGGCAGCCGCCTGCAGCTCGAAGTCAAATGTGACGCAGAACCGCTTGCGCAGCGCCAGGCCGAGTGCACGGTTCAGCCGGGCGCCGAACGGCGCGTGCCCGACCAGCTGCATGCCGCCCGCGTCGTCGAAGAACCGCTCCAGCACGATCGTGTCCATCGTGGGCAGGATGCCGAGCTGCGCGAGCCCGGCGCTCAGGTAGGCCGCGATGATCTCCGCGGCGGCATCGCCGATGCCGCACTCGGCGGCTAGCCAGGTCGCCGCTGCGGTGGCACTTCCGCCGGCCAGCCGCTCGGCGACCCCGGAGCGGATCGCGCAGACCTCCTCGGATAGCTCCACGGTCCGGCCGGGCGCCTCACCGAGCCAGAACGGCACCGATGGCGGCGCGCCGTGCGCGTCGACTACCCGGACGACGCCTGGCTCTACCCGCCGGATCCGCCACGACGTCGTGCCGAGGAGGAAGACATCGCCCGCCATGCTCTCGATCGCCCAGTCCTCGTTCACCATGCCGACCAGGGCGTCGTCCGGCTCTGCCAGCACCCGGTAATCGCCGAGCTCCGGGATCGCACCGCCGGAGGTGAGCGCCGCCAGCCGGGCGCCGCGCCGGCCGCGCAGCTGCCCGCTCACCTGATCCCGGTGCAGGTAGGCCGCCCGGCGGCCACGGCCAGTCCGGATCCCTTCCGACACCAGCTCGGTGGCATCCTCGAAGTCCGCGGCGGACAGCGCCGCGAACGGGGCGGCACCGCGGGCCAGCGCGAGCAGGTCGTCAGCCGCCCACTCAGCGGCCGAGCATTCGGCCACCATCTGCTGGGCCAGGATGTCCAGCGGGCACGCCGGAATCCTGAGCCGGTCCAGTCGGCCAGACCGCGCGCCACGCATCAGGGCCGCGCATTCCACCAGCTCGTCGCGCGTTGTCGGGTACAACAGTCCGGCCGGTACCCCGTGCCTGGTGTGATTCGAACGTCCGACACGCTGGAGGAAGGTGGCAAAGCTCCGCGGCGAGCCAATCTGGCACACCAGCTCTACCGGGCCGATGTCGATGCCGAGTTCCAGTGATGCGGTCGCCACCAGCGCGCGCAGGTCACCGTCGCGCAGCCGGGTCTCGACCCGCTGCCTGCGGTCCTTCGACAGGCTCCCGTGATGGGCAGCGACCTGGCCGTCGCCGAGCCGCTCGCCGAGCTGATGGGCGAGCAGCTCGGCCATCCGCCGGGTGTTGACGAACACGAGCGTGGTCCGGTGCTCCTGCACATGGCCCGCGATCAGGTCGGTGATCTCGGCCATCTGCCCGGTCGTGGCGACCGCGCCGAGTTCGTCGCCCGGCAGTTCCAGGCCCAGATCAAGCTCCCGCTGGTGCCCGGCGTCGACGATCGCGCACAGCGGCGAGCCATCGGGCTGCGAGCGGTCCAGGCCTGCCCCCACCAGGAGCCGCGCCACGTCCTGGATCGGGCGCTGGGTCGCCGACAGGCCGATCCGCTGCACCGGCTGCTCCGCCACGTGCTGCAGCCGCTCCAGGGTCAGCGCCAGGTGCGATCCGCGCTTGTTGCCCGCGACTGCATGAATCTCGTCCACGATCACCGTGGTCACCGCGCGCAGCATCGCCCGGCTGCGCTCTGCGGTCACCAGCAGGTACAGCGACTCCGGCGTGGTGATCAGGAACTCGGGCGGACGCTTCAGCATGGCGGTCCGCTCGGCCGCCGCCGTGTCGCCGGTCCGGACCGCGACCCTGATGTGCGGCGCGGTCATCCCCAGGTCGGCGGCCACGCCGGCGATCTCCGCGAGGGGGCGCTCGAGGTTCTGCCAGATGTCGACGGCCAGGGCCTTCAGCGGCGAGACGTACACGACCTGCGGCCCGGCCGCCGGACCAGCGCCCGACTCCGTGCCTGCCTCCGTGCCTGCCTCCGTGCCTGCCTCGTGCGCGCGGTAGATCCGGTCGATGCAGACCAGGAATGCCGCCAGCGTCTTGCCCGACCCGGTCGGTGCCGCGATCAGCGTGTGGCGCCCCTGGGCGATCTCCGCCCAGCCCTCGGCCTGCGGCACCGTCGGCCCGGCCGGGAACCGCTGCTCAAACCAGGCACGCACTGCCGGATGGAACGACTCCAGCATGCCGCCACACTAACCGACGCCTCGGACATCGAGGCGGAGTCTGGGTCAGGCGGAGAAGTCCAGGCAGGTCAGGAATCGGCCGTGCGCCGCTGGCGGACCTGGATCAGTTGCTGCTGCAGGTCCCGCAGCGGGGCGCCGGAAGCATCGAGATGGTGCCTGGTCCAGGCGCCGTCCGCGCCCAGCCACCACGATGCGGTGCCCTCGTCCATGGCCAGGTCGATAAGGCCGCTCAGCTCGGCTCGCTGCGCCGGGTCGGTCACCCGGACCAGCGACTCGACTCGCCGGTCCAGGTTCCGGTGCATGAGGTCGGCGCTGCCCAGCCAGATGTTGCCGCTCGGCGTGCCCTCCTCGGTGGTGCCGAACTCATAGACGCGCGAGTGCTCCAGGAACCTGCCGAGTACGCTCCGCACCCGGATCGTCTCTGACACGCCGGGCAGCCCGGGCCGGAGCGAGCAGATCCCGCGAATCCACAGATCGATCGGCACGCCCGCCTGGGATGCGCGATACAGCGAGTCGATGATCGCTTCGTCAGTGATCGCGTTGCACTTCATCCGGATGCGGGCCGGGTCGCCTCCGCGCGCCCGGTCTGCCTGCTCGTTGATCTGCGCGACCAGGCCGGGACGCAGATGCTCAGGCGCGACCAGCAGCCGGCGGTACGCCGATTCCTGGCTGTAGGCGGTGAGATGGTTGAACAGGTCGGTGACGTCCTCGCCGACCGTCCGGTCCGCGGTTAGCAGGCCGAAGTCCTCATAAAGCCGCGCGGTCTTGGGGTGGTAGTTGCCGGTGCCGATGTGACAGTACCGGCGCAGTTCGCCGTCGGCCTCCTCCCGGACGACAAGCACCAGCTTGCAATGGGTCTTCATGCCGACGAAGCCGTAGACGACATGGCAGCCCGCCTCTTCTAGCCGGCGTGCCCAGGCAATGTTGGGGCGCTCGTCGAAGCGGGCTTTCAGCTCGACGACGACCACGACCTGCTTGCCTGCCTCGGCCGCGTCGATCAGGGCGTCGACGATCTCGGAGTCACCGCTGGTGCGGTACAGGGTCTGCTTGATCGCCAGCACCCGCGGATCTGCGGCCGCCGACACGACCAGGCGCTGCACGGTGGCGGCGAACGAGTCGTAGGGCAGGTGCACGAGGACGTCCTGCTCGGCGATCGCGGCGAAAATGCTGGTGTCGCGCGGTAGTGCCGTTTCGGACGGGAGGAAGGCCGGGTACTTCAGCTCCGGCAGGTCGAGATCGGCGATGGCGGTCAGCCCAGACAGGTCAAGCGGGCCGGGCAGCCGGTACACGGCTCGGCCGTCGACGCCGAGCTCTGCCACCAGATTCGCCAGCATGTCGCTGGACATGGGCTCCTCGACCTCAAGCCGGACCGCGGGCTCGACGCGGCGGCGCGTCAGCTCGCGCTCCAGCGACTTCAGCAGGTCTTCGGTGACGTCCTCGTCGATTTCCAGATCGCGGGCCCGGGTCACCCGGAACACGTGCTGCTCAATCACGTCTAGGCCCTTGAATAGGTCCTGGAGGTGCGCGGCGATCACATCTTCCATTGGCACGAACCGGTACTGCGCCACGGCAAGGAACCTCGGCAGCAGCGGCGGCACCTTCACCCGAGCGAACATCGTCCGGCCGGTGCGCGGATCGGCGATCGTCACGGCCAGGCTAAGCGACAGGCCCGAGATATAGGGAAACGGATGAGCGGGATCTACCACCAGCGGCGTGAGCACCGGGTAGATCCGGTCCCGGAACAGCTGGTGGAGCGTCTCTTGCTCCCCGGCCGCAAGCTGCTTCCAGCGCAGGATCTCGATGCCCTCGGCGGCGAGCGCCGGCCGCACCGAGTCGCTGAAACACGCCGCATGCCGCTCCGTGAGCTCGCCGACCGTCGTCAGGACGTTGTCCAGTACCCGCTCGGGCGGCGTGCCGCTGGCGCTCTCCACCGGGAGCCCGGCTGCCATCCGCCGGACCCGGCCCGCCACCCGGACCATGAAGAACTCATCCAGGTTGCTCGCGAAGATGGCCAGGAACCGCGTCCGCTCGAGCAGCGGGATGCTCTCGTCCTCTGCCAGCTCCAGGACTCGCTGGTTGAACCGGAGCCAGCTCTCCTCGCGGTCCAGGTAACGGCCAGCTGGCAGGCTCTCGCTCGGCAAGGTTCCGCTCACTTCCGAGCCTTGCTTACCGCGGCCAGGCGGCTGACCTGAGGCCCGCTTGCTCTTCCCGCGTGGTGAGGTGGCCTGGCCTGTGCTCATGGTCGTATCGTCCCCAGCTTGGAGCAATTGAAGTGTGGGCTTCCCGGAGCGGGAAGAGCAGAAGCAGGAGGCGACGGTGACTGGGCCTGATATGTCGTTCGAGGTGCTGGACGGGAGCCGGGCCGGCCTGCATGAGCAGGAGTTGCAGGCCCTGCACGCCGAGGTCTACGCCGACCCACCCTACGCGCGCAGTGATGACAGCGCTCAGTTCGCGGGCAGCTTCCGGGTCCAGCGCCGGCAGCCGGGCTTTGCCCTGGTGGCGGCCCGTCGTGGCGGCTTCCTGATCGGCTGGGCCTGCGGGATGCCGCTCCGACCGTCGACGTCCTGGTGGCGGGACCTGACCACCCCGGTGCCGGCTGACCTCACCGCCGAGCATGAAGGCCGGACGTTCGCGCTGACTGAGTTGCTGGTGCGGGCGTCGTGGCGGCGGCAGGGCATCGCCCGGACGCTGCACGATCTCATCCTCGGCGGCAGGCCCGAAGAACGGGCGACGCTCACCGTTTTGCCAGCCGCCGTCCCGGCGCAGCATGCCTTCCGCGCCTGGGGCTGGCGCAAGGTCGCGCGGACGCAGGAGCCCGGCCTGGGCTCGCCGGTGTACGACGTCCTCGTAACGGCGCTGCCACTGAGTCATCGGTCTGGTTCATACTGGCCGTAATCCCTCTGAACCTGGCATAGCAAGCCAAGAAATCGGCCGGGCAGGTTCGGCCGATCTGGCAGTGGGTACGGCCAGCCCCATTGCCCGACCCTGTAGGGAGGAGCTGGCATGCTCACGATCACCGACAACGCCGTCTCTGCGATCCGCAGTCTGACGTCGCAGCCGGACCTACCCGTCGACACCGGCCTGCGCATCATGAAGCAGGGTGCAGCACCCTCGTTCGAGCTGGCCCTGACCGAAGGCCCGGCGGCCGGCGATCAGGTGGTGGAGGAGGGGGGAGCGCGCGTCTTCCTCGAACCCGCCGCGGCCGGAGCGCTCGAGGACAAGGCGCTCGACGCGCAAGTGAACGAGCAAGGCGATCTTTCCTTCCGCATCTCGGATCAGACCGGACTAGCCTGACCCGTTAGGTCGCACCTGCGGCCGGTGACGGGAGCGATGAGTTGCGGGTACTGGTCTCGGTCGACATGGAGGGCGTCGCCGGTGTTGTCGACGGCGAGGATGTCAGACCAGGCCAGGGGGAGTACGAGCGCAACCGGCGACAGATAACGGCTGAGGCAAGCGCCGCGGTCCGCGGCGTCTTCGCAGCTGACCCGGATGCTCGGGTGCTCGTAACGGAAGCCCACGCCGGGTTCCGGAATCTGCTGCCCGAGTTGCTGGACCGCCGTGCCGAGCTGCTGCGGGGCAAGCCAAAGCCCGACGGAATGCTGGCGGGACTGGCGGGCGGCGCTGATGCCGTCCTGTTCATCGGATACCACGGCAAGGCCGGCACGGCAGGCTCAGTACTCGCCCACACCATTCATGGCGGGGTCGTCGCCGACGTGCGGTGTCAGGGGCGGTCACTCGGCGAGATCGGCCTGAACGCCGCGCTAGCCGCCCACAGCGGCGTGCCCGCAGTGCTGGCATCCGGGGATGACACCGTGGCCGCGGAAGCGGCCGCGGTGGTGCCGGGCATCCACGCCGTGGTGGTCAAGCGCGCCCTCGGCTTCAGCGCTGCGGCGCTGCTGCACCCCGAGGAGGCCTGCGAACGGATCGAGCGGGAAGTGCCGATGGCACTGGCCGACCGCGCCGCCATCCAGCCGCTGCGCTTCGACGGCCCGGTCGTCGCCGAAGTAGACGTCCTGCAGCCGCGGATGACCGAGCGGGCTCTGCTCATCCCCGGCATCGAGCGAACCGGCGGCTGCACCCTCCGGTATGCAGCACCGGATTACCCGACTGCCTACCGGATCATCCAGCTCATTGTCATGCTCGGCGCCATCTGATCGAGCTGTGTCGCGGCCGGCCGGGGCCGCGCTGGTTAGCCGAACTGGCCGGGCACGTAATCTCCGGCGGGCTGCTGGACGATGACGTTGAGCCGGTTGTAGAGGTTGATGAGGGCGATGCCCACCACCAGCGCGATGAGCTGGTCGTCGTCGTAGTTCTTGACCGCGTTCGCC
>DATHQE010000527.1:0-5233 GCA_035483035.1 Streptosporangiaceae bacterium | reverse complement strand
GCCAGCCGCCGCTCGACCGAGCCGCGGGTCGGCCGGGTCGGCCGCCGTGGCGGCGGTGGCGGTGCAGTCGCCTCGGTCAGGAGCGCGCTGAGCCTCGCGGCGGCCGCCTCCCGGTTGCGCAGCTGTGACTTGTACTCGCTGGCGGCGACGGAGATGACGCCAGCCGAGAGCCGGCCCGACAGCGCAGCCAGCGCGCGCTGCTTCAACACGGGCGGCAGCGCGGCCGAGCTTGCCAGATCGTAGGAGAGCTCGGCCTGGCTGTCGGTGGTGTTCACCGACTGCCCGCCCGGACCCTGCGAGCGGGAGAACCGCCAGGTCAGCTCGTCCGCCGGAATCGTGATGCCGCGCACGACCACATCAAGGCTCACGGTGCTGCCCCGCAACGCACGCCATGCCCGACATGGTGCCTGCCTATCACAGGACCGGCGCACGAGACGACGGTGCAGCTCACTACCTGGCCCTCGCTGTTCGTGGGCGTGAGCCGCGTCACCGTCTGTGCCTGGTTTTCCGCTGTCGGGTACTTTGACCGGGCCAGCCTTGATAGCGTCGCGAACTGGCGGAGCTTGTCCGGTTGACGCGGCGTGGAGATCAGACATGAGCGGTTTCAGGAAGTTTCTGATGCGGGGCAACATCATCGACCTCGCGGTCGCGGTCGTCATCGGCGTCGCGTTCAATGCCATCGTCCAGGCGCTCGTCAAGGACATGATCACGCCCCTGATCGCCGCCATCGTCGGTAATCACCTCAACTTCAACAGCCTGTCATTCTCCGTGAACGGCGCCACGCTCACCTATGGCGCCGTCATCAACGCGGCCGTCTCCTTCCTCGTGATTGCCGCGGTCGTCTACTGGCTGATCGTCGCGCCTGCGGCCAGGCTGACGACGCTTGCCAACCGCAACAAGGCCGCGATCGACCGGCAGTGCCCCGAGTGCACGAGCACCATTCCCATCGCCGCGAGGCGCTGCATGTACTGCACGTCCGAGGTCGCCCCGATTGCCCCGCCCGCCAACGGGCCATCGCCACGCCGCGCCCGGCATGGCTATTTGGCGTCCGAATAGGCGGCCGCGACGGCCGTCGTCATCGGAAAGCTCACCTGCGTCGCGCCGAAGACCAGCCGGGTAGCACTCGCCGCTGCGCCACTGATCGCGGCGACGACGTCATCGGCCTGGCCCGCCGGGCAGTGCACGACGACCTCATCGTGCTGGAAGAAGACCAGCTGAGCGGGCGCGGTGAGGCGCGAGCGGAGCAGCGCCAGCAGCACGAGCGCCCAGTCGGCGGCGCTCGCCTGGACGACGAAGTTCCGGGTGAACCGACCTCTCGCGCGCGCGGCCGCCCCGGCACCCGGATCCCGTTCCTGGTCGGGGTCACCGGACTCACTGGTCACCGACAGCCAGGCCGCGGACGGCGGCGGGCACGTCCGTCCGAGCACGGACCTGACGACCCGGCCTTCCTCGCC
Source organism: Streptosporangiaceae bacterium (assembly GCA_035483035.1). Lineage (GTDB taxonomy): Bacteria > Actinomycetota > Actinomycetes > Streptosporangiales > Streptosporangiaceae > JAJYUU01. The sequence goes on along the minus strand of DATHQE010000527.1, from coordinate 3,779 downwards.
GGCTCTGGCCGCATTCTCAACGAAAGCCGACGCCTGCGGGAACCGGCGCCGGAGCAGCGCCAGCGACTGCCCGCGATCACCGCCGGTGCCGCCGTACATCGCCGACAGCAGCGCGACCTTCGCCGTCGCGCGATCGCCGCCAATCGCAGCGGCGACCGCGTCGTACAGATCGCCGGCCCCGGCGGCCTGAGCAAACGCCCGGTCACCCGCTAGCGCGGCGAGGACGCGCGGTTCGAGCTGCGCAGCGTCGGCGACAACCAGCGTCCAGCCGGGATCGGCGATGACAGCCTGCCGCAGCAGCTTCGGAATCTGGAGCGCGCCGCCACCACGCGATGCCCACCGGCCCGACACCACGCCGCCGACCACGTACTCGGGCCGGAACCGGCCATCCGACACCCAGGTGTCCAGCCAGGACCAGCCATTTGCGGCGTAGAGCCGCGCGAGTTCCTTGTACTCGAGCAGTAGCGGGATCACCGGATGATCAATCGGTCGGAGCACGGCGGACCTGGTCGACGCGACCCGGATCCCGGCCGCGGCCAGGGCCCGGAGCAGCTGGGCGGGCGAGTCAGGATTGACTGGCCGGACCGCGCCGAGCGCCGTGGAGATCTGCACCGCAAGGGCGCTGAGCCTCGCGGGCCGTAGCGCCGGCCCGGCCGTCGCCGGCGGCCGCGGGCCGAGCACCTGCGTGAGGAGCCGGTCATGCACGTCCGCCCGCCATGGCAGGCCAGCCGCCGTCATCTCCGCTGCCACGAGCCCGCCGGCCGACTCCGCGGCCGCCAGCAGGGCGAACTTCGCTGGTTCGGCGTCGGCCCGGATCAGGGCCTGCTGCTCAGCGTGCACGGCAATCAGGGTGGCCAGATCCTCGCCGGGATCACGGTGAGCCGAGTCGTCGGAATCGAACGGAAGCTGGCCCACGGTCGCGTCATCCGCCGGCCGGCTCGCGAGCGCTTGCGGCCCGGCAGCCGAGGGGGCAGGTGCATCGGCACGCCGCATCTCTGCTTGCGGCGTGCCGTCCAGCGAGGCCTCAGCGGGCGGCTGGCCAGCCCCTCGGACCTGCGCCACACCGCCCCCGGCACCGTTGCGCGCGGCCAGCAGCGCTGCGGTGAGCCCGACGTCATGACACCGCATGACCCGGACTCCCGCCCGGAGCAGATCCGGGTAGCGCGACTGGGTCGTCAGCCATACCCAGCGGACGGCGCCGCTCCGCTCGTGCTCGGCGACGGCAGCCGCCAGGTCCGCTGCAAGCGCCGGCTCACCGGCGGGCTCGTCATTATCACCCAGCCTGCACAGGAGCCCGCTCCCGCCGGGTCCCGGCACGACTGCAATGCGCACACCCAGATTGTGCTGCATGGTGCCGACAAGCCGGTGGGGCCAGGCGGCCGAGGATGACTAGGGCCCTGCCGCGCCAGCGTGCTGAGCGTGCCGTACTAGACGGCGTGGTCAGCGGCGGTCTGGTCGCCGTCCGATCCCCACGCTTCGTGCGCACCCGGTCCTTGCCGACGGGTCCGGCCGAGCCTCGATAGCTGACGCGACTTGCCGCGCTCGGGCTGCCTGGCCGGGGCCGGGACGTCGCTGTCGGCCACCGGCGCGGCGGCGTACGCCTTCAGCGCTCGGGTCGGATCCGGGCCATCCTGATACTGCGGCGGGTGGCCCTGGTATCTCGGGCCTCGGTGGCCGGGAGCCTCGGTAGGCAGCACATTGTCGCTGCTGGCCGTCGGCGCGGGCGGCTCAGCCTGCTGGGATGTGCGGAGCGATTCGGGCCGCGGCCGGAAGGCCACTATCCCCGGCTGCGGAGGCACCGGCGGCTGTCCCTGGCCAGGCTGCTGTCCCTGGACAGGCTGCTGTCCCTGGCCAGGCGGCGGCGCTGCCTGCGGGCCGAAGGCCGGTGCATCGGCGGCACCAGAGTGCCCGCTGACCACCGTCCGCGCCGGTGACGCTGCGGGAGGCTTGCGCGGCTTAGGCCGCGATGCCGCGGACTGGGGCAGCCCGGTCATGTCGGTTGCCTCGGTCGTGGCAGCAGGGTCAGGCCGGCCGCCGCTGCGTGCCGGGCCGCCGCCTGACGAGCCCTCGTCTAACGGGCCGCTGGCCGACTTGCCGCTGCCTGCTGCGCCCTCGGCTGACGAGGGGCTGCCTGACGCGGCGCTGGCTGAGGGGCCCTTGCCTGAGGGGCCCTTGCCTGAAGGGCCCTTGCCTGAGGGGCCGCTGGCTGAGGGGCCGTTGCCTGACTTGCCTCTAGCTTGCTGGGCGCTGCCAGACGAGGCGCTGCCAGACGAGGCGCTGCCTGGCTTGCCGCTCGCTGACTGGCCGCTCGGTGACTGGCCGCGGTCTGCCGACACGCCGTCGGTCGCCGCGGCACCACCAGCCGCGTTGTCGGCCGCTGCGCCAGGACTCGCCGCGGCACCGTCGACGCTGCCTGGCTCGAGGACGTCAGGCGCCGGCGACGTGCTGGCTGCGGACTCGGCAACATCGTTCGCATGCATGTGGTGGACTTCGAGCTCGAACTCTGGGACCTCGAGCTGGATGCCCGCTGGCTGAGCGGAGTCGGCGTCCACATCGGCCTGGCCGGCGGCCGGCAACATTTCGGACCCAGGCTGCGGTGCCTGCGCCGGAATGCTGAGCTGGTCCGCCGACGGCCACGGCGCCGTTCCCATGCCGTTGGCCGCCGCGCGCCGCCACTCGGAGCTGGCCGTTAGCTCAGCATGGACCGGGCCGACGCAGTCATGCCCATCCAGCAGGTTCGCGAGCAGTTCGGCTTCCGCCGCGTCGACGCCGAACACCACACGGGGCTGGCCCCACGGCTCCTCGAGCGAGTAACCCACGTAGCTCGACACAGGCGGCAATGGATCGGAGCCAAAGCCGTGCATCGTCCGCCAGCGATCCCACGCCCGCTCCAGCGCGAAAGCAGCTCGTTCCGCGCGGTGTACCAAGTCCGGATCACGCATTGTGCGTACCTCCCCTCCAAGGCGCCGCACACCTCCGCCTGCACAGGCGGTCCCCCCCGGGACGCTGCGTGTGCTCCACCGGACGCACCACGGTGACGCACGACGCCAATCTTGCCGCCGGGGCGCCGGGCTACGGCGGCACGCTCCACTCAGTATCTCCGCGACCGTTCCTCAGCAGGTGGGATTACGAAAAGTTGTCATGCAACTACATTGCGTTACCGCCGCACCGCACGCCCGGACCGTGCTGTGAAGAGCCGGAAACGCCGGGACGTACCCGCCCGGCGCGACGGAGACTGCTGGCAAAGACTGCGCCGAGAGAAAGGGACTGCGCTGAGAGAAAAGGACTGCGCTGAGAGAAGCTGCACTGCAGCAGATCGAACTGGCGCTCGCGGATCGATCGCCGCGGCTGGCGCACCTGGCCGGCCTCGCACCGGCGGCGGGCTCGGGGAGAAAATGAGCCCGTTCCCTGTTTTATCAATGGTCTTGAACTGACCGCTGCCTCAACGACAGCGTCGCGGTCTCCTGCTAGTTCCAGGAGGCCGGATCGACCCCGGCAACTTTCACTGACCGATGCCCATCGTCGCATCGAACGCGAAACGCGCCCCCCGATGCGGTGTGCTGGCCGCCGGGGTCGACCCCCCCAACTGCAAGACAAGTGGCCGCTGGCTGACGGCGCATCACTGAGCGCCAGCCTTTCCGGCGCCGCAACGCCGGACCGCGGCCATGCCTCATTCCGAGCGCTGCTGCGGGATACCCGCCAGAAGGGCGCGGACCTCAGTCTCCCGGTACCGGCGGTGGCCGCCGAGTGTCCGGATTGACGTGAGTTTTCCTGCCTTT
>DATHQE010000526.1:0-11811 GCA_035483035.1 Streptosporangiaceae bacterium | reverse complement strand
GCACAGCCGTTACCGCGGCGCGGCGGTGCTGAGCGTGCTGGTCGCCGGGGTCATGGTCACGGCCATATACTCCGACACTACGATCCCGCAGCCAGGCAGGTTCACCGCGCTGTTCATACTCGTCCCGGTCGTGCTGGTCGGAAATGCGGTGCATAGCTGGCGGCACCAGGCTGGGGACTCGCAGGAACGGCTGCAGCGCGCCGAGGCCGAGCACCGCGCCGCCACTGTGCGAGCCTTGGCTGCCGAGCGCTCGCGGATCGCCGGCGAGCTGCACGATGTCGTCACCCACAGTGTCAGCGTCATGGTCGTGCAGGCTGGTGCGGCCCGGCGGGTACTCGCCGGGTCACCGGACGATGCGAGGGCGGCGATGCTCGCCGTGGAGGCGAGCGGCCGCACGGCCCTTGTTGAGCTGCAGCACCTGCTTGGGCTGCTGTCCCCGGTCGAGGGCATGCAGGCGCAGACCGACGCCGGTGAGCCGGAGGCACCCTTGCAGCCCCAGCCCGGTCTTGATCTTCTTCAATCGCTGGTCGACCGGGTCGCCGCCGCCGGCCTGCCGGTTGAGCTGACCGTCACCGGGCAGCCGCGGACGCTGCCGCCTGGCCTCGACCTCACGGCCTACCGGGTTGTGCAGGAAGCCCTGACCAACGCCATGAAGCATGCCGGGCGGGCCGCAGCCGTCGTGACACTCGACTATCGCGAGGATGCGGTGGTCGTCGACGTCAGCGACAATGGCGGGCGCGATCAACGGCCAGGCCGGGCAGCGAGCTCAGCCAGCAGCAGCCCGGCCGGTGTCGCGGGGAGCGGGCGTGGCCTGCTCGGCCTCCGCGAGCGGCTGTCGCTCTACGGCGGGGAATTCGACGCCGGGCCGCGCCCGGCCGGGGGCTGGCGGGTGAGAGCGACGCTGCCTGACGTCGCGGTCGCCGCATCCTCATGAGCGTCCCCGGCCCGGTGGCGCTGGCCGGTGTGCCCGGGCAGCCCACGGTGGTGATCGCCGACGATCAGGCCCTGGTACGCGCTGGATTCCGGATGATCCTGGCCGAGGCCGGCATCCCGGTGGTCGCGGAGGCCGCCGACGGCGCCGAGGCCGTGAGGGCCGTGCTCAAGCACAAGCCCGACGTCGTGCTCATGGACATCAGGATGCCGGACATGGACGGGCTCGAGGCGACCCGGCGTATCCTCGCGGCCAGGCCGACGAGCGAGTGCCGCGTCATCATCCTGACTACGTTCGACCTGGACCAGTACGTGTATGCGGCGCTGACCGCGGGAGCCAGCGGATTCCTGCTCAAGCACGTGACGCCGGAGTACCTGGTGTCCGCGGTCCGGCTGGTGCGCTCGGGGGATGCGCTGCTGTCGCCATCTATCACCCGCCGGCTGGTGGAGCGGTTTGCGCCCGCAGACCCGGTGAACGTGCCGGTCCACGCTGACCTGGCTACGCTCACGCCCCGTGAACTCGAGGTCCTGCGGCTGCTCGCCCATGGCCTCAGCAACGCCGAGTTGGCCGGCCGGCTCACCCTCAGCGAAGCCACCGTCAAGACGCACGTCGGGCGCATCCTCACCAAGCTGCAGCTCAGGGATCGTGTCCAGGCTGTCGTGCTCGCGTACCAGACTGGACTCGTCGGACTTCAGAAGGAGACACGCGAATGAACCGTCGGCTCGCCGTCCCTGCCATTGACAGGAGCTCTCCCGGCAGGACGGTGAGCTACGGCAGAGCCGGTCACCGCCATGATGACCGCCAGACAGGGCTCGGCAACTGCTGAAGTAGGGCTGCCCGCCTCGCCACCCGGCGGGCGATCGCCGCGCGGCCGCCGGGCCGACATGTCAGGCTTAGCCCGCCTGACGACGAACTTCCGACGAACGGACGGTGCCGCCATGGCGAGCCCGGTGGCCGACCTGCTCGCGGACTACCAGCCGCAGACCGAGCAGGAAACTCACGACCTCGGCCGGATCCTGCAGATCCTGCGGACCGAGCCGGATCCGTGGTCACGCGCGACGCCGCTGCACCTCACGGCGTCCGCACTCATCGTCCATCCCGGCACCGGCCGCGTGTTGCTGCGCTGGCATGAGCGCCAGCAGGCGTGGCTGCAAGTGGGCGGGCACGGCGACCCAGGCGAGGAAGATTCGCTGGCCGTGGCACTCCGCGAGGGCGCCGAAGAGACCGGCCTGGCCGACCTCGTTCCATGGCCGGATCGTGCGCTGCTGCATGCGGTGATCGTGCCCGTGCCGGCCGGCCGAGGGGAGCCGGCCCACGAGCACGCCGACCTGCGGTTCGTGCTCGCCACCGCATCGCCGCTGGCGATGCGGGCCGAGACACCAGACGCGCCGCTGCGGTGGCTGTCAACGGCTGAGGCGGCGCGGCTAACGTCCGAGGCGAACCTGCGGGAGTCCCTGACCAGGCTGGAAGACCTGGAACGGGCAGGCCAGCCGCGCCGCCCGGCTGCCCGCGCGGATTAGTCAGGCCGCTGCGATGCGATAGACCGAGCGCGCCGTGCCGTCCCAGATGGCGGCCTGCTCCGGCCCGCTCAGGTCGCGAGTGAGCTCGGCCGCCGCGGCTACCACGGCCGCGTAGCTGGCGCTGAGCGTGCAGACCGGCCAGTCCGATCCGAACATCAGCCGCTCCGGGCCGAAGGACTCCAGGGCCAGGTCGACATAGGGCCGCAGGTGGTCGACCGCTGGCCTCGGCGCCTTCGGGCCGGCCAGGAATTGGGCGGGGCTAGGCCGGCGGCCGGGCACGCTCAGAATGCCAGAGAGCTTGCAGACGGTGTTCGGCAGCGCGGCGAGATCGCGGAACGGCGCCGCCCACGACTCATCCAGGTCAGGCCCGGTCTCGACATCCACGTTGCCGAGGTGATCGAGCACGAAAGTCAGCTCGGGCAGGCTGGCTGCCGCCCGGACCGCGCCAGGCAGCTGGCTGGGCTGCAGGACGAGATCGAAGCTCAGGCCGGCCGCAGCCAGCGCGGTCAGGCCGCGCCGCACGTCCGGTCTGTCGAGCCAGTCACCGTCAGGCTCGGTCAGCAGTGGATGGCGAACGCCGGCCAGATACTCCCCGCCCGGCAGCGAGCGAAGATCGTCGAGCGCGGCCACCACCTCTGCCGCCGTCAGATCGGCCCACCCGACGACCGCGGCTACCAGCGGATGGCTGCGCGCCAGGGCCAGCAGCTCGGGCGTCTCGCCGGGTTCGGTAATGGTCTGGATGACGACGGTGCTGACTACGCCGGCGGCAGCCGCCTGCGGCGCGAGCTCGGTGATCGAAAAGATGCGCCGGAGGGGTGACAGCGCCTCGTCACTGTCGAGCCACGGCTGCGCGTGCGCTGACGGGTCCCAGACGTGCTGGTGGGAGTCGACGATCGGCACGCCCGGCGGCACGGTACTTGCCGGCCCGCTACTGACCGGCACGCTACTGACTGGCACGGGCGCTTGCCTCAGTAGCCCAAGTCGTCGAGTTGCCGGTGGAGATCTCCGCGCGCGCCCTGATAGAGCTGGCCTTTGCTGCCCGCCTGCGGGTCGGCCGCAGGCTTGCCTGGTGCGGGCTTGCTCGGTGCGGGCCCGCCGCGTACGGGGGTTGCGGGCGCGGTGATGGCAGCTCCCGGCACCACAGCCGTCGTGGCCGGGGCGGCAGCGGCGGCCCTGGCTTGCTTCCTGGCTAGCCCGCGTGCGCTGCGGTCACGGAAGAGCCAGCCGCCGACCACACCCGCGACCAGTCCGCCGATGTGGGCCTGCCAGCCGATGCCAGCGTGCGGCAGCAGCACCGTGAACTGGTAGGCGAAACACAGCGCCATCACGGCGCCGATCAGGATGTCGATGCCGTGGCGATCGAAAAAGCCGCGGACCAGGATGTAGCCCAGGTAGCCGAAGACCACTCCGCTCGCGCCGACGCCGACCGTTTTCGGGTCGCCGAAGAACCAGGCGGCAAGCCCGCTGACGACGATGACCATCGCGGTCAGTCCGAGGAACCGGACAACGCCGCGGTAAGCGGCCAGGAACCCGAAGATGAAGAGCGGACCGGAGTTGCTCTCGATGTGCGTCCAGCTGACGTGCAGGAACGGCGCAGCCAGGATGTCCGGCAGGCTGCTCAGGTCGCGCGGCCGAATCCCGTAGTCGTTCGTGAGCTGATAGTGGTCAAGCGCGTTGGCAACCTGGACTATCCAGAGAATGGCCAGGAAAGCGACCATGACGAACAGCGCCTTGCGCGCCTCGGCCAGCACAGATTCGGCGTCTGAGCCGCCCAGCGCCCAGGCGCGATGCCGGGGGGTGGTCATGCTTCACGTCCCTGCCCGTTGATGCCACTGACGCCGTGGCATGGCTGACACTGAGGACAAGCTAGCCGCACCGGAGGCGTGCGCGGTAGGCGAACGTGAGCAGTGGGCCTCAGGGCGACCGACATGTCACCTGAAAACGCGCTCGGCCGCCGGCGACACGCCGACTGGCCGACGTGTCGCTGCCAGCGCGGCAGGCGAGCTGTGATCACAGCTCGCCCGTCATTACACCGAGTAATTGTTACGGTACGTATTGCCAAACTGTGATCTGCGTGACACCAATCAAGGGTTTCCAGCACAGCTTTTTCGGCGGAAACGCTTTGTCAGCGGGTCTAGTTCTGGCAACGTTAACCGGCGACAGCGCTGGGACTAATGCAAGCCCGCTCCGTTCTTCATGGGGGCACCGCCAGCTGATGACCCAGCTGTCATGCGACTCGCTGCCCTGTACCGCAGCGGTCCGCGTGCGCGGCGTTCCGCCTAGCACGCATGGCCGACGGAAGGACCGCATTGTCACAGCACCGGAGGCGACCTCCAGCCAAGCGCCCCAGGCGCAGGCGAGTGGGAGTCTTCATGGTCACCGCCGCAGCGGCGACCGTCGTCGTGGTGGCGATTGCTCTTCTCGTGGTTGCAGGCCGTCCTGGGTCTTCGACCGACCCGCTAGGCGCCGCCGTAGCCCAGGTATCGAGCGGTCGACAGGGTCTGAAGCTCGCGGCGGAACGCCAGCAGGTCATTCTCCAGGACGCGGCCACGCAGGCGTTCAGTGTGACGAGCGCGCCGAAGATCAGCACAGTTCCGCCGCCTGCACCTGCTGGGAGCGGCGGCGGCAGTTCCGCGCTAGTGCCGAGCGGCCCGCCGCCGGACCCGTCGAGCGCCCGCGGCATCGCTTACAACATGCTGGCTTCGTTTGGCTTCAGCACGAATCAGTTCGGCTGCTTGAACGACCTGTGGACCCAGGAGAGCAACTGGCGATACAACGCGGAGAACGCGAGCGGAGCCTACGGGATACCGCAGGCTCTGCCGGGCTCCAAGATGGCCAGTGCCGGCTCTGACTGGCAGACAAATCCGGCGACGCAGATCAAGTGGGGCCTTGGCTATATCAAGAGCATCTACGGGACTCCGTGCGGCGCCTGGTCGCACGAGGAAGCGGACGGCTGGTACTAGCCGGCGTTCGGCGACACGGCTGGTGCTAGGTCCGCATCCCGTTGATCTAGGCGCCAGCTCAGCCGGGGGAGTCCTGCTGAGCGGAGCACCACGCTCAGCCGGGCAGCGGCCGGAACGTTGGCATCGCCGTCAGGAAGACCTGGTGGGCCGCGCCGAATGTGGCGGACGGCGCCCAGAGCGTGAAGGTGTAGGGCTGGGCGCCGGACTTGGTCGTGAGCGTGACCAGTACGACCAGTTCGGTGAAGTTGGTCGCTGACGACCCGGTCCAGCTGAATTCCAGCTCGGCCGCCGTAGCCGCTTCGAAGCCGCCGATGGACTTGAATCCGATCGTGCCGAGGGTCAGCTTCTTGTAGCCCTTGTCGCTCTTCGCGTACTTGCCCTGAAGGTACTGCGCCTCGGCAAGCGGCCCGCTGTAGGTCCAGGGCGCGAGATTGACCGTCAGGTGGAAATTGGTCACGGGTTCGTCCAGGTAGGCGGACAGACCGGTCACCGACTGCTGCCACAGGATCGGCATGCCGATCTCGAAGCCGGCGGTCGAGCCCATGGCCGCCGCGGTGAAGCGATGCCACACGTAACCCGTCGGCAGGACCGGCCCGGTTGGGCTTGGATGCGGCGATGGCGATGGACTAGCGCTCGGTGACGACGATGGGCTCGGACTGGGCTTGCCTGACTGACTGGAGCTCGGCTTGCTGGTGGCCGGCGAGATGGAGCGAGCTGGCGAGCCCGCCGCTGGCGTGCTGGACTGGTGCCCGGCTGGGCTTGATCCTCTCAGGCCGTCGGCCGCGGACGCGGACACCGAACCTCCGGCCACGGCGATGCCAGGAACCGTCGGGCTGCCAAGCGCCTGCGTAGTCGGGATACGAGTGAAGACCTGCCAGCCGACGAAGGCGGCCAGCGCGATCAGGGCGACGCCTGCTCCTGCCACCGTCAGCTTCCAGCGGCCAGCCGCCGGTCTGTCGTCGCCGCGCCGCCACCGCGGGCGGCGGCCGCCACCGTCGCCCCCGCCTGAACCGCCAGAACCACCCGAGCCCGTGTTGTCAGGACCGCCCGTGCCGGTGCCCGGAGTACTGACCGCCGCGAAGTCGCCGGCGGTTCCGGCGCCGGGCGGCCTAAGCGGCTGCCAGTAGACCGGGCTGTAGCTCTCGTCCAGACTGGTCCATGGCTGCTCGGATTCGGCGCCTTCGCCAGTCGCATGAGCTGGGACGGCTTCGACGGTCGCGTGCGCTGTGCCGGCTTCGCCGGTCGCGTGAGCTGTGCCACCTCCGCCAGTTGCCGCGGCCGCCGCGCCGATCCCGGCCGCCGCGCTCTCGGCGCCGATCCTGGCCGCCGAATTCGCGCGGGCTGCTGCCTCGTCGGCCGGCTTAAAACCGGCCGCCTCCAGCCCGGCCGGGTCAGCGTCGGGCGGGTCAGCGCCGGCCGGGTCAGCGCCGACGAGGTCCGGCATCGACATCTCCGCGAAGACGGGCGGATCAAGGAAAGCCACACGCTGGTCCGTTGTCCCGGCTGCGTCGGCAGCAGCTGGCAGGAGCATGGCCGCGGTTGGCGCGCCGCCGGGGGCGGCCCGGCCTGCCTCGGCCGGCGGCCACGGCGACCTGGGGTCTCTCCGCGCCGCGCTCGCCGATTCTGCCAGCATCAGAGCGGCGGTCGTCGCATTGGGCCTGGCCGCAGGATCGCGGCTGAGCAGCGCGTCGATCACCGGGCCGAGCGGGCCAGCGGACGGCGCCCGCGGTGCATCCTGCGTCGCGACTCCGGCGGTTATGGCGGTAGCTCCGCCAAGCCGGTCAAATGGGCCGCGGCCCTCAACGGCCGCGTAGAGCGTGGCGCCCAGCGACCACAGATCCGACGCCGGCGTCGCGGCACCGCCGCGGACGCGCTCGGGCGCGGTGAATCCGGGGGTGCCGACCACCATCCCGACCTGGGTAGTGCCGGGGTCCCCCGCGAATATCGCGATGCCGAAGTCGGTGAGCACCGTCCGGCCTTCGTCGGTGACTAGCACGTTGCTGGGCTTGACGTCCCGGTGCAGTACGCCGGCCGCGTGCGCGCTGGCCAGCGCTCCGACCAGACTGGCGCCGAGCTCGGCCGCATGGAGCGGGGCCAGCGGGCCGTCCTCAATGATGACCCGGTCCAGTGAGCGCGCCTTGACGAGCTCCATCACGATCCACGGACTGCCGTCCTCGGCTACGACATCGAACACCGTCACCACGGCGGGATGACTCAGTCTCGCCGCGGCCCGTGCCTCTCGCAGCGTCCGCTGGTAGATGCTTTCTGCCTCGGCAGCGGAGGCGAGCGCCGTGATCTGCACTTCCTTCACCGCGACATCGCGGGCGAGCAGTTCGTCGCGGCCGCGCCACACGATGCCCATCGCGCCCCGCCCGATTTGCCCCTCCAGGCGGTAACGGCCCGCAATCAGCCGGCCGCTCCCCATAACTGCATGCATGGCGGGACCCTATCTACAGCCGGCGCTCAGTGTCCTGTGAGCAGGATGAGAATTTGAGGACGTGACACTAGCGTCCGCGGGGGTCGAAGGCGTTACTGTCCAGCTGGCCGCAGCGGCCTGGCCATAGCAGCGACGTCCAGGGCCTTGTCCAGCTGCTCCTGGCTGAGCTCGCCGCTGGCCACATGGCCGCGCGCGATCACGACGTCCCGGATGGTCGCGCCCGTCGCCAGTGCCTCGTGGGCGACGGCTGCTGCCGCCTCGTAGCCGATGTACGGGTTGAGCGCGGTGACGATCGCCGGTGAGGATTCAGCGTTGCGGCGCAGCCGTGTGACGTCGGCGGTGATGCCGGACACGCACTTGTCCGCCAGCGCTGTGGCAGCCGTGGCCAGCAGCCGCAGCGAGGACAGCAGGGCGCGGCCGATGACAGGCATCATCACGTTCAGCTCGAAGTTGCCGGCCGCGCCCCCGAACGCCACCGTCGCGTCGTTGCCGATGACCTGCGTGCAGACCTGGCAGACCGCCTCGCAGATGACCGGGTTGACCTTGCCCGGCATGATCGAGCTGCCGGGCTGGAGGTCGGGGATCCGGATCTCGGCCAGTCCGGTCCGCGGCCCGGACCCCATGAGCCGCAGGTCGTTGCAGATCTTGTACAGGCTGACCGCTATGGTCTTGGCGACGCCGCTGGCGGCGACGAGGCCGTCACGGGCCCCGGCCGCCTCGAAGTGGTTGGGCGCCTCGGTCAGCGGCAGCCGCATGTCGGCCGCGAGGTGGTCGATCACGCCGGCCGCGAAGCCAGCGGGCGCGTTCAGCCCGGTCCCGACGGCGGTGCCGCCGAGTGGCAGCTCGCCGACATCCGGCAGGACATCACGGGCGCGCTGGACGCCGTGGCGCACCGCCGCAGCGTACCCGCCGAACTCCTGGCCGAGCATGACGGGCGTGGCGTCCATCAGGTGCGTGCGCCCGCTCTTGACGACGTCGGCGAACTCAGCCGCCTTCGCATCCAGGGCATCGGCGAGATGGCTGAGCGCGGGCAGCAGCGACATCACGATCAGTCGGCTCGCCGCCAGGTGGATCGCGGACGGGAACACGTCGTTGGACGACTGCGACGCGTTGACGTGGTCATTCGGGTGCACGGGCCGCCCGAGCGCACGGGCGGCCAGCGTCGCGATGACCTCATTGGCGTTCATGTTCGACGATGTCCCCGAGCCAGTCTGGAACACGTCGATGGGGAACTGCTCGTCATATCGCCCGCGCGCCACGTCGGCGGCCGCGTCGTGGATCGCGCGCGCCATGTCGGCAGTCAGCACGCCGAGCTCGCCGTTAACGACGGCCGCCGCGCCTTTGATCGACGCGAGGGCACCGATCATCTCGCGCGACAGCGGCTCTCCGGAGATCTCGAAGTTCTGCACGGCCCGCTGGGTCTGCGCCCCCCACAGTGCGTCGGCCGGCACCGCGACCTCGCCCATCGAGTCATGCTCGATGCGCATGCCGGGCGATGCGCCGGCCGCGGGCGGGTCATCAGTCATGAGTCCTCAACTTGGTCCCGAGCCGATCGTCAGCAGCGGCGCCTTCGGCGCTGTCACATCTGCGAAGAAGTCGTTGCCTTTGTCATCGACCACGATGAAGGCGGGGAAGTCGCGGACCTCGATTCGCCACACCGCTTCCATGCCCAGCTCGGGGTACTCCAGGACCTCGACCTTGGTGATGCAGTCCTGGGCGAGCTTGGCGGCGGCGCCGCCAATCGAGCCGAGGTAAAAGCCGCCGTGCTGCTGGCAGGCTGAGGTCACGGCAGCTGACCTGTTGCCCTTGGCGAGCATCACCAGCGATCCGCCGGCTGCCTGGAACCTGTCTACGTAGGAGTCCATCCGCCCAGCCGTGGTCGGGCCGAACGACCCCGACGCATAGCCCTCCGGTGTCTTGGCTGGCCCTGCGTAGTACACGGCGTGGTCGCGCAGGTATGCGGGCATCGGCTGGCCGGCGTCGAGCAGATCATTGATCTTGGCGTGGGCGATGTCGCGGGCGACCACCATCGGCCCGGTGAGGGCCAGCCTCGTCTTGATCGGGTAGCGGGACAGCTCAGCCCGGATCTCGCTCATCGGCCGCGACAGGTCGATCCGGACGACGTCGCCGTCGAGCTGGGTCTCCGCGGTGTCCGGCAGATACTGCGCGGGGTCAGTCTCCAGGCGTTCGAGGAAGACCCCGTTCCGGGAAATCTTTGCCTTTGCTTGTCGGTCCGCGGAACACGAGACCGCGATCGCGACCGGACAGGAAGCGCCGTGTCGGAGCAGCCGGACGACGCGGACGTCGTGGCAGAAGTACTTGCCGCCGAACTGCGCCCCGATGCCTGCCCTGCGCGTGATCTCGAGTACCTGCTGCTCAAGCTCGACGTCGCGGAACCCGTGCGCGTCCATCGAGCCGGTCGTGGGCAGCGCGTCCAGGTACTTGGCCGATGCGTACTTGGCCGTCTTGAGCGCGTACTCGGCGCTGGTACCGCCGATGACGATGGCCAGGTGATACGGCGGGCACGCGGCGGTGCCGAGTGACCGTATCTTCTCTTCCAGGAACGTGGCCATCCGTGCCGGGCTCAGCACCGCCTTCGTCTCTTGATAGAGGTACGACTTGTTGGCCGAGCCGCCGCCCTTGGCCATGAACAAGAAGCGGTACTCGGCGCCAGCCGTCGCGTACAGCTCGATCTGGGCCGGCAGGTTGCTTCCGGTGTTGCGCTCCTCCCACATGGTGAGCGGTGCGAGCTGGGAGTAGCGGAGGTTGAGCTTAGTGTAGGCGTCGTAGACGCCGCGGGCGATGTGCTCCTCGTCGTGGCCGTCGGTCAGGACTTGCTGGCCGCGCTTGCCCATGACGATCGCGGTGCCGGTGTCCTGGCACATGGGCAGGACGCCGCCCGCGGCAATGCAGGCATTCTTGAGCAGGTCGCCGGCGACAAACTTGTCATTGCCGCTCGCCTGCGGATCGTCCAGGATGGCGCGCAGCTGCCTGAGGTGCGCCGGTCGCAGCAGGTGCGCGATGTCGTGCATGGCCGCGGCGGTGAGCTGAGTCAAGACCTCGGGCTCGAGCTGGAGGAACTCGCGTCCGAGCGCCCGCTGCACGCTGATGCCCTCGGTCGTAAGCAGCCGGTACTCGGTGTCATCGGCGCCCGTTGGCAGCATGTCGGTGTAGGAGAACTCGGGCATACAGGCACATCCTTGTGGCCGGCGTTTGACCCTCTCATCATATTTGGCGGCCTGGTCGGCCGGGCGCGACGGCCGGTCGGCGGCGAGGCAGTAGCGCTAAGCAGTAGCGCCCGGCTGCCGCACTGCCCTTGCGACGCCACGGCCCGAGCCCAGCGGCCCCGCGGCCCGGAACGCTGCGATGAAAGCGACCGCTGCCGCCGCAATCGCCACGAAGCCGCCGTAGCTCCACCCGATCGAGACGGCCGGCATGGATGGCGACAGTTGCAGGGTCTGGCCGACGACGTCCAGGCCGGACGACGGCTTGATGACGGCCGCGAGGATCGTCAGCAGCAGCGCGAGGCCGGTCGCGACCAGCAGAATCTGCTCCGGGCTCGGCACATTGCCGGGCACCCGGCTGATGGCGTCGCGGGCCACGAGCACGATGAGCGCAATGATCGTCAGCGCGAATACAAACCAGACATAACCGTGCGCGCTCGGACCGTCGGCACTGCCGAAGACTCGCGTGGCCCCGTTGCCGCCGAGCTGCTCGCTGCCGCTGAACCAGGGCATGAACAGCGCCACCAGCAGCACGATCAGGCTGGTCCCGACGAGCAAGTCACTGCCTGTCCAGCCGGCGGCTGGCCGGTCTGGAGGCGTGAACTCTAGATACACCGACGTGTCACCAGTCATCGGGGCCTCCAGTTGACTCGCTGGTATCGCAGCGATGGTAGTCCTGTGAGTCCCGATTGGCAGCTATACGTGCATCACGGCTATTTGCGACAGGGCTGCCGCC
>DATHQE010000525.1:0-4690 GCA_035483035.1 Streptosporangiaceae bacterium | reverse complement strand
GAGGATGGCGCCGGTGCTCGGCTGGATCGCCACGAGCGCTGCCGCGTGGCCGCCGTCGCCCGCCAGTGCCCGGTACGCCGCGGTCTGCGCGGCCGGGCTGATGGTCAGGTCGACCGCCGCGCCTTGCTTTTGCTTGCCGGTGAGCAGGGCGGTGAAGTTGTGGACGGTCAGACGCGGATCGGTCCCGGCCAGCAGGCCGTTCTCCGCCTTCTCGATGCCGGACTTGCCATAGATCGTGTCGTAGCCGGTGACGGGCGCGTAGATCTTGCCGTTCGGATAGTAGCGCTGGTACACGTCGGTGCCCTTGACCAGCCGCGACTCGGCGATCTTGACCTCGGTGCCATCGCCGCCGGCGAGGATCGCGCCGCGCTGGTAGGTGAACTGCGCGTCGAACACCCTGACGTTGTGCGGCTCGTTTGCCAGCTTGGTGGTCTCGAATGCCTGCACGTAGTTGACGTTGAGCAACAGCAGCACGAACAGGACGAGGCAGGCCAGGGAGATCCGGAGAATCGCGCGGTTCATGCGGCTCGCACCACCTGGGTCATGCCCTCGTCCTGAATCGGCTGCGGCGCGGGCTTGCGCGCCGCGTCACTGACCCGGATGAGCAGCCCGACCAGGATCCAGCTGGCCACGAGCGAAGAACCGCCTTGCGATAGGAACGGGGTCGTGACCCCAGTCAGCGGGATGAGGCCGCTGACGCCACCGACGATCACGAAGATCTGCAGTGCCAGGACGAAGGACAGACCGCCGGCCAGCAGTTTGGAGAACGGGTCCTTGACGGCGATCGCCGCGCTCAGCCCGCGCTGGACGAGCAGCCCGAAGACCAGCAGCAGGGCCATGACGCCGACGAGGCCGAGCTCTTCGCCGAAGGCGGTGAAGATGAAGTCGCTCTGGACCAGCGGCGTGAAGTACGGCTGGCCATGCCCGAGGCCGGTACCGAACAGGCCGCCGTACGCCATCCCCTCGAGACCCTGGACGAGCTGGAAGGATGAGTTGAGCGGATTGCTGCCCTGAAACGGGTGCAGCCAGATGGTGAACCGCTCCATCACGTGCCCGAAGAGGTTAGCCGTGATGAAGGTACCGGCGACGAACAGGCCTACGCCGATCAGCAGCCAGGACGTCCGCTGGGTCGCGATGTAGAGCATCACCACGAACAGGCCGAAGAACAGTGCGGACTGGCCGATGTCGGTCTCGAAGATCAGGATCAGCAGGCTCGCACCCCAGGCGATCAGCACCGGACCAAGGTCACGGGCCCGCGGCAGGTCGATGCCGAGCACCCGGCGCCCGGCCAGGGCCAGCACATCCCGCTTGGACACCAGGTAGCCAGCGAAGAACACGGCGAGTGCGAGCCGGGCGAACTCTCCCGGCTGGATGGAGAACCCGCCGAACTTGATCCAGACCTTGGCCCCGTTGACCGCGCTGTGGCTGGACGGCAGGACGGCAGGGATGGCCAGTAGCAGCAGCCCGATGGCGCCGAGCGTATAGGTGTAGCGCTGCAGGACGCGTGGCTCGGAGATCAGGGCGAGCACCAGGACCAGCCCGACAACGCCGACGCCGGTGAAGACCAGCTGGTACAGGGTCGTCGAGGTTGGCATCACGGGCGAGACGAGGTTGCCGGGGTTGCCCTGCCTGCCTGATTCCTGCAGCCGGTAGATCATCACGATGCCGAGGCCGTTGAGCAGGGCGGCAAGTGGCAGGAGCAGCGGGTCGGCGTACGGCGCGAACCGGCGCACCGCGAGGTGCGCGCCCACCACGCAGAGCGCGAACACGACGATGTACATCGGCAGGCCGGACGGCAGCTTGTCCCGCAGGCCCAGGCTCGCCGCGATATAGGCAAGCAGCACGACTACCACTGCGAACAGCAGCATGACCAGCTCAGTCCGCCGACGCCCGCGCGGCATCGGGACCTGGCGGTCGGCGGTTGCCGCGGCCGTCACCCTGCCCCCGCTGCCGGGCACGACGCCGGCACGACTGGCTTCGGCGGGATCACGACTGCCGGCGTGTGCGTCTTCTTGTTGGCCGGCGTAGAGACCTTGCCGGCGTATTTCGCGGTCCAGGTGTCGAGCGCCTTCTGGTCCTGGCTGCAGGCGTACGCGTGCTCGATGGACGTCAGGGTCGCCATGGTCTTGCCCAGCGACGTCGGTGTCGTGGGGATGGTCAAGTCTCCGGGCACGTGTGACGTAGGCACGCCGGTCCGGCGGTACACGTGCGACAGGCTGATCCAGGCGATCTTCTGGTTGATGCCCCGGTAAACGCTGAGCTGGGCGCCGTCGGAGGCGAGATAGTAGTTGCCCTGCGTAGTCCGGTAGCCGACGTAGAGCCCGCCGACCACCAGCAGGACAAGGACCACCAGTACGGTCGTTACGACCGGCCAGCGGCGCCTTGGCTCATCGAATTCATCCTCGTCCTCGTCGGCCGCCCCCGCGCCGGTCGCTCCCGGCCGCCCCCGATGTCCGTTCATGCTGGCGCCAGGCGCACCCGCGGTCGCGCCGGAGCCAGCTGGAGCGCCCGATCCGCTGCTAGCTGCTCGCAGCAGCGCGCTGACGTCTCCGTGCGCGGCGGCACCGGCCATCTCCACGGCGAGGGTCGGCGCCATCGGCCCGCCCGCGCTGTCGATGACGTCGGCGACGATGCAGGTGACGTTGTCCGGGCCGCCGTTGCGAAGAGCGAGGGTGATCAGCTGCTTCACTGCCTGGTCGGCGTCGGGGACGGTGGTCAGCACCTCGTGCACGGACTCGTCGCCGACGACGTCGGTCAGTCCGTCCGAGCAGAGCAGGTACCTGTCGCCCAGCAGGGCCTCGTGCATCGCCAGGTCGGGATCGGCGTCGGTGCTGCCCTGGAGGGCGCGCATGATCAGCGATCGCTGCGGGTGATTGGCAGCGGCCTCCGGGCTCAGCCGGCCCTCGTCGACAAGCGACTGGATCAATGTGTGGTCGCGGGTGATCTGGTAGAGGTCGCCGTCCCGGAGCAGGTAAGCGCGGGAGTCGCCGATGTGGCAGACCGCGACCTGGGCGCCTGCCCACAGCAGCGCGGTCAGCGTGGTCCCCATCCCTTCGACCGCCGGGTCGGAGACGCTCATGTCGTGCAGGGTGTTGCGAGCCGCCGCGACCGCCGCAGCCAGGGCGTCGAGCATGTCCTCGCTGTCGGTCAGATTCTGCTTGTCCAGCGGCGCGATGGCAGCGATCGCGACCGCGCTCGCGACCTCGCCGGCGGCGTGCCCGCCCATGCCATCCGCGATAGCGAGCAGCCGCGGCCCAGCGTAGGCCGAGTCCTCGTTGCCCTCCCGCAGTAGCCCGACGTCCGAGCGGAGAGCGTAGTGCAGTGCCAGGGTCATCTGCGCAGCTCCAGGACGGTCTTGCCAATGCGGATCGGGACGCCAATGGGCACGGGAGTCGGCTGAGTCACCTTCTGCCGGTCCAGGTACGTGCCGTTAGTCGAGCCCAGGTCTTCGACAAGCCACTGGCCGTCTTGGGGGAACAGTCGGGCATGTCGGGTCGAAGCGTAGTCGTCGGCAAGCACCAGCGTGGCGTCATCGGCGCGCCCGATGGTGATCTGCTGATCAGTCAGGCCGAGGGTCGTGCCGGCCAGCGCGCCGCTCGTCACCAGCAGCTGCTGGGGCGCAGAGCGTGGCGTCCTGGCCGGCTTGGCCGGCGGCCTCGGCTGCCTGGCGAGCTGGGCCCGAGCGGCTGACCTCCGCCGCCGCTGGGAAACGGGTCCGAACAGATCGGTCCGGACCACGCCGACAGCAGCGATCACGAAGAGCCACAGGACGGCAAGGAACCCGATCCTGATGAGGGTGAGCTCAAGCGGGTTCATCGGGTCACGAGTCCTTGGCGTACCGGTGGGATTGTCAGGCCGTCTCAATCGGGCTAATCAGTAGGTCGCTAATCAGTAGATGCTGTCCCTGCGGAAAACCAGGGTGGTCCGGCCGAGGGTGACCCTGGTGCCATCGGTCAGCGCGACTCGCCGCACGGGCTGGCCGTTAACGAACGTGCCATTGGTGGAGCCAAGATCCACGAGCACGACCTCGCCATCCTCGACCCGGATCTCGGCGTGATGGCGGGACACGCCTGGGTCGACAAGCCGCAGGTCGCAGTCGGTGCCCCGGCCGAGGATGATCAAGGGCGTACTGATCTCGTAAGTCCGCTGGGTGCTGCCATCAGGGGCGGCTTCTGGTCCGGAGACCAGCAGCCGCGGGTTGCCATGGAAGCCACCCGCTGGCTGCGGCAGGTCACTGGCAGGACGCCTGATCTCGCCGTCCTCGACCGTCGTGCCCCGGATCACGCCAGACAGGATCCGGAAGGTACCGGTCGTCAGGTCGCGGACGCCTTCGAACCGCATCCGGACCGGGCCGACAAACGAGTAACCCTGCTCCTTCGCGTACTCCCTGGCCAGCGTCGCCAGCTCGATGCCGAGGCTGTCGGCATAGACGTCAAGGCGCGCGTAGTCGTCTTCGGCCACCTCGACAACGAAGTCGTTGGGCACTAGCGTCCGGCCCTGCGCGACGATCGCAGCCCGGTCGTCCATCTCTCGCTGAATGGCGCTGGCTACCTCAACCGGCTGAAGCTCCGATTTAAACGCGCGCGCAAAGGCACCTTCGACCATCCCCTCGAGCCTGTGCTCAAAGCGCTGCAGCACTCCCACCGCGGTGCCCTCCTCTCCCTGCCGTATCCGATCGTATCGGCGATGT
>DATHQE010000524.1:0-7953 GCA_035483035.1 Streptosporangiaceae bacterium | reverse complement strand
AGCTTCTTGATGAGATTCAGGATCTGCGCCTGGATGGTCACGTCCAGGGCTGTCGTCGGCTCGTCGGCGATGAGCACGTCCGGACTGCAGGATATGGCCATCGCGATCATGACGCGCTGGCGCATCCCGCCGGAGAACTGGTGCGGGTAGGCGTCGACGCGCTCGCGCGCGTTGGGGATGCCGACCGAGGTGAGGAGCTCGATGGTGCGATCGCGGGCCGCCTGCCTGCTGACCTTCTCGTGCTCGCGGATCTGCTCCTCGATCTGCCAGCCGACCTTGTACACCGGGTTCAGGGAGGTCATCGGGTCCTGGAAAATCATGCCGATGCCAGCACCCCGGATCGAGCGGATCTGGTCCTGCGACATGGCCATCAAGTTGGTGCCCTTATACAAGACCTCGCCTTCGAACTGCGCGTTCGGGTCGGTGATCAGACGCATCACCGACATCATCGTGACGCTCTTGCCGGAGCCTGACTCGCCGACGATGCCGAGCGTCTCGCCCTCGTTGAGCGTCGCCGACACCCCGTCGACGGCCTGGACCACGCCGTCATCGGTGCGGAAGGACACCTTCAGATCACGGATCTCCAGCAGCGCTGTCATCAGTTGGGCCGCACTCTCGGGTCGAGCCACGCGTAACCGATATCCACGAGCGCGTTGGCCAGCACGATGAAGAAGCCACCGTAGATGACGGTCGCCATGATCGTCGGCAGGTCGAGGTTCTGCAGCGCCTGCCAGGTGAGGAAGCCGACGCCGTGGATGCCGAAGACCACCTCGGTCAGGATCGTGCCGCCGCCCACCAGAACGCCGAAGTCCAGGCCGAAGAGGCTGACGAACGTGATCATCGAGGTGCGGAGCGTATGCCGGACCAGCACGCGCCGCTCGGACAGGCCCTTGGCCCGCGCCGTGCGGACGTAGTCCTCGCTCTGGACCTCCAGCAGGTTGGCGCGCAGCACCCTGGCGTAGAAGCCGATGTACAGGATCGACAGCGTGATCCAAGGGAAGATGAGGCCCTCGAACCACAGCGCCGGGCTGGTGGTGAACGAGGTATAGCCGAGCGGCGGCACCCAGCTGAACACGCTGCTGTGCAGCTTGTTCTGCGTAATGAGGTTGACGACCTGACCGAGCCAGAACACCGGCGTCGACACCCCGATCAGCGCCAGGATCATGAGGATCGGGTCGTAGATCCGGCCGCGCAGCCGCGCCGCCGCCACGCCCATGGCGATCGCCATGACGATCCAGATTGCTGTGGCGCCGAACACCAGCGACAAGGTGGCCGGTGCGGCAGCGAAGATCTCTGGCACGACCAGGACGCCCTGGTCGGAGTAGGACACCAGGTTGCGGGTGATGAAGATCCGCTTCATCATCAGCCCGTACTGGACGACCAGCGGTCGGTTCAGCCCGAATTGGGCGCGGACTTCGGCCAGCGTCTGCGGGCTCGGGTTGCGCCCCGCGATAGCACGGGCCGGGTCCACGCCAGGCGTCTTGAAGAAGATGATGAACACCAGCGCCGTGATCACGAACATGACGAGCGCGGCCCAGAGCGAGCGCCGGACGATGAACGTCAGCACGGTTACCGCACCCGCAGCTTGGCGCGCGGGTCCAGCGCGTCGCGGACGCCATCGCCGAGCACGTTGAGCGCCAGCACCGTGAGCACGATCATGATGCCGGGTGCGAGCGAGACCCACGGCCGGGTGTAGAGCAGGTCCTGGGCGTTAGAGATGATCGTGCCCCAGCTGACGTTGGGCGGTTGGACGCCGACGGACAGGTAGGACAGCGCCGACTCGGTCAGGATGGTCGTCGCGATCATCAGCGGCATCAGGACGATGACCGTGGACACGACATTGGGCAGGATGTCGGAGAAGATGAGCCGGAAGTTTGACGCGCCCTGCGCGATCCCAGCTTCGACGAACTCCTTGTTCACGACCGACAGCACCTGGCCCCGGACCGGCCGATACACGTACGGCACGTAGATGAGCGCGATGATGAAGGTCGGCGTCCACAGGCTGGTGGCGCTGATGCGCAGCGGCCCGACGGGCACGCCGTTGGCGTGCGTGAGCAGCTCAGTGGCGAGCGAGATCGCGAGCAGGTAGGCCGGGAACGCCCAGATCACGTCCATCAGCCGGGACAGGATCGAGTCGGTGAGCCCGCCGAAGAAGCCGGCGATCAGGGCCACGATGGTGGCGATCCCGCAGCATAGGACCGCCGAGCAGACGCCGATCTGAAGCGAGGCGCGGCCGCCGTATAGCAGCAGCGCCGCGACGTTACGGCCAAGGTTGTCAGCGCCGAGGAAGTAGTGGTGCAAGTCCCACGTGGGCGCGATCGGGGTCTCGCCTAGCTTCAGCAGGCCGCCGCCCTGCTGCATGACCGGCACCACTCGACCGCCCACGATGGTGGTGCCGTTCAGGTTCGGGACGAGCGGATTCTCCACGTGCGCGACGTCATGCGCGTACAGGGGCGCTGCCAGGCACAGCACCACGATCAGCAGGAACAGGATCAGAGCGGCCAGCGCGATGCGGTTGGCCCGGAGTCTGCGCCAGGCCAGCGCCCACGGGTTGCGCCCGGCGACAGCCGGGCGCAACACCGTGGACGCGGCCTGCTCAACTACTGCAGCCATAGATGCGGCTGCCTACTTCGACAGCCACAGCTGGTCGATCAGGATGTACCACTGCGGGTTCCACTGGTAGCCATTGACGTTCTTGGACAGGAAGTCGATCTGCTTGGGGTTGTACAGGTCGACCCAGGGTGCCTGCAAGGTGTCTGCGTGGTCGACCTGGGTCCACAGGGATGCTGCCTGCGTCGGGTCGGTGGCCTCGACGGACTCAGCCTTGTTGATGCTGGACTGAATGGTCGGGTCGCAGAACGCGGCGATGTTGGGGCTGGCGTCGCTGTTCTTGTGGATGCTGCCGCAACCGAGCAGGACATTGAGGAAGTCCGACGGCGCCGGGTAGTCCTGGTACCAGGCCGACCAGGCGACGTTCCACTTGCTCGAGTTCGCGGAGTTCTGCACGAACGGATACTGAGCCGCGGCCGTGAGCAGCTGAGTGCTGGCCTTGTAGCCGATCGAGTTCAGGTCGGCGACCATCTGCTCCGCCAGTGCGGTGCCTACCTGGTCGTTGGTGCCGTTGACCACGACCTTGTCGCCGGCGGTGCCCGACGCCTGGACCAGCGCCTTTGCCTTGGCCACATCCGGTGCGGACCAGGTCGTCTGCGAGCCTGTCGTGTACGGGCAGTACGGCGTGTAGGACGGGAAGTTCGGCGGCAGGATCTGGCAGGCCGGGACGGCCAGCGAGGGACCGCCGGCGATCTTCACGTAGGCTGTCCGGTTCGCCGCGTAGTTGATGGCCTGGCGGGCCATCAGGTTGTTGAACGGCGGCTGGTTGGTGTTCAGCGCCATGTACCAGTCCGCGGTCAGCGTGTTGACATGTACCTGGCCGGCGTACTGCGCGCTGTTGAGCGTCGTCAGCTGGTCCGACGGGATCTGGTCGCCGTCGAAGACCTCATTGGCCTGGCCGTTCTCGACCTCGGTCACCTCGTCGGAGACCTGCAGGCCGTACTTCTCGATGATCTCGTCCGGGTATCCGGCCGGCTGCGCCGTCGCGTCCCACTGCTTGAAGTAGGGGTTGCGGACCAGCACTGCCTCGGTGTTCGGGTTGTAGGACTTCCACATGTACGGGCCAGTGCCGGGCGGCACGTTGTTGCCGGTGAGCTTCAGCGAGGTGCCGGCCGGGACCACGTAGGCGAACGGCAGCGATAGCTGGTCCATCAGCTCGGGGTCCGGCGCGGTCAGGTTGAGTGTCAGCGTGTAGGCCGAGTCATTGGCGACCACGCCGCCGGACTTGCTCAGGTCGCAGCCCTTAGTGGTGCAGCTGCTCGCGCCGACGATGGTGCTGTAGAACGACGTCGGCCCGGGCACCGTGAATTGCCGCTCGAACGTCGTGACAAAGTCGCTGGGCTTCAGCACCTGGCCGTTGGAGAACTTGATGCCATGGCGGATGTGGAAGACGTACGTCTTGCCGCCGTTGGTGGGAGTCGGAATGGAGGTCGCCAGATCCGGCACGATCTTGGTCCCCGGAAGCCCGCCGACGTGGGCGAAGCCCACCAGGCCGTCGTGGGTGTTGATCAGCAGCTGCCACTCTTCGAGCGTGTAGTTCTGCGCGGGGTCGGCCACGCCAAAAGCCGAGTTGGCCAGGATGGTGAACACACCGCCGGCGTGGCCGGCCGGGGTGCTGCTGCTGGAACTGGCAGACGGGCTCGGGCTATTGCCGCAGCCGGCCGCGACCAGCGCGAGCGCAGCGACAGCGGCAAGCGTCCCGAGCCCAGTGCGACCGCCGAGCCTGGCTACTTTTGACCAATTCTGTCTCATCTGATGCCTCCTTATCGGGAAGTTATACTGGGTTCAGGTAGGCATCCGGAAGCTACCTGCGATAACGCTTTGGGAGCAGGATCTGCAGCTGTTGCCGCCGTGCCACATGCAATGTGCGGCGCGCAAAACGGCGCCTTGACTTTCGTCTTGATGAACCAGACGTCGGCAGCCGATAACCCGATTACTCAGCACGCCGATGGCGTGCGTTGCGCCCTAAGCGGCGCTAGGTCAGACAGGCTCGGCCACAGCCAGCTCGGGCAGCGCGGACTCGGGCAGCGCCGACTCGGGCAGCGCCGACTCGGGCAGTGGCGGCGGCGTGCCGCCGAAGACCGGGCAGAGGGCCTGGTATGAGCACCAGTCACAGAGCCTGCTCTGGCGCGGGCGCCAGTCGCCCGACGTCCTGGCCCGGTCGATGGCCTGCCACAGAGCGTTGATCTTGCGCTCGGTAGCCAGCAGGTCGGCCTCGTCCGGGGCGTAGCGCATGATCTCGCCGTTGCCGAGATAGATGAGCTGCAGGACGCGCGGGACAGTGCCCCGGGTGCGCCACAGCACCAGGGCGTAGAACTTCATCTGGAACAGCGCCCTGGCCTCATACTCTTCGCGCGGCGCAGCGCCCGTCTTGTAATCGACGATGCGCAGCTCGCCGGTAGGCGCGATGTCCAGCCTGTCGACGTAGCCACGCAGGGTGAGGCCGGACTCCAGGAGGGTCGTCACCGACATCTCGCGGAAGCTTGGCTCGATCCTGGTCGGATCCTCCAGCGTGAAGTAGCGATCCAGCATCTGCGCGGCCTCGTCGATCCAGGCCTGGCGCTCGGTCTCGGCAGCGAACAAGTCGGCTAGCGCGGGCTCAGCCTCGACCAGACGCTCCCACTGGGGCGCCAGCAGGGTGCGGGCGGCGGCGGGGGTGCGAGCCGCGGCCGGCTCGTCGAACAATCTCTCCAGCACGGCGTGCACCAGCGTCCCGCGGGCCGCGGCCGGGCTCGGCGGCTCTGGCAGCCGGTCGACGACGCGGAAGCGGTAGAGCAGCGGGCAGGTCATGAAGTCTGCTGCCCGCGATGGCGACAGGGTCGGGCCTGGCGGGCTGGCCTCGTGGTCGGGAGGCGCCTGCTCGGCGAGTGTGTCGCTCATGCCTCGAAGACTAGGGGAGACCTCTGACAGCTGGCGGCCGTTAGGGCGCCGGCGCGCTGAGACGGCCCCGTTCCCGCTGTGAGGTTGCCGGCGGGTTTGCCGCGTAGCATCAGTGCGTGGCACCAGGAACGCAGCAAGGCGGCCCGCCGCAAGACGGCCGGCCAGGGCCGCCCAAGCGGCCGCAGCCAGCCAGTCGGCTTGGCATCATCATCGCCAAGCCCTTTGGCATTCCTGTGTACGTCTCGCCGTGGTGGTTCCTGGTCGCTGGCGTGTTCGTGGTGCTGTACGCCCGTCCCAACAGCCTGCTCAGCGGTGTCCACAGCGCGGAGTCCCGCTACCTGGTGGCCGTCGCGTTCGTCATCTTGCTGTACCTCTCCGTCCTCATACACGAACTCAGCCACAGCCTCGTGGCCAGGGGCTTCGGGCTGCCAGTGCGGCGGATCCTGCTGTACCCCCTCGGTGGCTTCACCGAGATCGAGGAGGAGCCCCCAACTCCGGGCAAGGAGTTCCTGGTGTCGGCCGCCGGACCTGCCATGTCGTTCGTCCTGGCAGGCATCGGGATTGGCGTGAACGTGCTGCTGACCACGCACGGAATCGCCAGAGTGCTCATCGATAGTTTCGTCCTGGCTAATGCACTGGTTGGCATCTTCAACTTGCTGCCGGGTCTGCCCCTGGATGGCGGCCGGATCCTGCGGGCCGGGCTGTGGAAGCTGACCGGCAAGACTGTCTACTCCACCGTGCTGGCGGCGTGGGCAGGCCGGATCATCGCCGTGGCCATGGTCGGCGCGGTTGTCCTGTCCCGAGGGTCGAGCCTGTTCGCCTTCTCGGGCGGATATGGCCTTTGGCTCATCGCCGTTGCCGCCTTCATGTGGCTGAGCTCTAGCCAGACGCTGCGGTCGGCTCGCGTGCGCGAGCGGCTGCCCGCGATCCAGGCGCGGGCGCTGGCCCGCCGGGCCATCCCGATCCCGCCCAACCTCCCGCTCGCCGAGGCGATCAGGCGCGCCGACCTTGCCCAGGCCAGGGCCCTGGTCGTCGTGGATCACGATGCGAAGCCCATCGCGATCGTTAACGAGGGCGCGGTCCTCGCCACGCCCGAGCAGCGACGGCCGTGGATCGACGCGGGCTCGCTGGCCCGGACACTGGACCCCGATATGATCTTGTCTGCCGACCTGTCCGGCATGGACCTGATCGAGGCGGTCCAGCGCGCCCCTGCGTCGGAGTACCTGCTGGTCGAGCCGTCGGGCCAGGTCTACGGCGTGCTCGCCGCGGCCGACCTCGACCATGCGTTCGCTGGCACCAAGGCCTGACCTGCCGCCCGCGCTAGCCTTGCCCAGTGATCACGCATCCCCGCGGCCCGTTCGCGGCTGGCGATCAGGTGCAGCTGACTGACCCCAAGGGCCGCCAGCACCGGCTCGTGCTGGCCGTGGGCAAGTCGTTCCACACCCACCGGGGCGCGCTCTTGCACGACGATCTCATTGGCCAGCCGGAAGGCAGCCTGGTGATCTCGGCGGGCGGCACGCCCTACGTGGCATTCCGGCCGCTGCTAGCCGACTACGCGCTCGCCATGGACCGCGGCGCCGCCGTGGTGTACCCGAAGGACGCGGCCCAGATCATCGGCCTGGCCGATGTCTTCCCCGGCGCCCGGGTGGTCGAGGCCGGGGCTGGCTCCGGCGCGCTGTCGTGCTGGCTGCTGCGGGCGATCGGCGAGGGTGGCAGTCTGACGTCGTTCGAACGCCGGCCTGACTTCGCGGTGATCGCAGCGGGCAACGTCGAGCGGTACTTCGGCGGACCGCACCCGGCCTGGCAGCTCGTGGTCGGCGACCTCGACCCGGCGGGGCTCACTGGCCGCGACCGCGTCGTGCTCGACATGCTCGCGCCGTGGGAGCACGTGGCGGCGGCTGCGGGCATGCTGATCCCCGGCGGCCTGCTGTGCTGCTACGTCGCGACGACGACGCAGCTGGCGCGGACGGTCGAATCAGTTCGCGTACAGGGGAATTTCGCCGAGCCGGCTGCCTGGGAGACACTCCAGCGCGGCTGGCATGTCGACGGGCTTGCAGTGCGGCCTGAGCACCGTATGGTGGGGCACACGGGCTTCCTCATCACGGCCCGGCGGCTGGCCGACGGCGTCACAGCGCCGCCACGGCGTCGGCGGCCATCTAAGGGCGCTGAGGCGGCTGCTGCCGCTGAGGCGCCCGTGGTTGCTGAGACGACCGTAGTGGCTGCGGTGGCCGACGAGGTGCATGATGCACGTGGGGCAGGCGGACCCGCGAGCGAAACGAGCTAGCCAGGCCGGGAGTTTTCCGGATCGTAACGCAGAATGCCGACTCGAGGCCCGCTGCCTGGTTACGGATTGACCTTGGATAGGTAGGGTCTAGGTAACTCAGCTCTCAGGAGGGGGTGAGGGGCATGGCCTCTCGTGACGACAGCGTTCACTCCGGGCGGCACGACGACGAGGTCAAAGTC
>DATHQE010000523.1:0-3097 GCA_035483035.1 Streptosporangiaceae bacterium | reverse complement strand
GCCGCCACCTGCGTGATGATGCGGTGCCGGTGAAATAGCGGCACGACCACCAGCTGGGAGAACATGCCGGTGCGGAGCCGTTCGAGGGTCCGGAACCGGCGGCCGGCCGAGCCCGACTCGGGCTGGCCGAACTCGATCCCGACCATGAGGCCGAGCCCGCGGACATCCTGGATCAGCTCGTAGCGCTCGGCCAGGCCGCGCAGCTTCGCCTGCAGGTCTGCCCCGGTACGCTCCGCGCGGCCGACGATGTCTTCGTCGTCGAACGCCGCCAGCGTCGCCAGGCCAGCGACCATCGCCAGCTGATTGCGGCCGAACGTCGTCGAGTGCTTGAGCGCGTCCTCCATGGAGTCGTACACGCTCGCGAAGATCTTCTCGGTGGTGAGCATGGCCCCGATCGGCACGAAGCCGCCCGACAGCGCCTTGGAGATCGTGATGATGTCCGGCTCGAGGCCCCAGTGCTCGTGGCAGAAGAACTTGCCGGTCCGGCCGAGGCCGGTCTGTACCTCGTCGGTGACCAGCAGCGTCCCGTAGCGGCGGCACAGCTCCTGGGCGGCCCGCCAGTAATCCGGGGTCGCGCAGTAGACGCCCTTGCCCTGGATGGGCTCGACGATGAAGGCGGCGACGTCCCGGTTACGCAGCGTGCGCTCGAGAGCGTCCAGGTCCCCGAACGGAACTGCGGCCGATTCCAGCAGGTCGCCGAAGCCCTTACGGAACTCCTTGCCGCCGTTCAGCGCCAGCGCGCCCGTGGTCAGGCCGTGGAATGCGTGCTCCGCGTACAAGATCTTCGGCCGCTGCGTCGAGTGCCGGGCGAACTTGATAGCAGCCTCGATCGACTCGGCACCGGAGTTGCAGAAGAAGGCGCGGGTGATACCCGGGTGCGTGCGGGCGACCAGTTGCTCGGCGAGCAGGCCAGGCAGCAGGGCGCAGTCCATCTGGACCATGTTCGGCAGGTCAAGGTCGAGCGCCTGATGCAGCGCGGCCTTGACGGCCGGATGGCTACGGCCAAGGGCGTAGACGCCGAAGCCGGACAGGAAGTCGAGGTAGCGGGCGCCAGTGTCGTCGTAGAGGTAGGAGCCCTCGCCCCGTACGTAGTTACGGTCGAAGCCGAGAGTCCTGAGCGTCCTGGCGAGCTGATGGTTCATGTACCGCTCGTGGAGCGCGAAGTTCTCCCCGGATCGTTCCGCGAACGTCCGGCCTACATCGAAGGGCATGCTGCTCCTTGCACTGCGCTCCTGCTCTGCGTTTCTAGCACGGACCGGTTTCCTGGCACGGACCGGTTGCCTTGCGCGGACCGGCCGCAGGCCTGTCACCAGCGGTTAGCCGTCGCACCGTGTCGACCATCTTCGCGCACGGACAGATGAAATGCCCGTCTTCCCCGCGAAGTCGCGGGCGGCCACTCGCTGCGCCCGGCAGCGAGGCGGGCTGCCGGGCCACCCCGGCTGGCGGATTCGGGCCGACATAGTCATGATCGTACAAATTGGCACCCGGCGTGGCGGATGCGGGCTAGGCCAGTGCTGGCCGCGCCGCCCCGCCGCTAGCGGAAATCCCTGCTCCGTGCCGCCGCCACGACTCGCAGCCGCTCCAGCCGCACCGCCAGCAGGCTGACCGCACCATCCAGCCGTTCGACCCGGCCGTGGACGAGCAGCGCGTTCGCGTTGACGCCGATCTTGCGGAAGCGCTGCCACACGTTCGGCGGGCAGATGATGTTGGCCATACCCGTCTCGTCCTCCAGGCTGAGGAACACCACCCCACGCGCGGTCCCTGGCTGCTGACGGTGAGTGACCAGGCCTCCGACCAGCACGGTCCGGCCGTTCTCCGCTCCCGTCAGCCTCGCCGCGGGCAGTGCCCCTCGCTCGGTGAGCATCGGGCGGATGTGCTCGATCGGGTGCGTCCCGTAGGTGCCGGTGGCCCACAGGTCTGCGAAAGTCTCCTCGGCGGCGGTCATCACCGGCAGCGGCGGCGCGGTCATGCCCAGTGTCGTACCTGGCAGCTGGCCTGACCGGATGGTCGCCGCGGCGCCAGCCGCCCACAGCGCCTCGCGCCTGCTCACGCCGAAGCAGCCGAACGCCCCGCCCATCGCCAGTGCCTCCAGCGCAGCGACCGGCACGGTCGTGCGCCGGGCGAAGTCCTCCAGGTCGGCGTACGGCTGACCGGCCACGATCTCCTCGGCCACGCTCGTGCCGAGATTGCGAACCTCCGACAGCCCGAGCCTGATCACTGGCTGGCCCGGTACCGGCGCACCGCCGGCGGGCGGGTCAGGGTGGGCAGCCCCGTCC
This sequence comes from Streptosporangiaceae bacterium, assembly GCA_035483035.1. Classification (GTDB taxonomy): domain Bacteria; phylum Actinomycetota; class Actinomycetes; order Streptosporangiales; family Streptosporangiaceae; genus JAJYUU01. Next base: position 821 of record DATHQE010000523.1, on the reverse strand, counting down.
CCGGGATCTTCAGTCTTTTCCAGCGTCGCGAGCACGCCGCTGACGTTCACGTCCACGCCACGCACCGTGACGCCGTGCCGGCGCACATCACTTATCAGGCTCGCCGGCGCGTAGAAGCCCATCGGCTGGGCGCGCAGCAGCGCCGCAGTGAACGCAGCCGGGTAATAGCACTTCAGCCACGCGCTGGCGTAGACCAGGTAGGCAAAGCTGATCGCGTGCGACTCGGGGAAGCCGTAGCTGGAGAACGCCAGGATCTTGACGTAGATGTCCTCCCCGACCTCGGCCGGGATGCCTCGCTCGGCCATCCCGGCGAGCAGCCGTTCGCGCAGTTCCTCGATCCGCTCCGGCGCCCGCTTGGAGCTCATCGCCTGGCGCAGCCGGTCGGCCTCGGTCGGGCTGAACCCGGCGCAGTCGATGGCGATCTGCATCATCTGCTCCTGAAACAGCGGGACACCGAGAGTCTTGCCGAGCGCGGTGCGCATCAGCTCGTGCGGCAGGTCAGGCTGCTCGTCTCCGTGCCGGCGCCGCATGTACGGGTGTACCGAGCCGCCCTGGATCGGGCCTGGCCGGATCAGCGCGACCTCGACCACGAGGTCGTAGAACTTCTCTGGCCGCAGCCGTGGCAACGTCGCCATCTGCGCTCGCGACTCGACCTGGAAGACCCCGACGGTGTCGGCTACCTGCAGCATCGCGTAGACGCCAGGATCCTCCTGCGGGATCGAGTGCAGGCTCCAGCGCACCCCGTGCGCCTGCTCCACCAGCTCGAAGCAGTCCCGCAGCGCGGTCAGCATGCCGAGGCCGAGCAGATCAAACTTGACCAG
>DATHQE010000522.1:0-8478 GCA_035483035.1 Streptosporangiaceae bacterium | reverse complement strand
GTGCCGCTCGCCGGCACGGCTGGCTACCTGCTGTTCTGGCAGCTTCGGTTCCACGACTGGTCATACCCGCTCCGGCTGGAGAAGACCGCCTTTGACCGGGTGTTCAGCTGGCCCTGGACGACGCTGTGGCGCGGCCTTCAGCTGGCGGTCTGGCATGGCCCGCTGGCCAATCATGGGTGGCCGACGTTCGACTTTGTCTTGGTCGCCGTCGGGCTAGCTCTCGGTGTCTGGCTGCTGGCTATCCGCTGTCGTCCGGTCTACTCCGTCTACTGCTGGGGCAGCATCCTGTTCTTCCTCGTTGAGATCATGCCTGCCCGGCCGCTGGCAGCTGATCCGCGGTATCTCGTCGTGATCTTCCCGCTGGTCTGGGCGCTGGCGCGAGCAGGCAATAACCCGCGCGTGCACGAAGCCGTCATCGCCCTGTCCGCCGCGTCGGTGGCGATCACCGGCTGGCTATTCCTCACCACGCTCAAGGTCATCTGAGCCGGACGCGACGGACGCCAGATGCACCGCTTCTCTCTCCTCGTGAATCCGGCCGCGGGCCGGGGCCGTGCGGTGCGGGCGATGCCGACGGTGACGGCGACCCTGGACGCGGCCGGCGCCAGCTACGAGGTTCATGAGTCGACTAGCCTGCGGCATGCCGCCGAGCTGGCAGCCGGCGCTGCGGCGGCGGGCTGCGTCATCGTCGCCGTCGGCGGCGACGGCATGGCGGGCGCGCTCGCCGGGACGGCCGCGCGGCTAAGTGCCAGCTACGGCATCATCCCCGCCGGGCGCGGCAATGACCTGGCCCGGGTGCTCGGCATCCCGTTCGACCCAGCCGCCGCGGCCGCTTGCCTGGCCGCCGGCGAGACCCGGCAGATCGACCTCATCGGGGTGGCGACGCCGGGCGAGCCCGAGGTCGTCGTCGCCGGCAGCGTATACGCCGGGGTGCCCTCGGTGGCCGGCGAGATCGCCAACAGCGCCCGCTGGCTCAAGGGTCCCCTGGTGTACCCGGTGGCGGCACTGCGCGCAGTCGCCAGCTGGCGCCCGGCCCAGTTCCGGGTCTGCGGCGACGGAGGCCAGCACGACTTTGCGGGCTACGCGGTCGTCGTGGCCAACTCGGCGTACTTCGGGGCGGGCATGATGGTGGCGCCGCCCGCGCGCATCGACGATGGGGTCCTCGACCTGGTCCTCATGCGGCACGGGCCCAAGCTCGCGTTCGTGCGGGCGCTGGCGAAGATCAAGGACGGCTCACATACCTCGCTCGCCGAGGTCAGCCTCGAACGCGACAGCGCCGTCACGCTGACCGTGGACCGCGCGATGCCGGTTGCCGCCGATGGTGAGACGCTGCCATTCGCCGCGCCACTCCCGGCCGGCACGCCGCTGCGCATCCGCGCGCTGCCGGCCGCGCTCACCGTGATAGCGCCGCTCGGGTTCTAGCCGGGGTCGGGTCGGCGTCATCGCCCATCAGCGCGTGCGAGAGCTGGTCGAGCATGCGCGCCAGGTCGGCGTGCTGCTCGGGTGACCAGTCCGCCAGGAGCCGCTCGAGGCCTTCGCGGCGCGCGGCGAACAGCCGGTCGGCCGCCGCCGACCCGGCCGCCGTCAGCACCAGCATGCCATCGTCGCGCCGGACCATGCCGCGCTCGACCAGCCTGTCCACATACGGCCGGCCCGTCTCGACGCTCACCCCGGCTTCTCTGGCCAGCTCCACCCCAGCGACGTCGCCGTGCTTGGCCAGCCGTGCGAGTACCCAGCAGCTGCCGGCTGGCAGATCCAGGCCAGCCAGCGCCGCGACCCGCTCGTATCCCTTCTGGCGCAGGTCGCCATCGGTCAGCCGGAGCAGGGCGCGCTCGATCTCCTCGACCGAGGTGCGCTGGGCCGAGCCTGCGCCCAGGCCCTCGCCGAGGTCCGGCGCGCCGGCGGTCCTGCGCAGCGGCACTTCCTTCAGGAACCACGACAGAACGAAGGCGGCCGCCGCGACCGGCACGGCGAACAGGAAGATCCGGTCGATCGACTGCGCGTAGGCGTGCAGCACGCCCGTCCGCACTGCGGGCGGAAGCCGCTTGAGCAGGGCCGGGTTAGCCTGCGCGGAGGCGATGGTGAAGCCTGCGGGCAGCCGCCCGCCAGACAGGGTTTGCGCGAGCTCGGTGGCGAGCTGGTTGGAGAAGATCGACCCGGCGATCGCCACGCCGAACGCGCCGCCGATGGACCGGAAGAACGTCACGCCCGACGTGGCCGCACCCAGGTCGGCGTAGTCGGCCGAGTTCTGCACGGCGATCACGAGCACCTGGATGATCAGCCCGAGGCTGAGGCCGAGTATGAAGAAGTAGGTGTTCATGACCAGCGCCGAGGTGTTCTCCGATAGCCGCGAGAGCAGGACGAGCGCGATGACGAGAAGTGCCGTGCCGACGATCGGGAAGATCTTGTACCGGCCGTACCTCGAGATGAGCTGACCACTGCCGATCGATGTCAGCAGCAGCCCGAGCACCATCGGCAGCAAGTACACGCCGGAGATCGTGGGCGAGACACCGCGCACCACCTGCAGGAAGAGCGGCAGGAACGCCAGCGCCCCGAACATTGCGAAACCGGCCGCGACCGCGATGCCCGCGCAGACGGCGAAGACGCGGTTCCCGAACAGCCGGAGCGGGAGGACCGGCTCGGCCGCGCGCCGTTCCGCCAGCCACCAGCCGAACGCCAGCGCCACGGCCAGGATGCCGAGCCCGAAGATGACGGGAGAATCCCACTTGTACTGCGTCCCGCCCCAGGACGTCAGCAACACGATGCAGGTGGCGGCGCCCGCGAGGAGGAGGGCCCCGAGGTAGTCGATCTGGTGCCGCTGGCCCTTGGGCGTAGCGGGCAGGGCGACAGCGATGACTATGAGCGCGACGATGCCGATCGGCAGGTTGATGTAGAAGACCCAGGGCCAGCTCAGGTTGTCGACGACGAACCCGCCGAGCAGCGGGCCTGCGACGCTGGCCACGCCGAAGACCGCGCCGAAGACGCCCTGGTACTTGCCGCGCTGGCGCGGCGACACCACGTCACCGATGATGGCCTGCGCCAGCACGATCAGCCCGCCGCCGCCAAGACCCTGCAGCGCGCGAAACGCGATCAGCTCGATGATGCTGTGCGATTGCCCGCACAGGGCGGAGCCGATCAGGAAGATGACGATCGATGCCTGGAAGAGCGTCTTGCGGCCGAACTGGTCGCCCAGCTTGCCCCACAGCGGAGTCGACGCGGTCGTAGCCAGAATGTAGGCGGTCACGACCCACGACAGATGGCTCAGGCCGCCAAGGTCGCCGACAATCGTGGGCAGCGCGGTCGCCACGATGGTCTGGTCCAGCGCCGCGAGCAGGATAGCCAGCATCAAGGCGGCGAAGATGAGCGCCAGGCCGCGAGGCTGGCGGACCGGCGGGCCGGGAGCGGCCACGGCCTGGGGTTGCGGAGACTCCGTCATCCGCACTACGTACCCGGATAAGCAAGAAGAGTCTCCCCGCTGGCAGGTCGGGGAGACTCTCTTGCTGCTATCGCCATCGCCGGGTAGATCGCCCGGCCCTGCCGAGGCGGCCCTTTGCCGTGATGCGGCCCGTTTCTAGTAGCCGAATCCTCCGCTGGTGGTCGACGAGGACGTGCTCGCGCCGAGCTTCGTGCCGGCCGGCGTCATGGCCCACCAGAGCCCGCCGGACAGGTTGAGGCCGTTGCCGCTGACCTGACCCGGCGCGTTGTCGGCCGCGTAGGTGTAGAGCGGGTGCCCGTCGTAGGTCGCCTGCACCTTGCCATCGGATCTGGTGATCGTGCCGAACCCGTGCGCCAGCGTCATGCCTGCTGCCGCAGCCGGCTTGCCGAGCACCGGCGGCCAGTAAGTCGCGCACGTACCCGTGCACTTTGACGTCGTGGCCGTGTCGATCGCGAACCAGTAGATCGTCTTGCCCTGAGCAGTGGCCAGCACAGTGCCCTTGCTCGTGCTATGGGTCGTGATCGTTGTCGTCGTCGCCGAGGCGTTGGAGCCGCTCTGCTGTGATGTCGCCGGGCTGGCCCCGCCTGCTGCCGGGGTTGACGCGCTTGTCGACGGGGCGGCCGAGCTACCACACGCCGCCAGCAGGACTGCTCCCCCTGCCAGGATGGGCGCCGCCCACCATCGGTTGCGCATTGCTACACATCTCCGTTCCACGTTGCCTGAGTGCTTCCTTCACCCTCACCACGTAGGCACGCCGAGGAACGTTCACCGGATTGGGTCAGCCGTCCGCGGCTGCGGGCATGCGCTGGCAGAGCCACGCGAGCGACATCGGGTACCGGTAGTCGATGCCCGCGTGCGTCGCATCAATGAGCTGGTAGCGGATGACATCGTCGCTGACCCCGATAGCGCGCAACTGCGAGCGGAAGGCGACAGCGCCCACGTCGAGGAAGTAATCGTCCCTGGTGCCGGCGTCGATCCAGATCGACCGCATCGACCGGAGCGCGCCCGAGTACCGCGGCGCCATCCGCACCGGATCCCAGTCCAGCCATCGCTGCCAGGCCTCCGGCCGCACCTGCCCGGTGCGCGGGTCGAACGGCAGGTCCACTGTCCCGTCCTCGCGGGCGGAGAACGCCGCTGCGACGCCGAGGATGCCGAGCAGGGTGGCGTCAGCCGGGTGAGTGAACGCGACCCGCGACCCGAAATCTGCCCACCATGTCCAGATGTCGGCGTCGTAGTCCCGGAGCAGCCGCACGGCTGCGCCGAAGTCGCGCAGGTAGCACTGCTCGTACAGGGCGTCCCCGGCGTGCGTGGCCAGCCCGCTGAACAGGTCGGGCCGGAGCATCGGGGTAATCATCGCGCCGAACCCGCCGCTCGACTTGCCCATGATCGCCCGGTACTCCCGGTCGGCGACGGTGCGGTACCGCGCGTCCACCCACGGCACGACCTCGTCGCATAGGTAGGAGTGGTACTGGCCAGTGCCGGGCGAGTCGACGAACTGGCTGCCGCCATAGCTGGTCCAGGCATCCACATAGACCAGGATCGCGGATGGCGCCTGCCCGGATGCGAAGACTTGATCGGCTGTCTCGGGAAATGGCTGGCGGAACGGCGATCTGTTCAGCCACATGGTCAGGTGACCGGTGTAGCCCTGGATGATGTAGACCGTGGGGTAGCGGCGGTCCGGCTCCTCGGCGTAGCCGGGCGGGGTGTAGACCCACAGCGGCCGTTCATACGGATCGCCGAGCGGGTTGCCGCGCAGCAGGTCGCTGGTGATCACTTGCTCGTTGAGCGCTCCGGCCAGCGGCGCGGACCATGGCAGCACAGGGCCCTCCAGGGATGCGGTGGCGACAGGTAACGTCCCATCTCACCACCGCTGGCCCGATCCGGCCGACGAGGCCCCCGTCATGCCACCGCGTCACGCTCGTCACCGCGGTTTCACCTCGGCGCCACTGATCTCGCAGTGCACGCACGGCTTCGGTGGCATACCGTCAGAAGATGAGCGTCGCGGCGGCAGGACCCGAGCCGCGCGGCGGCGGCGTCGCCGGCCCGGACCTGGCTGAGCCCGACCTGGCCGAGCAGCGGCTGACGCGCGCTATCCGCGAGCTGAGCTCGGTGGAGCCCGTCGTCCGGCCCGCTCCCTACGACGCCGTCCGGGTCGGCAGCGGGCTGTCGACTGCGCGGGCCCTGGAGCTATTCGACGCTCAGCTGGCCAGCCGCCACCTCGACCTGGCGGCGCGGTGGCTGCGCGCGCGCGGCGCCGGGTTTTACACCATCGGCTCCGCGGGTCACGAGGGCAACGCCGCAGTCGCCGCCGCGCTGCGCCTGACCGATCCCGCGCTGCTGCACTACCGGTCCGGCGCCTTCTACCTGGTTCGCGCCGCGCAGGCGAGCCCGCCGCGGGACGGCGTCACCGACGTGCTCCTCGGTCTCGCCGCCGCGGCGGCCGAGCCAATCGCCGGCGGCCGGCACAAAGTCTTCGGTCATCCCGAGCTGCACGTGATCCCGCAGACCTCCACCATCGCCTCGCACCTGCCGCGCGCGGTAGGCCTCGCGTTCTCGGTCGCACGGGCGGCCAAGCTCGGCCTTGACACCCCGTGGCCGCAGGACTGCCTGGTGGTGGCCAGCTTCGGAGACGCGTCGGCGAACCACTCAACCGCGACCGGCGCGATGAACACCGCGTCCTGGTGCGCCTACCAGGGCCTGCCGGTGCCGTTGCTGCTGGTTTGCGAAGACAACGGCCTCGGCATCAGCGTCCGGACCCCGGCGGGCTGGATCGAGGCAGTGAGTTCAGGCCGGCCGCGGATCAAGTACTTTGCCGCAGACGGTGCTGACCTCGCGCAGACCTACGACGTCGCGGTCGCGGCGGCAGACTGGGTCAGGCAGCGTCGCGGGCCGGCCTTCCTGCACCTGCGCACCGTGCGCATCGGCGGCCACGCAGGTACCGACGTGGAGTCGGGGTACCGCACGCCGGCCGAGATCGCCGGCGACACCGCGCGTGACCCGCTGCTCGGCACCGCCCGCCTGCTGGTCGCCGCCGGCGCGCTGACCCCGGCGGAGGCGCTGGACCGATATGAGGCGAGCCGGGGCCGCGTGCTCGCGATGGCCGAGGCCGTCGCGGGCGCGCCGCGCCTGGCGACAGCGGCGCAGGTGATGGCCCCGATCGCGCCGCGCCGCCCGGGCATCATTGCGGCCAACCTGGCGGCCCGTTCGAGACAGGCCCAGCCGGAGTATGAACAGCGAGCCCCGCTACAGCGAGCCCCGGGACAGCAAGCACCGGCACCGGGAGTGCAGCAGGCTGAGGCGACCGACCTGCTGACGCTCGCGCAGGCGATCAACCGCACGCTGTCGGACGAGATGGCCGACCGGCCGGGCATGCTGGTGTTCGGCGAGGACGTCGCCCGCAAGGGCGGGGTCTACGGCGTCACCCGCGGGCTCTTGCGGACGTTCGGCTCCGGGCGGGTCTTCGATTCCCCGCTCGACGAGCAGTCCATCCTCGGCCTGGCGCTGGGCGCCGGCGTTGCTGGCCTGCTGCCAGTGCCGGAGATTCAGTACCTGGCTTACCTGCACAACGCCGCCGACCAGATCCGGGGCGAGGCCGCGACGCTGTCCTTCTTCTCCCGCGCCCAGTACCGCAACCCGCTGGTCGTCCGGGTCCCTGGCCTTGCCTACCAGCAGGGCTTCGGCGGGCATTTCCATAACGACAACGGGCTGGCGGCGCTGCGCGACATCCCCGGCCTCGTCGTGGCCTGTCCAGCCCGGCCCGACGACGCCGCCGCCATGCTGCGCACGTGCCTGGCCGCTGCCGACCTGGACGGCAGCGTGAGTATCTTCCTCGAGCCCATCGCGCTGTATCACGAGCGTGACCTGTACGAGGCCGGCGACGGCCGGTGGCTTGCCAGCTACGAGCCGCGCAGCCGCTGGTCGCCGACGCACGTGCCGCTCGGGCGCGGCCGGCTGTACGGCGGCGGCGGCGATCTGACGATCATTTCATTCGGGAACGGGGTCCGCCTCAGCCTTCGCGCCGCCCGGGCGCTCGCCGCCGATGGCATCGCCTGCCGCGTCCTTGACCTGCGCTGGCTTGCTCCGCTGCCGTATGAGGACCTGCTGCGCGCGGCCGCCGCTACCGGCCGGGTCCTGGTGGCAGACGAGACACGGCGCACCGGCGGGGTCTCCGAGAGCGTCATCACGACGCTGGTCGACGCCGGCTTCACCGGCCGGGTAGCTCGAGTCGCCAGCCACGACAGCTTCCTGCCGCTCGGGGATGCCACCGCCGCTGTCCTGCTGTCGGAGGCTGCCATCGAGGATGCGGCCCGCGACCTGGTCCGGGGCTAGCGCATCGGCGCCGCGCCGCTAGGCGAGGACGAACACCGGCACCGCCTCGTGGCCGGCGTCCGCGCGCCGGAACTCGATGCGCAGCCGGATGCCAGCCCTGAGCGCAGCGGGATCAGGCGGCGGATCGTCGGCGAGCTGGGTCCACCACCACGGTCCCTCGTCTAGCTCGCCGATCACCAGGATCGTCTGCCGGGCCGGCTCGCCCGCAGACGGCCGGCTCCAGCTCACTGCCCAGCTCACGAGCGTGGCGCCGCCGCCGGCCGGGTCCCAGTGCAGGTCGGTCTGACCGCAGGTCGTGCACTGCACCACGGCCGGCTCGCTGGCGTGGCCGACCGGGCAGCGGCGGAGCAGGAACTGCCCGGCTGCGGCGGCGTCGCAGAACTCAGCCGTCGCCGCGTCCCTGGCCAGCGGCCCGACGCCGCTCATTGCGCAGCCGCCGGGCTGGCGAGGACCAGCGTGGCGTGGTGGTCCAGCACACCGCCATTGCCGGATACCAAGACGACGTCGTGCGCAGGCGCCTGACGGGCCCCAGCCTGGCCGCGAGCTTGAATTACCGCCTCCGACAGCGGGGTCATGCCCCACATGTAGTAGCCCGACAGCTGGCCGCCGCCGGTATTGAGCCGTAGTTTGCCGGCCGGGCCGAGCACGCCGCTCGCGACGAACGGCCCGCCCTCTCCCTTCGGGCAGAAGCCGTAGTCCTCCAGCGTCAGCAGCAC
>DATHQE010000521.1:0-2614 GCA_035483035.1 Streptosporangiaceae bacterium | reverse complement strand
GTAGCGGCGATCTTCTACCCGCTGTCGTCGACGTGCGCCCAGGCGACACCGCTCATCCTGACCGGCTTGTCGGTCGCAATCGCGTTCAGGGCCGGCTTGTTCAACATCGGGGCGGCCGGCCAGTGGGTCGGCGGCGCCATCGTGGCGACCTGGCTGGGCTTCGGCGTGAGCCTGCCACCCGTGATCCACATCATCGTGTGCGTGGTCGGTGCGTTCGTCGGCGGTGCCGTGATCGGCTGGTTCGTCGGCCTGCTCAAAGCCAGGACCGGTGCCCACGAGGTGATCGTCACGATCATGCTCAACTATGTGATGTACGACCTCCTGCAGTACCTGCTCTCGCATCCGGCGATGCTCCAGAAGCCAGGCCAGACCAACCAGATCGCCCCGTACATCGCCAACGACGCCAACCTCGGGCACGTCGGCGGGCCGCCCCCGCAGGCGGGAGTCGGCTTCCTGATCGCCGTCGCGGCCGCCGCGGCGGTTGCCTGGCTGCTGTCCCGCAGTACGACGGGATTCCAGTTCCGCACGGTCGGCGCCAGCGCGAGCGCGGCCCGCACCGCCGGCATCAATGTCGAGCGGTCCTGGATCGTCGTGATGCTGCTGGCCGGCGGCCTCGCTGGCCTCTCCGCGGCCACGGTCATTCAGGGCACGAACACCCAGCTGACCTTCAATAGCTACGGGACCTACGGACCCGACGGGATCACTGTCGCGCTACTCGGCCGGGCCAAGCCGATGGGAGTCGTGCTCGCCGGGCTGCTCTTCGGCGCGCTCCATGTGGGCGGCACTTATGTCGAGGCTGCCACCCTGGGCCAGGTCCCGGCCGACATCGTCCAGGTACTCGAAGGACTCATCGTGCTCTTCGTCGCCGCACCAGCGCTGATCCGCGCCGTCTTCCGGCTGCGCGCCACCAGCGGTACCGGCATGGAGGCCGTGACGAAGGGGTGGAACGGGTGACGGCCATAGTCACAGCGGTCCGGACGCCGCTCGCGGTCAACCGCAGGTACACCGCCGCGGTCACCTTCGGCGTTCTCGGGCTGATCAACATTCTGGTGTTCGGCCTGCTCGCGCACTCCGGCGACGCGGCATTCCGGCTATCACCGGGCGGCACGGGCATCCAGATCCCGGTCATCCGGGTGCCTGCCGCGCCGGTCTGCTTCGTGCTCGGCGCTATCTGCCTCGGCCTCGGCGTGCTCCGCGCGACCACCGAGCTAAGCGTGCGGGCCAAGCGCCTGTCCATCGCGGCTGTCCTGCTGTCCTTCGTGATAGCCCTGCTCTGCTGGGCCGACGCGGGCGCGATCCCGCTGAATGTCATCAACATCATGCAGGGCACCTTGATCGCGTCTATTCCGCTGATTCTCGGCGCCCTGGCCGGCTGCCTGTGCGAGCGCTCCGGCGTCATCAACATCGCCATCGAAGGGCAGTTGCTGTTCGGCGCGTTTGCCGCCGCGATCGTGGCTAGCGCGTTCGGCGGCTTGTGGGCGGGGCTGGTGGCCGGATCGCTAGCCGGCGGCATTGTCGGCCTGCTGCTCGCCGTTTTCGCGATCACGTTCCTGGTGAATCAGGTCATCCTCGGTGTCGTGCTGAACGTGCTCGCACTCGGCATGACCGACTATCTCTACGACCGGCTGATGGCGCAGAACGCGAGCTACAACACCGGGATCACATTCGGCTCGATCAAGATCCCCGGGCTTTCCAGCATTCCGGTCATCGGGCCGATCTTCTTCGACTCGAACATCTTCCTGTACATCACCTATGCGGTGATCATCGGAGTCCAGATCGCGCTGTTCTACACCAGATGGGGGCTGCGGGTCAGGGCGGTGGGCGAGCATCCGACCGCCGCCGACACCGTTGGCATCAGGGTGCTCTGGACCCGCTACCGCAACGTCATTCTCGGCGGCCTGATCGCCGGCATCGGCGGCGCTTATCTGACCATAGGCTCGGTGGGGAGCTTCAACCCCGATATCAGCTCCGGCTTCGGCTACATTGCCCTGGCTGCGCTGATCTTCGGGCGCTGGACGCCGCTCGGGTCGCTCACTGCGGCGCTGCTATTCGGATTCTGTCTGGAGCTCGCGCTGGTGCTGCCTACTGTCAACTCGGCGCTGCCGCCGCCCATCATGAACATGGCGCCGTACGTCGCCACGATCATCGCGGTGGCAGGGCTAGTCGGCAAGGTCAGAGCACCCAAGGCGGACGGAGAGCCGTACGTCAAGTCGTGACCGCCGGCCTACGAAGGAGCGACTGAATGGACATTAACTGGCCGGCGCTGCGTGCCGCTGCCACCGCCGTTGCCGGTCGCGCGCACGCGCCCTACTCCGGCCTCAAGGTCGGTGCCGCCGGGCTGGACGCTAGCGGCACGCTGGTGACCGGCTGCAACGTGGAGAACGCCTCCTATGGGCTAACGCTGTGCGCGGAGTGCGGGCTCGTTAGTGCGCAGCGTGCAGCGGGCGCCGGGGCACTCGTGGCGGTCAGCGTCGTCGCGGCCGACGGCGCGCCGCTTGTGCCGTGCGGCCGGTGCCGGCAACTGCTGCTCGAGGCGGGCGGGCCCGGCCTCCTGCTCGACGCCGAGCACGGGCAGCAGCGCCTCGACGACCTGCTGCCCGGCGCGTTCACCGCG
>DATHQE010000520.1:0-2267 GCA_035483035.1 Streptosporangiaceae bacterium | reverse complement strand
CCGGGGGCGCCGGGCCCATCCAGGGACCCGCAGCGGCCCGCCGTCGTGTTCTGCGATGTCGTCCTCGTCGGGCCCATACATTCCCACGCCACCACGGTAACGTTCTCAGCAGCACGCCAACAGCCGCCGGTCGTGGCTGGGTGTTCTTTGGTCGGGTCCAGGCTGCGACACAGTACCCAGTGGACGGCTCTCGGACTGCCTGGCATGACCGACGGCAAGCTCGCAGCGGGCAAGACGGCTAGGACGGTGGCCTCGCCCAGCCGGTCGGTCTCCGGCAGACCCTTGCATTGTTATCGTGCGTGGTGCCGGTAGAGGTCACGCAATAGGGTGATCTCCGCGCCATGGTGGATGACTTCGCGGTTGACGTGCAGCACCAGCGCCGCCATCGGCTCGTCGCCGTAGGGGTCTTCCCTGGGCCCGCACGGCCGCTCCAGGCCGTCGGCGCTCAGGGCCCGCACGCCGGCGATCCAGCGGGCGTACTCCTCGTCGAGTTGCTCCAGGGCCTGCTTCGCCGTCCCGGCGTAGGTGAAGTTACGCCAGGACTCGGATTCAGCGTTACCAATGTCGGGCCCGCCGAAGTGGCTGCCGTTACGCGTAGCGAGACCCACGATCATGTGCGCGAGCCGCCAGGCGATCGTCGTGACCGGGGCTGGATCGGGCGCGGGATAGGCGAACTCAAAGGTGAACTCGCCCGCGCCCACCGCGATCGGTGCCGTGCTCACGCCGCGTCGGCGCACGCTCCAGCACCCGGCGACCGGCTCCCAGAAGTACTCCTCGTCCGTCAGGCCGTCCAGTCGAGGGCGTAGCGCGGCCCGCCAGTGAAGGTCAAGCTGTTCGGCCAGTTGGTAAGTCCAGTCGATTTCCATGCGGCCACAGTAGGATGAGTACCGGACAGGATGAGTCCGCTATTGCTGGCAGAATCGCACGCATGGCAGAATCCGCCGCCCGGCTGCTCCAGCTGCTGTCGCTGCTGACGTCGCGACCACAGTGGACGGCTGTTGAACTGGCCGGGCGCCTCGAGGTGACGGACCGCACGCTGCGCCGCGACGTCGAGCGGCTGCGCGTCTTGGGCTATCCCGTGCACAGCGCTAGAGGCGTGGCGGGCGGCTACCGGCTCGGCGCGGGCAGTGCGCTGCCTCCTCTCCTGCTCGATGACGAGGAAGCTACCGCCATCGTGATCGCCCTGCGCACCGCCGCCATCGGCGGGGTCACCGGGATCGCCGAGACCGCGGTCAGCGCCCTAGCGAAGCTGGAGCAGGTGCTGCCCGCACGCCTGCGCCACCGCGTCGCCTCCCTGCAACAGGCCACCGTCCTCCTGCCCCGGGCAGCCGCGATGGCCGACCCCCAGACGCTGGCCCTGCTCGCCGCGGCCTGCTATCACCAGCGCCGCGTGCGCTTCGCCTACACCGACCGCGACGCACGGCCCAGCACCCGGTCGGTCGAACCGCACCGCCTCGTGCACAGCGGCCGCTACTGGTATCTGGTGGCCTACGACCTGGACCGTGCCGCCTGGCGGGTCTTCCGAGTCGACAGGATCACCGGTCCGCACGACACCGCTGCCCGGTTCATCCCCCGCGACCCGCCCGATGCCGCCGGACTGGTCGCGGCTGCTGTGACGACCGCGCAGTACCCCCACCACGCCAAAGTTCGGCTGCACGCCAGCGTCGAAGACGCAGCGCAGCACTTCCCTCCGAGCACGGGCGCCCTTGAGGCGATCGGCCCGGACCAGTGCGTCCTCACCACCGGGGCGTACACGCTCGACGACATCGCGATGCACCTGGGCGTCCTCGACATCGAGTTCACCGTGCTGGAACCTGCCGAGCTGCGCAGTCGCGTCGAAGCCATCGCGGACAGGTTCCACCGCGCGGCCCGAAGGGAAGCAGGGACCACCGTGCCCAGCGAGCGCCGAGGCGTCCGACCGGCTCTCGGAAAGGGCAGCGAGGACCCGTCCTGACATCAGGCTGCTGGTGGTTGCTAGGGACTGGGAACTAGGGAGTTTCTCTAGGGAGTTTGCTCGCGGCTGGAGCGAGGCTGGTCTTATCAGCACCGGACAAGCGCAGAACACGGAGACCCCGCAATGAGCACCCAGTTCGACACCCAGCACACCCACACCGATGACACCCATGCCTACGCCCAGCCCACCGCCGGCCGCCGCGCCTCTCGCCAGGGCGGCAACGGCCCCTCGGGGTACCGGATCGCGGCCATCGTCATCGGCACCGTCATCGCCGCCGCCCTGATCGTGCTGGCCGCGGTCGGCCTGACCCACA
>DATHQE010000519.1:0-5394 GCA_035483035.1 Streptosporangiaceae bacterium | reverse complement strand
ACCTGCACGCTGCCGCGGACGAGGCGCTCGAGCCTGACGATGGCTGGCTCGCCGCTGGCCGGTTCCATGACCTGGTCGGCAATAGAGAACAGGGCGCCCAGCGCGCGGTCGAGAGCGAGCGCCAGCAAGTCCTCTTTGCTGTCGACGTGGTAGTAGATCGAGGACTTGGAGATGCCAAGCCTGCGCGACAGGTCCTCCATGCTGGTGCCGTCGTAGCCGCGCTCGTTGAACACCGCCACGGCGACAGCCAGCAGGGACTCCAGGTCGTACCCCGGCCGTCCGCGGCGGGATGCTGACTGGCCTTCAACCACCTGGCCATGCGCCATCCCGACAACATAACGCACCGAACGACCGGTTTGTAATTCCGGGGTCTTGGCCGCTGAGTTCGCGTGCTCGGAGGAGGCTTTCGCTGAGTCGGTCATACACTCGGAAGTCACCGAACGAACGGTCAGAAATTGCGGGCGGCCCGATCGAGCGGCCAGTCCTGACAACGGGCGAGGAGCTGGCAATGGCGCTGCTGCGAAGCTACGTAAGCGGACACTGGGTCAGACCCGAAGGTGACGGGCGACCGGTGCTGGACGCGGTCACCGGCGAGGAAGTCGCCAGGGTCTCCTCGGCCGGAGTCGACCTGGCCGGGGCGCTCGCCTACGGCCGGCGCACTGGCGGACCCGCGCTCGCAGAGCTGACGTTCCATCAGCGCGCCGGGCTGCTCAAGGCGCTCGGCTCATACCTGCGCGAGCACCGGGACGAGCTGTACGCGCTGTCGGCAAGAACCGGCGCGACGCTAGCCGACTCCAAGTTCGACATCGACGGCGGCATCGGCGTACTGCTCGGCTACGCCAGCAAGGCCCGGCGTGAGCTGCCGAACGACACCGTCTACATCGACGGTGCGGTGGAGCAGCTAGGGAAATCCGGTCAGTTCGCCGGGCAGCACATCATGACGTCACGGCGCGGCGTCGCGGTGCAGATCAACGCGTTCAACTTCCCGGTCTGGGGCCCGCTGGAGAAGCTCGCGCCCGCGTTCCTGGCTGGCGTGCCGAGCCTCATCAAGCCCGCCAGCCAGACCGCCTACCTGACGGCGCGGCTCGTCGAGCTGATGACCGACTCCGGCTTGCTGCCAGTCGGCTCGGTGCAGCTGGTCTGCGGCAGCGCCGGCGACCTGCTCGACCACCTGACCGAGCAGGACCTGGTGTCGTTCACCGGCTCGGCGGCGACCGCGCGGCAGCTGCGGGCCCATCCGGTCGTCGTCGGCCGGTCGGTGCGATTCAACGCGGAAGCCGACTCGCTCAACTGCTCGATCCTCGGCCCAGACGCCGGGCCAGGAAGCCCGGAGTTCGAGCTGTACGTCACCCAGCTAGTGACGGAGCTGACGGTCAAGGCTGGCCAGAAGTGCACGGCGATCCGGCGTGCGTTCGTGCCTGGGGGCATGACCGATGCGGTCGCCGGCGCGGTGGCCGAGCGGCTTGCCGCGGTTGTCGTGGGCAGCCCCGCAGAGGCCGGTGTGCAGATGGGCGCGCTGGCGAGCCTGGAGCAGCGCGAGGAAGTCCGGCGCAGCGTCAAGAGCCTGCTGGGTGCGGCCCGGCTCGTCTTCGGTGATCCCGAGCACGTCGAGGTGGCCGGGGCAGACGCCGAACGGGGGGCCTTCATCTCGCCGCTCCTGCTGCGGTGCGACGACTCCGGCCGCGCCGAGCCACACGAGATCGAGGCGTTCGGCCCGGTTGCGACGATCATGGGCTACGCCAGCACCGGCGAGGTGATCGACCTGGCCGCGCGGGGGCTCGGCAGCCTGGCCGGCTCGGTCGTCACCGGCGATGCCGAGTTCGCCCGCGAGGTCATCCTCGGCACGGCGCCGTGGCACGGCAGGCTGCTGGTGCTCGACCGCGACGACGCCGCCGAGTCGACCGGCCACGGCTCGCCGCTGCCGACGCTCGTGCACGGCGGGCCCGGCCGCGCTGGTGGCGGCGAGGAAATGGGCGGCATCCGCGGCGTCCTGCACTACATGCAGCGCACGGCCGTGCAGGCGAGTCCGCGCGTGCTGACCGCCGTCACGGGTACCTGGGTGCCCGGCGCGTCCCGCGACAGCGGCGGCGGCCACCCGTTCCGCAAGTCGCTCGCCGACCTGCACCCCGGCGACACCGTGGTCGCGGGACCGCGCCGGGTGACGCTGGCGGATATCGAGCACTTCGCAGAGTTCACTGGCGACACGTTCTACGCGCACATGGACGAGGAGGCGGCGCGGGCCAATCCGTTCTTCGACGGCCGGGTCGCGCATGGCTACCTCGTGCTGTCCTTCGCGGCTGGGCTCTTCGTGCAGCCTGACCCGGGCCCAGTGCTGGCCAACTACGGGATCGAGAACCTGCGCTTCCTGACCCCGGTGTACCCAGGCGACGAGCTGACCGTGACGCTGACCTGCAAGCAGATCACGCCGCGCGAAGACGCCGGGCATGGCGAGGTGCGCTGGGACACGGACGTCACCAATCAGCACGGCGCCTCGGTCGCCAAGTACGACGTCCTGACCATGGTCGCCAAGCAGTGGCCGCCGGCCTGACCAGGCCGCAAGCCGCAGCCGCGGTCGTGTCTGCGCCTGGCCGAGCGCTACCAGTCGCGCGGGCCGCCGCCAGTGCCGTAGCCGGTCGAGCCGGTGCCGTAGCCGGCCGAACCGCTGCCGCGGCGCTTGCCCCAGCGGATAGGCCCGCGCCGCCAACGGCCAGGACCCCGACCCCGACGCCACGCTATGACGCCGATCAGCCCCAGTCCGAGGAGCACGACGAGGAACGGTCCGACGGTGTGAATCCGCCAGAGGAAGAAGACCAGCCGAAAGATCTCATGCCAGATGAAGAGGTGGACGATCAGCGACCCGATGCCGCCGCCCCCGAGGGCGAGTCCGTGGTTCGTGAGCACATCTCACGATGCCACCGACGCAGGCGTGCTCCGCACGCTAGCGGCGGTGCCTCAGCATATTGGCAGCGGCTCTTCAGGACGCCCTAATCTACGCTTCCGACTCCTGGCTATATTGGCGGGTTTGTGACCACGCCTGATGAGGAGCTCCTGGACGCGGTGGCGCGACTCGCTGGCGTCGACCGCGTTCTGGTCACGAACGAGAAGCTGCCCGGCGAGTCCCGTGCGGCCGTTGCCGTTGCAGCCGGCGGCGAGGAGCTCATCATCAAGCTGGTGCCGACCGCCGAGCGGGCTATGGACAACCAGCGGCGCCTGGTCCGGCTCGTCGGTGACCTGCGCCGACGCGGCTACCCTGCGCCCGAGTACCTCGGCGTCGGGGAATCAGGGGGCAGCATCATTACCGTCCAGCGACGCCTGCCGGGTCAGACGCTGCACCGGGGCCAGGGCATGCCGCCGGCACCTGAGTTGTTCGCTGCCGTGCTCCCGAGCCTCTTTGCTGCCATCGAGCTGCAAGCTGATGCCGGTGACCTGGCCCAGCCGCCGTGGCCCGGATGGCTGATCGACACGATCGAATCCGGCGGTGACGGCTACTGCCTGCATGTCACCATGCGCCAGTCCGCCAGCACCGCCGCGCTGCTCCGCCGCCTGCAGCTGCTGGCCCGGCGCAACCAGCGGGACCAGCCTCGGGTCCGGGATGTGGTGCATTTCGATATGAACCCGGCGAATATCCTCCATGCCGACGGGCGCCTCAGCGGAGTGGTCGACTGGAACATCCCGTTCGAGGGTGCCGGGCAGGGCGACCGCGGCTTCGACGTCGCGACCTTGCTGTTCTACACCTACGACATCGAGGGCACGCGCGGGGCGCTGTGGGACCGCGCACTGACGCTCAGCGGCCTCGCGTGGACCACCGTTTACTTGTGCCACCTCAGCCTGCGACAGGTCGAATGGTCACGCCGGCATAGCCCTGGGAGCGACGACGAGGACCGGTTCATGGCCATCGCCGAAGCCGTTCTGGATGACTGCGAGGCGCAAGGCGCGTGACGAAACGGGTCAGGCCACCTCGGCTGTCCGGGTCCGCGTCCGGCGCGGACGCGGGTTATAATTACTGACCGAATGATCGGTTAAAAAGGAGCGCCGGATGAGCGGAGCCACGGACTATTCCGGCCCAGCAGAGGCGAGTCCAGAGATCGCCGGGCTGGAGCGCCACTTCGAGGACACCATCGCGCGCGACCGCCGGATCGAGCCGCGGGACTGGATGCCCGACGCATACCGCAAGACGATGATCCGGCAGATCGCCCAGCACGCGCATTCGGAGATCATCGGGATGCAGCCGGAAGGCAACTGGGTGACCAGGGCCCCGTCGCTGCGGCGCAAGGCCATCTTGCTGGCGAAGGTCCAGGACGAGGCGGGCCACGGCCTGTACCTGTACTCGGCCGCCGAGACGCTCGGTGCCGATCGGGCCGACCTGACCAGCCGCCTAATCACCGGCCAGCAGAAGTACTCATCGATCTTCAACTACCCGACGCTGACGTTCGCGGACGTCGGCGTCATCGGCTGGCTGGTCGACGGCGCGGCCATCTGCAACCAGGTGCCGCTGTGCCGGTCCTCGTACGGGCCGTACGCGCGCGCGATGATCCGGATCTGCAAGGAGGAGTCGTTCCACCAGCGGCAGGGCTACGAGCTCCTGATGACGATGATGCGCGGCACGGTGGCGCAGCAGGAGATGGTGCAGGATGCCACCAACCGGTGGTGGTGGCCGTCGCTGATGATGTTCGGGCCGCCGGACGCGGAGTCGCCGAACACCGAGCAGTCGATGCGATGGCGCATCAAGCGTCACACCAACGATGACTTGCGGCAGCGCTTTGTCGACATGACAGTGCCGCAGGCCGAGGCGCTGGGCGTGACCTTGCCCGATTCGCAGCTGCGGTGGAACGAAGGGCGCGGCCACTATGACTTCGGCCAGCCTGACTGGGCCGAGTTCAAGCGCGTCATCAGCGGCCACGGGCCGTGCAACGCCGAGCGGATCGCGAACCGGCGCGCAGCACACGAGGGCGGCGCGTGGGTCCGGGAGGCGGCCGCAACGCATGCCGCCAAGCGGGCTGCGCGCGCGGCCGAGAAGGAGGTGGCAGCATGACCGAGGATGCCGGAGCGCAGCCGCGATCGAACTGGCCGCTATTCGAGGTGTTCTTGCGCAGCAAGCGCGGGCTCAACCACGTGCACGTCGGGTCGCTGCATGCGGCCGACGCCACCATGGCCCTGCATCACGCCCGCGATCTGTACACCCGGCGCAACGAGGGCGTCAGCATCTGGGTGGTCAAGGCGGCTGATATCACGGCTTCCAGCCCGGACGAGAAGGACCCGTTCTTCGCGCCGAGCGGCGACAAGGTGTACCGGCACCCGACGTTCTACGAAATCCCCGACTCCGTCCCGCACATCTGACCGGGCCGATATGGGATTCGATACCGCCTACGAGGCGATCAGCGAAGAGACCGACAC
>DATHQE010000518.1:0-6926 GCA_035483035.1 Streptosporangiaceae bacterium | reverse complement strand
GCGGTGTTGAGGTTGGACTGGCTCTCCCGCAGCGTGTCCAGCGCGCCGCCGGCCGTCCAGTACTTCCGGCCGGCGACCAGCAGTTCCTCGGCCGGGAACTTGGTGATCACCTCGCAGCCGTCAGCGGTCACGACGACTTCTTCCTCGATCCTGGCTGCCGACCAGCCGTCAGCTGCCGGCCAGTACGTCTCCAGCGCGAACACCATGCCCTCCTCCAGCGGCTCGGGATGATCGAGCGACACCAGCCTGCTGAAGATCGGCTTCTCCCAGATCGACAGCCCCACGCCGTGGCCGTACTGCAGGGCGAAAGCCGCCATCTCGTCCGGGAACCCGAACTCCTGCGCGCGCGGCCAGAGCGAGACGATGTCGCCGGTGGTGACGCCGGGCCGGACCATCGCGATCGCCTGGTCCATGTACTCGCGGCAGCGTACGTAGGCGTCGCGCTGCGCGCGAGACGCGCTGCCGACCGCGAACGTGCGGTAGTAGCAGGTGCGGTAGCCCAGGTAGCTGTGCAGAATATCGAAGAACGCCGGGTCACCGGGCCGGATGAGCCGGTCGGAGTACACGTGCGGGTGGGGCGAGCAGCGCTCGCCGGAGATAGCGTTCACCCCCTCGACGAACTCACTGCCCAGGTCGTACAGCGCCTTGGCGACCAGCCCCACGCACTCGTTCTCCCGTACACCCGGCCGCAGGAACTCATACAGCTGCTGATACGCCGCATCGACCATCGCGCAGGCCTGGCTCAGCAGCGAGATCTCGTCCCTGGTCTTGGTGCGCCGTGCCTCCAGGAACACCTGCTGACCATCGACTGTCTCGATCCCCGCGTCCCGCAGCGCCGCCAGCACCGGCATCTCGGCTACGTCGACGCCGACCGGCTCCCCGGCCAGGCCATGCTCATGCAGTACCGCCGCGACCTTCGCCGCCACATCCGCCGCCATGCCCGCGTCCGGATGCAGCGCACCACGCAGCGTCGATATCCCGGCGCGCGCCCCCGTGGCCCGCGCGCCCTCCGGCGTCGGCGGACCGTCGGTGTGATCGAGCCACGGGTTATACAGCTGGTGATGGCGGGCCGCCGAGCCAAAATCCCACACCACCGGCTCGCCGCCGCGTGGCAGCAGCGCGAACCTCACCAGCTTGTCCATCCCCCACGTGCCGATGTGCGTGGCCGTCATGTACCTGATGTTGGCGAAGTCGAAGGTCAGCAGCGCACCCAGCGACGACGCCTCAAGCTGCGCCTTAAGGCGGGCCAGCCGCTCCGATCGCAGCCTGTCCAGGTCGACCCGCTGCTCCCAGTCGACCGCGTTAGCGCCGTAGGTGTGAATCGTCATCGGCAGTCCACCTCACTCGTCTGGTGCTATCCGGAGCAGCCTGCGCGCGTTACCGGACAGCACCAGCTGCTCGTCGTCCTTGGATAGGCGCAGGGCAGCGATGTCCTCGGCCGGCCGGTCGGCGCCCATGTCGAATGGCCGATCGGAACCAAGCAGCACCTGCCCGGCCCCGGCGAACTCGACCAGGTCGGCCAGCACCGCCCGGTCGTGCGTCAGGCTGTCGTAGTACAGGCCGCGCAACAGCGCGGCCGGGGTGACGGCGGTGTCGGCGCGTGCCTCCGGACGAACTGCGAAGGCGCGGTCCAGCCGGCCGCGCAGGGCCATGAGCGCGCCGCCGCCGTGCGCGAGCAGGATCCTCAGGTCCGGGTGGCGCGCCAGGACGCCGGCAGTGACGAGCTGGGCGCCGGTGATTGTCGTCTCGACGGGGTTACCGACGGAGTTCCACAGGTAGTGGCCGTCGAGGGCGGGCAGCCCGAGGCCGGTCGTGGTCGGGTGCACGAATACCAGCGCGCCGGTGGCCGCGGCGGCCGCCCAGAACGACGCGAAGCGCTCCTCGCCGAGATAGCCGCCGGCGACGCTAGCCGGGACCTCGACGCCGCGCATGCCGGGCAGCGTCATCAGGTGCTCGAGCTCGGCCACGGCAAGGGCCGGGTCCTGGAGCGGCACCGCGCCGAGCGCGAGCACGCGGCTGTCGGCACGGCCGGCCGCGGCCTCGGCCAGGCTCTCGTTCTGCACGCGGCAGATCCGGGCGGCCAGCGCGGGCTCGGCCAGCACGGGGACGAGCAGGATCCAGGGTGAGATCAGCAGGTGGCTGACGCCGGCGACGGCCGCCTGCGTCAGCATGAGGTCGACGTCGCAGAACTCGCCCGTGATCGACGTGAGCCGACGGCCCTGGAACGACACGACCCGCTGGCCTGCGTCCTGCCCTAGCACCGGCCGCCAGTCGGACGGCACCGCGTCGGTGAGCATCCCGGCCGGAATGACGTGACAGTGGCAGTCGAGGATCACGCCGCCGGCCCTGGCGTGGCCGGGTCCCGTGCACGTGACTGGCCGGGCTGCTGCTGGCCAGGCTGGCCGCCGAGGTAGAGCAGGCCGATCTCGGGGTGCTCGAGCACCTCGGTGCCGGTGCCGGTCAGGCGCACGCGCCCGGTCTCCAGTACGACGCCGTAGCCGGCCATGCGCAGTCCGGCCCTGGCGTTCTGCTCCACCAGCAGTACGGTCTTGCCCTGCGCGTTCATCTCCTGCACGGCGCCGAAGACGACGCGCAGGATTTTCGGCGCGAGGCCCATGGACGGCTCGTCGAGTATCACCACTGCCGGGTCGAGCATGAGGCAGCGGGCGAACTCGACCAGCCGCTGCTGGCCACCGGACAGGCTGCCTGCCTTCTTTTTCGACCAGGCGGCGATGTCGGGGAAGAGCGCCTCGACGCTGTCCCGCCTGCTGGCGACCTGCGACCGGCTGCCGAGCAGGTAGCCACCTAGGTCGATGTTTTCCTGGACGGTCATGTCGGGGAACAGGCTGTGGTTCTGCGGCACCTGCACGACGCCCGCCCGCAGCACTTCGCGCGGGCTCTTGCCGGTGAGCAGTTCCCCGCGATGAAGGACCTGGCCGGACCGCGGCCTCAGCACACCGCTGATGACTGCAAGCAGCGTGGACTTGCCCGCGCCGTTCGGCCCGACGATGCACGTGATGGCGCCCGCCGGCACCTCGAAGGAGACGTCGTGCAGCACGTCGCCACCGCCATACCCGGCGGTGATGCTGTCGACTGTCAGCGCGATCTCAGTCATCGGCGCTCGATTCGTCGGTGCCCAGGTACGCATCGAGCACGCGCGGGTTGGCCCGGATCTCCGCCGGCGGGCCGGACGCGACGACCGTGCCCGAGTCGAGCACGGTGACCTGGTGGCACAGCCCCATGACGAACTCCATATTGTGCTCGACGATGAGGAACGTGCGGCCTTGCTCGTTGAGCTCGCGGATCCGGTCGGCGATGTGATGAATGAGCGACGGGTTGACGCCGCCGGCCGGCTCGTCGAGCAGCACGACCGCCGGATCAGCGACGAGGACGTAGGCGAGCTCGAGCAGCTTGCGCTGGCCGTAGGACAAGGTGCCTGCTAGCGCGCCCGCGTGGTCGGCGATCCCGGTGAAAGCCAGCAGGTCGAGCGCGTGCTGCCGGTGCTGGCGGTGCGAACGACCACGCTGCGCTGGCACCAGCATGTTTTCCAGCACGGTCAGTCGCGGGAATACCCGGGTCAGCTGGAACGTGCGGCCGACGCCGAGCGCGAAGACGCGGTGCGGCGGAGCGCCGGTGATCTGCTGGTCGCCGAGGAAGACCTGTCCGGTGTCGGTGCGCTCGTAGCCGGTCATCACGTTGAACAGCGTGGTCTTGCCTGACCCGTTGGGCCCGATGAGGCCGGTGATCTGGCCGGCCGGCGCGGTCAGCGAGCAGCGGGACAGCGCCTGCACGCCGCCGAATGACTTCGTCACGCCTTCCGCCCGCAGGTCTGCCGTCATGACGCATCCTCGCGGCTCCGGCGCCACCGCGCACGCAACTTCGCGGCGTACTCCGACGCTGTCGGGACGACGCCGCGCGGCAGGAACAAGATCACCGCCAGGAACAAGGCGCCGAACAGGATCTCCGATTCGTAGCTGTTGGATTGCTGGAGGTTCAGCCAGAGCTGCGTGGGCTCCAGGATCAGCGCGCCGAGCACCGGCCCGGCCACCGTGCCGAGGCCGCCGAAGAACGCCATCAGCACGACCGCGAGGTCGAAGAGCGGGTCGAACACGAATTGGGGGAACGCCTCACCGATGAAGAAGACCCACAACGCGCCAGCCATGCCGGTGATGAAGGCGGACACCACTAGCGCGGCCAGTTTCACCGGCATGGCCCGGACGCCGAGGCCAGCCGCGCGATCCTCGTCGTCCCGGATCGCCCGCAGCTGCAGCCCGAAGCGCGATCGCCGCACCTGCCACGCGAGCGCCACCGTCGCGGCCGCGATGATCAGGGCCAGGTAGTAGAACGGGTTGTTGTACGTGGCCGGGTCCCAGCTCCCTGGAGCTGGCGCCAGGATCCCGCTCGACCCGCCCGTGACCCCGAGGTTGGACGCAGACAGCTGCGCGATGAAGAAGAACGCGATCGTGATCACGACGAATGTGTGCCGGCGTACCCGCAGTGCGACCAGCCCGAGCGGTACCGCGATCACCGCCGCGGCGAGACCGCCGAGCGGCACTAGCCAGAAGACCGCCGACCCGGACAGGTTCCAGTCCTTCGCGGCGACGCACAGAAAGTAAGCGCCGGTGCCGTAGAAAACGGCGTGCCCGAGTGAGAGGTAGCCCGAGTACCCAGAGAACAGGTTCCAGGCCGAGGCGACGGCCACGAAGATGAGGGTCACGACGCCGAAGTTCGTCGCGGTCGCGTTCGTGATGACGAGCGGGTAGACGACGACAATGGCGGCAAGTGCTGCCACGCCGACGAGTGCGAGCGTGCGGCGCCGAGTCCGGGGCAGCGAGCCCGTTCCCGGTTGGATGGTGTCTGTAGCGAGCGGTGCCTCAGCCCCCAGCTGCTCCGTCATTGTGCCCGCACCGCCCGCCGCCCGAACAGCCCGCTAGGCCGGACAGTCAGGATGATCACCAGCGCCAGGTAGAACACGGCAACCGACCAGTTGGGCTGCCAGATGTCCACCAGCGCCTCAGCCGTCGTCATGAAGACTGCCGCGACCAGCGCGCCGCCGATGCTGCCCATACCCGCCAGGATGATGATCGCGAGCAGCCGGGAGATCAGGTCGTAGCCGCTGTTGGGGTTGAAACCGCCGCTGGATGCGCCAAAAACCATGCCGCCGACTGCGGTCACGGCCGTGCCGATGCCAAAGGTGACGGCCGCGACCCGGTTGACATCAATGCCGATGAGCCGGGCGGCGGCCTGGTTCTGCATGGTCGCTCGGACCGCGCGACCGAACGTTGTCCGGTACAGGATCAGGTACAGCGCCGCGATGGCGACGACGGCCAGCCCGAAGCCGATGAGGTAGATGTCGGATAGATAGAAACCGAAGATGTGCACGCTTGACGTGGTGTACCAGGCGGACAGCGAGACGTAGTTCGAGCCGAACGCCCGGTACAGCACGCCCTCGATGATCAGCGCGACAGCGAAGCAGGCCAGCAGTGTCATCGAGGTACGCTCGGCGCCGCGCAGCGGCCTGATGAACAGCCAGTAGATCGCCACCCCAATGACGAACATCGCAGGCACGGTGACGAGGAGGCCGACCAGCAGGTCGATGTGCAGGTGGACAGACAGCACGTAGCTGAGATAGCCGCCGAGTACGACCAGGATCCCCTGGGCAACGTTGATGATGTCCAGGACGCCGAATATCAGCGTTAGTCCGGCCGCCATCAGCGCGTACACACCGCCGCCGAGTATCCCGGCGGCGATGGCGCGAGCGATCTCGGTTCCCATCTCAGCTCCGTGCGGTCTGCATAGTCGGTCCGCCGTTACCAGTTCGGCTTCGGGTACAGGATCGGCACGGAACCAGGCGCGCCCACGGGCAGGACCTGCACGAACTTGCCGTTCTGCCACTGGAAGACGAACGCGATTGCCTTCACGTTCTCGCCGAGGCTGTCGAACTTGACCGGACCTTCAACGCTGGCGAACGTGTGGTCGCCGTGCAGGTAGGCGATGATCTTCGAGCCGGTCGTGCCGCCGGTCGCCTTGACCGCATCCGCGGTGATCTGACCGACCGAGTATGCCTCGGCGACGTCCGCGTTGACCCCAGACGCCGTGCCGCCGTACTTGGCGACGTACTCCGCGACCATTGCCTGGCTCGTCGGATCGGCGTAGCCGGGGTACCACAGGTTCGGCACCATGATCCCGTTTGCTACCGCCGCGCCGCCGACGGCCGACAGAAACGCTGCGCCCTGGTCTGGCCCGGCTGTCGCGAGCATCAGCTTCGGGCTGAAACGCTGCTGCGCGAACGCCTTGACGAACGAGGCCACGGTCGGCACGGCAGTCGAGCCGAGTATCACCATCTGCGGGTTCTTCCCGGCCACCAGGTTGGCGTTGGGCAGGAAGTCGGGCACCTCTTCGGGGAAGATCTTCGAATACGAGGTGCTGATGCCTGCCTGCTGCAAGATGCCCTGAGCGCGCTGGACCTGCAGGATCGTGAATGGGTCGTTCGCGATCGGATAGGCGGCGGTAGTGGGGCGCTGGCCGGCCGGCAGCGACTTAAGCCAGGTGACGAGGGGGTCAAGCGCGTTGGCCACCGGTAGTGCCACGTCGAAGACGTTCGGCAGCTTCTCGCTGAAGACCAGCGGTGACCCGCCGGCGCCCTCGACGAACGCGTAGCCGTACCGGTGCGCGACCTCGGCCGCCGGCGCGGTGAGCAACGACGAGAACGGCCCGAATGTCAGGTCCACATGCTTGACCGTGATGAGGTCGGTGTAGTTGGTGTCGACCTGGGTCGGACTGCTGTTGTCGTTCAGGATGACGAGCTTGACCTTGCGGCCGTCAATGCCGCCGTGGGCGTTGACGTCGTTGGCCCATAGCTCGTAGCCACGCTCGAACGCCACGCCGTCGGTGGAGAAGTCACCGGTCAGCGACAGCGACGTGCC
>DATHQE010000517.1:0-3814 GCA_035483035.1 Streptosporangiaceae bacterium | reverse complement strand
GATGCTGCGGTCGCTGACCGCGACGCCCGCGCCGGACCTGCGGTACTCGCCGTACAGCCAGAACTAGGACTTGGGATTCTTCGTGGACGCGGTCGTCAGGCCAACGGCGGCCTCGGCCGTCAGGAGCTGGAACGTGAAGCTCTCCTGCAGGTACAGCACGACGGTCGATTCGCTGTGGGACAGATAGCCGATCGACAGGTCCTGGCCAAGGTGCAGGCTGAAGTCGCCGCCGCGCGCCGTGACTACCAGGGCGCCGCTGATGGCCGGTGCCCAGATCAGCTCGCCGTCGAGCACGTTGCGCAGGTGCCGGATGATCGGATAGCCGTGGTCACTGGCCTCGCTCACCGCGGTGTAGGCCTCGGCGGACAGCACCGCGGCGTAGGGCCCGTCCACCCCGGCTGCGCGCAGCTGCCCGGCGGCCTGGGCGAACGCCATCGGGTAGTCGGCGATCTCGGCCGGCAGGATGAGCGGCGGGTTGCTCGCACCCGGCGCGATGCCGCCGATGCCGGCCGCCGCATACCCGGAAAAGATGGCCCGGTCCTCGGCGAACGCGATCTGCCGCGCGGCCTCCCTGGCCGGCTGCCAGTCCGAGTCCGCCGATCCGCGCGCGACGTCGTCGATCTGCGCCCGGTCCAGCGTGAACGGCACGCGCAGCTCCACCAGCGGCAGCACCTGGCGCTGCCTGGCTTGCACGCCGGTGGCCGGCGGGTCGATGCTCGCCAGGTGGCCGGTGCCGACGGCCGACAGCGTCGTGCCCGCGGGTCCGTCCACGTCGACGATGCGCCGGCCGGCCAGATAGCGCTTCAGCGTGCGCGCGGTCTCCTGCTCGATCTCGTCCCAGGCCTCATCGGAGATGGGCGCGAGCTCGCGGTGCAGGTTGTTCATGTCGATGCAACTCCTCGGAGACTGCCGATGTTCAAGGAGCCGGCCCCCGCCTGGAGCCTGGCTGCGGATCTACCGTCGCTATTGTCGCTAGCTTGACTGTCCCCGCCCTGGCCGGGGCCGACCCCGACCTGGCCGGGGCCGAGGCTGTCGAAGTCATCCAGCAGCGTCTGCGACGGCACGAAGAACAGCGACCCGGTCACCGGCCGGCTGAAATCCAGGATTCTGTCGTAGTTACCCGGTGGCGAGCCGATGAACATGTTGGCCATCATCTGCTCGGTCGTCGCCGGCGAGCGCGCGTAGCCGATGAAGTACGTGCCGTACTCGCCGGCTCCGACCTGCCCGAACGGCATGTTGTCGCGGACGATGTCGATCTCCTCGCCGTCGACGACGATCGTGGTGAGAGCGTTGTGCGCGCTGGACGGCTTGACCGAGTCGTCCAGTTCGATGTCCGAGAGCTTGGTCCGGCCGATGATCTTCTCCTGTTCCTCGACCGCGACGGCGTTCCACGCGGCCAGGTCATGCAGGTACTTCTGCACGATCACGTAGCTGCCGCCCGCGTACGCCGGCTCCTCTGCCCCGATCAGCGCGGCTCGCGCCGCCGCCTCGCCCGTCGGGTTCTCGGTGCCGTCAACAAACCCGAGCAGATCGCGTTCGTCGAAGTAGGCGAAGCCGTGCACCTCGTCGGCTACGCTCACCGCGCCGTCCAGGCGCGTGATGATCTGCTCGGCGAGCTCGAAGCACAGGTCCATCCGCGTCGCGCGAATGTGGAACAGCAAGTCGCCGGGCGTGCTGACCGCGTGCCTGGCGCCAGCCCGGAATTCAGGAAATGGATGCAGGCCCGCGGGCCACGGCAGTCCGGTGAGCCGGTCCCAGGCGCTGGCCCCGACCCCGGTCACGCAAGTCAGGTGTCCGGTCAGGTCCCGGAAACCGACTGCGCGGACGAGTGCGGACACGTCGGCACACAGGTCGCGGGCCGTGTCCGCGCTGGCCGCGTCGGGGTTGATGACGACGACGAGGAAGATCGCCGCGCCGGTCAGCGGCGCGATGACCGCCTGCGGCTCAGCGAGCGGCGCGGACTCGGCGGGCGGCGCGGACTCGGCGGGCGGCGCGGGCTCGGCCGGCCGGGCCGGCCCAGCGACGGCGGCAGCGGCGTCTGTGCTCACGAGCCCATCCTTCCGCATGCCCTTGGTCGCAGTCCGCCTGCCCGGCCGGAATGGTGCTGCCACGTGCGTGGTTGCTGCGGACAGGCGAGAGCATGGAGGGCCGATGACGAGCACGACGCAGGCCAGCGGCGCGAGCCCGGTGGACTTCACGACATTTGGTGACTACGGAAGCTATAAGCCCAAGAAGGCTACGTCGCCCGCCGGCTCTAAGCCCGGCGAGTTCGTGCGTGCCGCCTACCCGTTCCAGGACCGGATCACGGCCGACGGATCCAGCGGCTACCAGGCCGAGCCTGGCCGGTATCACCTGTACATCTCGTGGGCATGCCCGTGGGCGCACCGTTCGGCAATCGTCCGCGAACTGCTCGGCCTTACCGATGTCGTATCGCTGTCCGCGGTCGATCCGGTGCGGGATGGCCGAGGCTGGGCGTTCCGCGCGGGCGAAGGCTATGGCCTCGACCCGGTGAACGGCTTTGCCCTCCTCCGCGACGCCTACGAGGCGACTGAGCCAGGTTACGAGGGGCACGTGTCGGTGCCGGTGCTGTGGGACCGCAAGACCAGTCGCATCGTCAGCAACAACTTCCCCGACATCACCATCGACCTGGCGACCCAGTTCGGCGCCTGGGCCAACCCCGCCTACGACCTGTATCCCGAGCACCTCCGCCCGCAGATCGACGAGCTCAATGACCTGGTCTACGCGACGGTCAACAACGGCGTCTACCGGTCTGGCTTCGCCACCACGCAGGAGAGCTATCACGAGGCGGTCAGCGCCCTGTTCGCGACGCTGGATCTGCTCGAGGCCCGCCTGTCTGAGCATCGATACCTGCTCGGGGCCGCGATCACCGAGGCAGACGTGCGGCTGTGGGTGACGCTCGCCCGGTTCGACGCCGTGTACTACTCGCACTTCAAATGCAATCTGCGCCGGATCACCGACTACCCCAGCCTGTGGGCGTACGCGCGCGACCTGTACGCGCTGCCCGCGTTCCGCGATACCACCAAGTTCGACCAGATCAAGCGGCACTACTACACCACCCACCCGCAGCTCAACCCGTCCCGGATCGTGCCAGACGGCCCGGTGCTCGACTGGACAGCGCCGGCTGGCCGCGAGCGCCTGGCCCGGCATTGACACGCGGTCAGGTAGAGCGCGGGCGGCGCACGGAGCGAGAGGTAACGTGGCGGATATGAACCAGTACGCAGATGCAGCCGGGCTGGTAGAGCGCTCGGCGGCGGCGTTGGTGAACGGCATTCCCGAGCATCCGGCCGACGACGGTTTCTTCGGCCCGTCGAGCGTTGCGTGGCGCATCAGCGGCGATTTGTCGGCGCCGGTCGCGGGTCTGCGGGCGCTCATGATCCAGGCCCTGCACCCGCTGGCCATGGCCGGCGTCGATCAGCACAGCGACTGGCGCGCCGACCCGGTCGGCAGGCTCGCCGCCACCTCGGCCTACCTGGCAACAATCACATTCGGGGAACGGGGTGCTGCGGAGCGCGCCGCCGCCAGGGTCCGGCGGATCCATGAGCGAGTCACGGGCGTCGATCACGAGACGGGCAAGCCTTACGCCGCCGGTGATCCGGAGCTGCTCCTGTGGGTGCATGCGGGACTCATCGACTCCAACGTCGCGGCCAGGGAGCTGTTCGGCACCGCGCTGACGCCGGATGAGGCCGACAGCTACATCGAGGAGATGGTGGTCGCGGCGGAGCTCGTCGGGGTGCCGGCCGAGCTGGTGCCCGACAGCCGGTCCGGGCTGGCCAAGTACCTGGCCTGGATGCAG
>DATHQE010000516.1:0-13014 GCA_035483035.1 Streptosporangiaceae bacterium | reverse complement strand
GCAGCGCATGCCGAAGGCGGTGGAGTAGAAGTGGGCAGCCTGCCGGGCGTTCCCGACGGCGAAGACCACCGCGTCCATTCCGGTAACGGGGAACTGATCGGCCATTGTCGCCTGCGCTGCCTCAGCTGTCATCGTGTCGCTCCTGCATCCATCGCACTCGGCTGGCTCTTACCGCAGCATCCGCCAGTGAGTCATGCTGTGCAACTGCGCCTCAATGAACTAGACAATATGCTTGGTCAAGTCATCAAGCAGCTGGCGTTCTTGTACAGGTTGTAAGCGAGGAGCGTCGAGATGATCGACGAGCTTGACGGCGGCCTCATTGAGCTCCTGACGGCCGAGCCCAGAGTCGGTGTACTAGAGGCATCACGGCGTCTTGGCGTCGCGCGCGGCACCGTGCAGGCACGCCTCGACCGCATGCACGCGCGCAGGGTGATCACCGGTTACGGCCCCGACATCGACCCGGCCGCCATTGGCTACGGCGTCACCGCGTTCGTGACCCTGGAGCTGAGGCAGGCCGGTGGGCACGACCCGGTAGCGCAGCGACTTGCCGCGATCGCCGAGGTGCTGGAGGCTCACACCATCACCGGGTCGGGCGACATGCTGTGCCGGGTTGTGGCGCGCAGCAACGCCGACCTGCAACGGGTCATCGACGCCATCGTCGAGCTGGCGGGCGTGGTCCGGACATCGACGGTGATCGCCCTGGACAGCCCGCTGCCCTACCGGGTCCTGCCGCTGATCAGGGTCTCGGCAGCCGCGCCAGCCGCTGCGGCGTCGCAAGAAGCTTGAGGCTTACTGGCCTGGCCCGCGCTGTCAGGCGGGCGAGCGCGCCGGGGCCGCGTCGGCTAGCTCGAGCGCCACGTCGAGCAGCGCGGCCTCAAGCTCGCCTGGGCTGGCTGCGCTGTCCTGATAGTGCATGCAGCAGAAGCTCACGCTCATCAGGCACGACGCTGCGCGGACCTGGTCGCGCAGCGACGCATCGGGCTCGGTCAGCAGCGCGACGAGCGCGTCCATCCGCTCCTTGAACAGCTCGCCCCGCTCCTTCGCGTTCGCCAGCACGCTGACCGCCGCCTGGTTCTGGTGCAGCATGCGGAAGACCGCGGTGCCGTTCGACACGATGTGCAGGTACCGGCGGACGATCTCGGCCCTGGTGGCTGGGCTGCGCGGCTGAGTCTTCGCCCAGGCGATCAGCTCGTCCAGGTCGGCGACATAGTCCTCGACCAGACTGCGGACGATGTCTTCCTTGGACTTGAAGTAGTAATACAGCGCGGCCTTGGTGACGCCGAGCTGCTCGGCTATCTCGCGCAGGGATGTCTTCTCATAGCCCTGCTCGGCAAACAGCTTGAGTGCAAGCTCGCGTAGCCGCGACCGGGTGTCGTGGCTGCGGTCCTGGTCATCGCTGCGGACGTTGTTTTCCATGGCCTCGCGTTCTGGTCCTTCCCGCCCCTCGGTTAATCTACTTGACGGCCGGTTAGTGACGAGCTTAGCCTGTGCTCTGACTGGATGCTAGCCGGTCGGCAAGTAAGTAGGAAGCGCCGCAAGCCTGTGCCGCGCGGTAGTTGTGTGGAGCGAGGAGCCCATTTCATGACAGACAACCCGGCAGCCGCGGCGCCAGCGAGCACGACGTCGTTCGCGTCGCGGCGCGAGTTCATGATCGTTCTGCCAGGACTCCTGCTCACGCTTATCATCGCCATGCTTGACCAGCTGGTCGTCTCCACGGCGCTGCCACGCATCGTCGGCGACCTCGGCGGCCTCAACCACCTCGCCTGGGTTGTCACGGCCTACGTACTGGCGTCAACGATCACCACCCCGCTGTACGGCAAGCTCGGCGACCTGTACGGCCGCAAGCGGCTCCTGATGATCGCGATCGTCATCTTCCTGATCGGCTCGGCGCTGTCCGGCCTGTCGCACACCATGGATCAGCTGATCGCGTTCCGCGCCCTTCAGGGCCTGGGCGCTGGCGGCCTGATGGTCGGCGCCATCGCGACGATCGGGGACATGGTCGCGCCGCGCGAGCGCGGTCAGTACATGGGCTACATGATGGCCGCCATGATGGTGGCGATGATCGCCGGGCCACTGGTCGGCGGGTACATCACCGACAGCCTCTCGTGGCAGTGGATCTTCTACATCAACATGCCGATCGGTGGCGCCGCCCTCGTGTACCTGTGGGCGACGATGCACCTGCCGCGCCGGCGCGTCGAGCACAAGGTCGACTACCTCGGCGCTGCCGTTATCGCCATCGGCGCCACCGCGATCGTCCTGTTGACGACCTGGGGCGGTACTCAGTACGCGTGGGGCTCGTGGGAGATCATCATGCTGGCGGCGATCACGGCCGCGTCGATCGGCGCGTTCTTCGTCGTCGAGGGCCGTGCGGCCGAGCCGGTGCTGCCCCTGCACGTCTTCAAGAACCGGAACTTCTCGCTGGCCTCCGGGATGAGCTTCCTGCTCGGGTTCGTGATGCTCGGCGCCCTGACCTTCCTGCCCCTGTACCAGCAGACAGTGCAGCATGCCTCGCCGACGACGAGCGGACTGATGCTGATCCCGCTGATGCTGGGCTCGACGGTCACCACCCTCATCGCTGGCCAGATCACCACGAGGACCGGGCGCTACAAGGTCCTGCCGGTCATCGGGGGCGTCATCATGACAATCGCGATCTACCTGCTCACGCACCTGGGCCCGCACACTACGCGGGTTACCTCGGCGCTGTTCTTCGTCGTGCTCGGCGTGGGCATGGGCTTCCTCATGCAGATCACCTCCCTGATCGTGCAGAACAGCGTCGAGCAGAAGGACATGGGCGTGGCCAGCAGCTCGCGCGCGTTCTTCCAGCAGATCGGCGGCTCGATGGGCGTGTCGCTCTTCGGCGTGATCTTCATTCACAAGCTCACGTCGACCATGGCCGCCCGGGTGCCAGGCGCGCACCTGCAGGCCACGGGTGCCAGCCTGGACCCGGCCACGATCAACAACCTGCCTGCCGTCATCAAGGAGGCTGCCTTCGTCGCCCTCAGCAAGGGCCTGGACGCGGTCTTCTGGTGGACGATCCCCGCGTCGGCGCTTGTCTTCCTGCTCGCCCTGTGGGTGAAGGAGATCCCGCTGCGCGGCCGCAACGATGCCCCGGCTGTGCAGACTGCGGCCCCGCCCGAGCAGCTCGAGGCCGCCGACCTGGGCGCCATCTAGATCGCCTGCTTTTGACGCCAATGGCCGGCCGCTCCGAGAACGGAACGGCCGGCCACGTGTCGTCTGGCCGGTCAGGCGGCCGCGCGGCTACATGCCGTTGTAGGGGACGGCCTCCAGGATCTCGACAGTCGTGGCACGGCCGTTCGGCAGGTTGTAGGTCGCCGTCTCGCCGACCTTCTTACCGGAGATGGCGCTGCCAAGCGGTGACTTCGGCGAGTACACGTCAATGGGCGAGCCGACCTCCTCGCGCGAAGCCAGCAGGAAGGTCACCTCGTCCTCGTCGCCCGCAAACCTGATGGTCACGGTCATACCAGGGCCAACCACCCCGTCGGTGCGGGGCGGCTCACCCACCCGCGAGCTCTCCAGGATCTGGGTCAGCTGGCGAATCCGGGCCTCCTGCATGCCCTGCTGGTCCTTGGCGGCGTGGTAGCCGCCGTTCTCCTTAAGGTCTCCCTCTTCCCGCGCGGCCTCGATCTTCTTCGCGATCTCAATCCTGCCCGGGCCAGAGAGATGGTCGAGCTCGGCCTTCAGCCGGTCATACGCATCCTGCGTGAGCCAGGTAAAGGTGTCGTCGCGCGTCTCGGTCACGGGTACTCCTAGTTGGGTGCGGAAAAGACGGTCCGCTGGGCCTTGCGAGCCCATGGGGGTAATCCTTCGAGGCTAACAAGGCTCCGCAAGTACGTCGTACCTGTCAATGGTCTAGGTCAAACAAGTCAGGGCGAAGCTGGGCAAAATATCACGCGAAACTGTGCGCACGTGGTGCGGGGCTGCTGCCATTCGGCCCCGTTCCGTCTTGTATTCGTGCGCCGTCCGCGTGGCGTCAGCGTGGGAATGAGCCCGGCCAGGCAGCGTGTTGACGCTAAAGCGTGCGTTATCCGTGCCCCCGTCATGACAGACCCAGAGGTGACTTCCGCGTGCTTGTCGATCCCGATGAAGGCAGGGCCTCGAGCAGCCAGGCCCCGACTGGCAGCGAGCCGCTGCGGCTGATGGCCGTCCATGCGCATCCCGACGACGAGTCGAGCAAGGGCGCGGCGACCATGGCCAGATACGTCAAGGAAGGCGTGGAGGTCCTGGTCTGCACGCTCACCGGCGGGGAGCGCGGCGACATCCTGAACCCGGCCATGGAGCGACCGGAGGTCCGCGCCGACCTGCCGGCGATTCGGCGGGCTGAGATGGACGCGGCGCGCGAGATCCTCGGCGTGCGGCAGCAGTTCCTCGGCTTCGTCGATTCGGGGCTGCCCGAAGGCGATCCTCTGCCGCCGCTGCCCGCCGGCTGCTTCGCCCTCGAGCCGCTGGAGAGCGCAGCCAGGCCGCTGGTCCAGGCAGTGCGGGAGTTCCGGCCGCACGTGATGCTGACGTACGACGAGAACGGCGGCTACCCGCATCCCGACCACATCAAGTGCCACCAGGTGTCGGTGGAGGCGTTCGAGGCGGCTGCCGATCCGGACCGGTACCAGGGGTGCGGCGAGCCGTGGCAGCCGCTCAAGCTCTACTACCACCTCACGTTCCATCGGGCCAGGATCCTGGCGCTGCATCAGGCAATGCTGGACCTCGGACTGGAGTCGCCCTACGCGGACCGGATCGAGGAGTGGACGGACGACTCTGACGGCAGGGGCAAGCCGCCGCACGAGATCACCACGCGGGTCCAGTGCGGCGACTACTTCGAGATCCGAAACCAGGCCCTGATCGCGCACGCCACCCAGGTCGATCCCGAAGGCGGCTGGTTCGCCGTTCCGGCCGAGGCCCAGCGCGCCGCCTGGCCAACCGAGGACTATCATCTGGCCAGGTCGCTGGTGGATGCCGGACTGCCGGAGGACGACCTGTTCGCCGGGATCCGGGAGAGGGTGAGCTTGTGATGGAACTTGCAGCGGCGGCGGCCAAGTCGACGAGCGCCTGGGACCAGCCCGGCACTCTCGGCTTCCTGGTGGTCTTCGGGATGGCCGTCGTCCTGTACTTCGTGTTCCGGTCGCTAGCCAGGCACTTGCGCAAGATCAACGAAGCAGCGCGACTTGAGGCTGCTCAATCCGAGGCCGTGCAGTTCACCGGCGGACTGGCCGACACCGTCGGGCCCGGCGCCTTGGTTACCGACGCCGCGCCGGCCGACGCCGCGCGGTCCGACGCCGCGCGGTCCGACGCCGCGCAGCGCCCGGCTGTCCGCGGCTCGCTGGGCCAGCGCCCCCAGGTCTAGGAGCCCGGCGACCGTACCTTTCCGGGCGGGGATCGCGGCCTCGCCGTGTGCGCAACCTAGCGCCTGGCTTGTTGCCGCGAACCTCAGGATCAAGCTGCTCCGCGCATATCACGAGCCAGCCTCGCCACGGAGCACCCCGCGATTGCGGCGTGTCGCGGCCGATTGATTGCTACCTTCGTGGCTGATAGTCCCGGCTATCGCGGGAGTGCGGGCCATGCTAGCGATTCACGGAATCTGGGCCCACGGCGTACTGAGCCTGTGGGCCGAAGACTCCGAACGGCCAGCACCGGCCCTCATCTCAGCGCGCAGGCAGGCCGAGCCACCGCGACCGCACCCGTTTGCCGCCTCGGCTGGATTGCTGGCCGACGCGATCGCTGAGTTCGGCGAACCCGCCAGCGACATCGTGCGCAAGGCCGCCGAGGACGAGATGACGCTCTGGCTGCCGACTGCGGGCGGAGAGCCGGTGCCGTCAGCTGATCTGCCAAGTCTGGTGGCGGATATAGCGGATATAACGGACGCAGCGAGCGCGGACGCTGTTTGGCCGAAAGATTCGACACAGCCGGCTATGCCGAATCTTTCGGGATCACGGGGACGCGGCCCGGATGCCGCGCGCGGGGGCCGCAGCAGGCTATCCCCGTGGCAGGTGCCGGTCCTGAGCCTCGACCCAGCCGCGGCGCTTGCCCTGCTTGGGGTCCTGGGTAGCGCGGACGCTCGGGCTGAGCGCGCGGTGCTGTCCGGCAGCGTGCACTACCTGGCCGCGCTCGCTGCGCTGGCCGCGGACCTTGCGGCTCGGGGCCGTGTACTGCCCGGCGTCACCGAGGCTAGCGTCACCGAGGTCGGGCCGACCGAGACCGGCGTGACCGAGGTCGGGGCGACCGAGAGTGGCGTGACCGAGATCGGGGTAACCGAGACCGGGGTAACCCAGGCCGGGGCGACCCAAGGCCGGGTCACGAAGGGCCGGGTCACGAAGGGGCGGGTCACCGGGGCCGGCGCCATCGGCGGCCTGGTCACCGGGGCTCGCGTCCGCGCAGCCGCCGTCGGCCGCGCGACCGCTGCTACTGGGTACTTCGCCAGGTGGCGGCCGGTGCTCGCCGGTGCCGAAGCGCTCCGCGCCCGCGAGCTGACAATCGCGCTGCCCCCGATCTGCCGGGCCACCAGCGCGGCCGGTGAGCCGTCGGCCAGCATCGTCACCGAGGCGCTCGACTTGCTGACCGACGCCGCGGTCCGGGCCAGGCTGGCAAGCGTGCCGGGCTTCGAACTGCTCCCGGCTGGCCCGGCTGCCCCGCTGACCGACCGCTGGGCCGCCGCGCTGACTACAGCAGATGGCCGGCTCAGCGTGGCGGCGCGAGAGGCCGCGCAAGCGGCACAGCTCACGTTCGCGCTGTGGGCCTGGCAAGACGCAGCGCAGGAGCCGCCGGGCCCGGCACGCATCTGCTTCCGCCTGGTCGAGCCGCCCGCTCAGGCTGACCCGGCCGGGGCGAAGGCCGACCTAGTCGGGGCGGAGCCTGACGCCTCGGCGCTGGAGGCTGACTCGTCCGTGCTGGCGGCTGGGCCAAGCTGGCAAGTGCAGTTCGCGCTGCAGTCGACCGACGATCCGAGCCTGATGCTGCCCGCCGCTGACATCTGGGCTGGCGGCACGGCCGACGGATGGGCGACGGCGGGCCTCAGCTACCCCGAGGAAGACCTGCTCGCTGGCCTCGGTCGGGCATCAAGGCTGTTCCCCCAGCTGGACGCGGCGTTGCAAACTGCCGCGCCGGCGTCGGTTGTGCTCGACACGCGCGGCGCCCTGGACTTCCTGAAGGAAACGGGGCCGCTGCTCGCCGGTGCCGGCTTCGGCGTCATGCTGCCCGACTGGGTGCGCCGATCCCGGCTCGGGCTGAAGCTCACCACCAGGTCCAGGACCGCTGCCGCCCCAGGATCGGCGACCGCGCCTAAGTTCAGCCTGGCCGATCTCGTCGACTTCCGGTACGAGCTCGCCATCGGGGACCAGACGCTGGATCCGGCCGAGCTCGCTGAGCTTGCGCGCCTGAAGGTGCCGCTGGTCCGGCTCCGTGGCCAGTGGGTCGAGCTTGACGAGCGGCATCTCAAGGCGGGCTTGCAGTTCCTGGAACGCGGCGGCGCGGGCGTCATGACGGCCGGCGATGCGCTGCTGGCCGGGCTCGGCGATGGCGCCGGGGACCTGCCGCTGGCCGAGGTCGATGCCGATGGCTGGCTTGGCGACTTGCTGTCCGGCCAGGCCGACAGGCAGATCGCGCCCATGGGCACCCCTGCCTCGTTCCAGGGCGAGCTGCGTCCGTATCAGGAGCGCGGCCTCGCGTGGCTCTCGTTCCTCGGCAGCCTCGGCCTTGGTGCTGTCCTCGCTGACGACATGGGCCTGGGCAAGTCGCCGCAGACGCTGGCGCTGCTACAGGCCGAGCGGGATAACGGCACCGCGGCGGGGCCGACGCTACTGATCTGCCCGATGTCCCTCGTCGGGAACTGGCAGCGGGAGGCAGCGCGGTTCACGCCGGACCTCAGCGTCCACGTGCATCACGGGTCCGACCGGCTGGCCGGACCTGAGCTGGCCGCAGCCGTCGCCACTGCCGACCTCGTCATCACCACGTACGGAGTAGCAACGAGGGACCGTGAGGCGCTGGCTCAAGTGCCGTGGTCGCGTGTGGTCTGTGACGAGGCGCAGAACATCAAGAACGCAAGCACGCGGCAGGCGCAGGCCGTCCGGGCGATCCCGGCCCCGGCACGTGTCGCGCTGACCGGTACCCCGGTGGAGAACCGGCTGACCGAGCTGTGGTCGATCATGGAGTTCACTAGTCCGGGCCTGCTCGGGTCGGCCGAGAAGTTCCGGCGCCGTTACGTCATACCGATTGAGCGCAACGCGGACGCCGAGGCAACCGAGCAGCTCAAGCGCGTTACGGGGCCGTTCATCCTGCGCCGGCTGAAGACCGACAAGGCCGTCATCGCCGACCTGCCAGACAAGCTGGAGATGAAGGTCTGGTGCAACCTGACAGCCGAGCAGGCTTCGCTGTACCAGGCGACGGTGGACGACATGATGGCGAGGATCGAGGCCGCCGAGCCGGGCATCGAGCGCCGCGGACTCGTGCTCGCGACGATGGCCAAACTCAAGCAGGTCTGCAACCACCCGGCGCACCTGCTCGGAGACGGATCCAGGCTGGACGCGCGGTCGGGCAAGCTGGCCAGGCTCGAGGAGATCTGCGACGAGATCGTCGAGGCCGGCGACAAGGCGCTGTGCTTCACGCAGTACGCCGAGTTCGGCCGCATGCTCCAGCCTTACCTTGCGGCCAGGCTCGGCTGCGCCGTGAGCTTCTTGCACGGCGGCACGACGAAGAAACGCCGCGATGAGATGGTCGCCGAGTTCCAGGAAGCGGCCGAGCCGGCGGTCTTCCTGCTCTCGCTGAAAGCTGGCGGCACGGGCCTGAACCTGACTGCGGCCAACCATGTCATCCATATCGACCGGTGGTGGAACCCGGCTGTCGAGGACCAGGCGACAGACCGCGCGTTCCGCATCGGGCAGCGCCGTGACGTGCAGGTGCGCAAGTTCGTCTGCATCGGGACGGTCGAGGAGAGGATCGACCAGATGATCGAGGACAAGAAGGCGCTGGCCGAGGCGATTGTCGGCACCGGGGAAGGCTGGCTGACGGAGCTGTCGGTGGCTGACCTGCGCCAGGTCGTCGAGCTATCACCGGAGGCCGTATCCCAGTGATGACGGCACTGATAAGGGCACGCGGAGGAGGGCAGAGTGACTGAGTTCTATCCGCCGTCACGGCCGCGCAAGGCCACCGGCGGGATCAAGGCGCGCAGCAAGCGCGGCTCGATCGGCGAGCAGTGGTGGTCACGCCGGTTCATCGACGTGCTGGAGTCATTCGGACTGCAGAGCAGGCTGACCAGGGGCCGGAGCTATGCCAGGTCCGGTCAGGTGCTCAGCCTCGACATCAGTACCGGGCACGTGACGGCGCAGGTGCAGGGATCGCGGGTCAAGCCGTACACGGTCAAGCTCACGGTCGATCCGCTGACCACACGGCAATGGCAGCGGGTTGAGGAGGCACTGGCAGGGCGTGCCATCTTCCGTGCTCGGCTGCTCGCGGGCGAGATGCCTGCCGAGATCGAGGAAGTCTTCGCTGGCTGCGGTACGCCACTGTTCCCCAAGTCTGCGCGCGACCTGGTCATGAGCTGCTCGTGCCCGGACTGGGAAGTGCTGTGCAAGCACGTGGCCGCCGTCTGCTACGTCCTAGCCGAGGCGTTCGACGCCGATCCGTTCGGCATGCTGGCATGGCGCGGCAAGGGCAGGGCCGACTTGCTGGCGGCGCTGCGCCGGCTCACTGGCGGCGATGCCGGGTCGGTCGGCAGCCGCCCGGTTATTGACGTCGCGGACGCACCGCTCTCGCCGAGCCCGGCCGGCTTCTGGTCATCGACGCTCAGCCCGGCCCGGCTGCGGGCGCTGCCGCCGGCGCCGGCTACGCCCGCTGACCTGCTGTTGCGCAGCTACGAGCCGCCGTTCATCACCGCGGGCGGGATGGACCTGGTCACGCTGCTGCGCCCGGCCTACCTGGCGATGACCGGCAGCGACGCGACCGGCAGCGATGCGACCGGCAGCGATGCGACCGGCAGCGATGCGACCGGCGGCGATGAGGTCGGCGATCAGGTCGGCGGCGATGACGTCGGCGGCGTATCGACGTAGTGCCGCGACGACGCCCTGGACAAGGTGGTTGCCATCGCGCTGCCCGGCAACCCTCGTCGCCCCAGGCCAGCGGCCCAGGCATATTAGGCGTCCTGGTTAGATAACGGACGTGATGGAGATCCGCGATGCACGCCCGGACGAGTTCGACGAAGTAGGAGACCTACGGGTCGCGGCCTATCTGGCTGACGGATTCCTGTCGCCGCAGTCGACGTATGCGCCGCGGCTTCGGGCGCTCGGTACCGACGGTCTCGACCAGGTACTCGTCGCTGTTAACGGTGACCAGCGTGGCGCGCCGCAGCCGGAACCGGGCCGCGGCCAGATCGTCGGGACCGTGATGCTTCAGGGCTGGCCGCAGGGCGGAGAGATCCTGGCCGGCCCGCAGGAGGCCGAGATCCGAGCGCTCGCGGTGGCGCCGGAAGCACGTGGCGCCGGCGTGGGCCGGGCGCTGCTGGCCGCCGTGATCGAGCGTGCGGCCCGCGCGGGCATCCGGCAGCTAGTGCTGCTGACGCAGACTGAGATGAAGGCAGCCCACTATCTGTACGACGAGGCCGGCTTCGCCCGCCTGCCCGAGCGTGACTGGTCACCGGAGCCAGGCGTGAAGCTCCTGGCGTACGGGCTGGTCCTTGAGGGCGAGCGAGACGCATGACGCAGACCGGCGTACCGGGCACCGTCGGCCCGGACGCCGCGGCGGTTAGGGTTGACCGGGTACGCGCTGACCAGCCGCAGACCGCGGAGGAAGTGTGGTGAGGACCGTGAGCGAGGCTCTGCCCGAAGTCCCGGCGGCAGCGGTGCCCGACCAGGCGTGGCTACTTGACGTGCGGGAAGATGACGAATGGGCCGCGGGCCACGTGCCTGGCGCGACCCACATCCCGCTAGGCCAGCTGGGCGCGCGCACCGGCGAGCTGCCACAGGATGACGCCATCTATGTCATCTGCCGCTCTGGGGTGCGGTCGGCCAGAGCTGCGGAGGCGCTCGGCGGCGCAGGCTGGCGGGCGGTCAACGTGGCAGGCGGAATGCAGGATTGGGCGCAGGCCGGGCGGCCCATGGTCACCGACTCGGGCGCCACGCCTTTCGTCGCCTGACCGCGGCCGGCAGCGGCACCATGGTCACAGTCGGAACTGATTCACCTGGCCGACGCCGGCAGCGGGTACTCAAGGCCGATCATCGGGGCCAGGTCGGACAGCATCAGCTCGAACATCGGCGCGGGGTCGTCGAGGGCGAACCGCAGGTGGCCGAAGGCTTCCAGGCTGACGCTCCCGTACAGCAGCACCCAGCAGCGCAGGAAGGTCTGCAGTGCACCGAGTGGCAGATCAGAGTGCACGAGCGTGCGATACCGCACGAGCTGCTCGCGCAGCGAGGGCTCGATCTCCTCGTCGGCCGGAATGCTGAACGGGCGCCGCCGGAACAGATCGCCGAACAGGTCCAGGAAGACCTGGCCGAACTGATAGCCGCAGTCGATCGTCGGGTCGTTCTGAATCTGGTGCAGGACATCCATGCCAGGCAGGGGGCTGCCGAAGATCATGCTGAACTCCGGCACGTGCGCCAGCGTCCACGCTCGGAACTCGCGGCAGCCCGCGATCATCTTGACGACCATGACCTCGGCCTCCGTCAGGTCCGAGTTCGACGCGTCCGCCGCCACGTGCACCGCGGTCCGGACGTGCGTCGCCAGTTCGGTGAAGATGTCGGCGACGACGTGCCGCAGCAGCTCTTCGTGGCTGCCGAAATACCGGTAGAGCGCTGGTGCTGTCATTCCCATCTCGCGTGCGATGGCCCGCAGCGAGACAGCCTCCGGGCCGTCCTGCACTAGCAGTTTGCGCGCGGTGTGGATGATCTCCTGAGTCGTCGCAGCCCGGACGCGGTCACGCCTGCTCGGCGCCTGGATCATTCTCGCCATCCTCCTCCGGGCTCGCGCTGCTCCGGTGCTCGCTAGGCGCTCGCTGACTACATGCGCACCAACTGCTGCCCACCGATAGTTTACGGCGTTAACGCAAGCTATGCTCGCTAACTAGTCTAAGCGACCAGTACCGAGCCGGGAAGGCGGTTGACGGAGGGCCGCCCGGCGGGCGTCTGGCAAGCTCGGTTCCGTAACAGCCTGACCCTCGAGCAATCGGAGACCTGACTTGAAGTACGTTAACCTCGGCGCGACCGGCCTGCGCGTATCTCGCATCTGCCTCGGCATGATGAGCTTCGGCAACGACAGCGAGCGGCCCTGGGTGCTGGACGAAGACGCGGCCGAGCCGATCATTAAGGCGGCAGTCGAAGGCGGTGTTACGTTCTTCGACACTGCTGACGTCTATTCGGGCGGCGCAAGCGAGGTGGCGACCGGCCGTCTGCTGCCGAAGTTCCTCGACCGCGACCAGTTCGTCCTCGCGACGAAGGTATACAGCCCGGTTGGCCCCGGCCAGAACGATCGCGGCCTCTCGCGCAAGCACATCCTGTCGGGCATCGATGCGTCGTTGCGTCGCCTGAACGTGGACTACGTCGACCTGTACCAGATCCATCGCTATGACGGCCACACGCCGGTCGAGGAGACGATGTCCGCGCTGCACGATGTCGTACGGGCCGGCAAAGCCCGCTATATCGGCGCCAGCAGCATGTACGCGTGGCAGTTCGCCAAGGCGCAGCACGCTGCCGATGTCCACGGCTGGACCCGGTTCGTGTCGATGCAGAACCACTACAACCTGGTCTACCGCGAGGAAGAGCGGGAGATGATCCCGCTGTGCATCGACCAGGGCATCGGCGTGATCCCGTGGAGCCCGCTGGCTCGCGGGCTGCTGGCCGGGACGAGGACCAGGGACGGCGAGCGGCGGACGGTGCGATCGGGCACCGACCCGTTCGGGGACTCGCTGTACAAGGTGCCGTCCGACTTCGACGTGGTCGAGCGGTGCATGCAGGTCGCCGCCGAGCGCGGCGTGCCGTCGGCGCAAGTGGCGCTCGCCTGGCTGCTGCACAGGCCTGGCGT
>DATHQE010000515.1:0-2927 GCA_035483035.1 Streptosporangiaceae bacterium | reverse complement strand
GGTCGCCGCCGCGGCCACCAGGCGTCTGGCCCGCGGCTGACCCCGGTCGGCGACCGTCATGACGCCGACCTTACGGGTTAGCTTGGCCGCCCGGGCTGCCGTCGCCGTCACCCGCGCCGCCGCTACGTCCGCCGCCAGGCTCTGCCGAGTCCGATCTCGGCCGCCTCTCGCCAGCCGCCGCGTCCGCACGCCGGTGATCTGACTCCGCGTCTGACTCGACCGCCGCCTCGGTGACGGTCGACTCACCGATGGGCCCGACGCCCGCCGCGACCGGCCCGGCGGCGGCTGTGCTGCCCTCCAGCTGCAGGTGGGGCACCACCGGCTCCAGCCACCGCGGCATCCACCAGGCGCGGCGGCCGAGCAACGTCATGACCGCGGGTACCAGGATCATCCGGACCAGTGACGCGTCGATCAGCACGGCGAACGCCATGCCGATTGCGAGCATCTTGACGACCGGATCGGAGTTGAGGACGAAGCTGGTGAAGACGACGACCATGATGGCCGCCGCCGTGGTGATCACCCGGGCCGTGCTGCCGATGCCGATC
Source organism: Streptosporangiaceae bacterium (assembly GCA_035483035.1). Lineage (GTDB taxonomy): Bacteria > Actinomycetota > Actinomycetes > Streptosporangiales > Streptosporangiaceae > JAJYUU01. The sequence continues at coordinate 2,382 of DATHQE010000515.1, read as the reverse complement.
GCGACCGCCCGGTGCGCGTCCCCGGTGGAAACCCAGGCCTCGTGGATCCGCGACATCAGGAACACCTCGTAGTCCATCGACAGGCCGAACACGATCGCAAAGACCAGCATCGGCACGTAGGCCGGGATCGGCAGCGTGGTGTGCAGGCCGATGACTGTCTTCAGCCAGCCCCACTCGAATACCGCCACGATGACGCCGTAGGCGGCGCCGATGGACAGCAGGTTAAGGATGGCGGCCTTGGTCGCGATGACCACGGACCGGAACGCCGTGGTCAGCAGCACGAACGCGATCGCGATCACGGCCAGGATCAGCCAGACCAGCCGCGAGGTGATCCGGGTAGTGAAGTCCAGCTGGCCAGCCGTCGTGCCGGTCACGAAAGTCGTCGCTTTCTGCTTCGGCAGTACGCTGTTGCGCAGCGTGTTGACCAGGTCGCTGGTCGCCGCAGCCTGCGGGCGCGTCGTCGGGATGGCGCTGAAGACCGCGGTCGTGCTAGCCGAGTTGATCGCGACCGGGCCGACCGACGCGACGCCCTTAGTGCTCGCCACGGCCTTCTGCATGTTGCTCAGCAGCGTGTTGTCGGCCGATGCCGACTGCTTGGGCAGCACGACCACGATCGCCAGCGGGCCGTTCGAGCCGATGCCGAATCCCTGCGTCATCAGGTCGAACGCGCGCCGGTTCGAGTCGCTGGTCGGATTGGTGCCGTTGTCCGGCTGGGCCAGCGTGATCGAGAAGAAGGGGATCGCGAGCACCAGCAGTACCACGACGCTGAGCGCGGCCCACGGCCACGGATGCGCGCTGACACGGCGGCCCCACCGGGCGAAACCCGACTGCTCGTGTTGCTCCTCGGTGACCGCCGCGGTCCGCTGCGCCTGTTCCCTGGCGCTTTCGCCCGCCTTGTGCGCAGTCCACCGGGCGCTCAGCGCCCGGATGTTCTCCCTCGCCACGCCCAGGAATGCGGGCACCAGGGTCAGCGCGGCCAGCATGGTGATAGCGACCGTGATCGCGGCCGCCAGGCCGAGCGCGCCGACGAACGCCACGTCGGAGATGTACAGGCCAAGGATCGAGACGACGACGGTGCTCCCGGCGACGACGATCGCCGCGCCCGACGTGCCCTCGGCGTGGCGCACGGAGGTAGGCACATCCATCCCGGAGTCCAGTTGCTCGCGGTGCCGCGCGACGAGGAACAGCCCGTAGTCGATAGCGACGCCGAGGCCGAGCAGGGTGGCGATCGTCGGCGCCGTCGTGGGAAACGTGAGGACCGAGGCGAGCAGGCCAAGAAGCGACAGGCCAGACCCGACGCTGAAGATCGCTGAGACGAGCGGGATCGCCGCCGCGACCAGCGAGCCGAACATCAGCAGCAGGAGGAGCAGGGCACAGCCGAGGCCGATGAGCTCGGACGTGGTGTCGCTCGTCTTCTGACCGATCTCGCCGGCGCCGCCGCCGTACTCGACCTGGAGACCGGCGTTCCGGGCCGGCCCCACGGCATTGTCCAGCCTGTGCAGGTAGCTGGTGTCCAGCGAGAAGGGGTTGGTGCTCCAGGACACGCTGGAGTAGGCGATGGTGCCGTCCGTGGACACCCCGCCGCCCGGCGGCGAGCCAAACGGGCTGCTCGCCTTCAGCACGTCCGGCAGCTTGCCGATGTTGGCGGTGGCCTGATTCACGGCAGCCGCGTCCGCGGTGACCGTTCCCTTGGTGGCGTGGAAGACGATCTGACCCGAGTAGCCGCCCTGCGAGCTGAAGGTCGAGTTCAGCCGGTTGAGGCCGTCGTCGGACTGGGTGCCGGGCACGTTGTAGTTGTTGACGTAGGTGCCCCCGAACTGCCGGTTAGCCAGGAGCAGGCCGCCCAGAATGATCACCCAGGCAACGATCACGATCCAGTGCCGCCGGGCCGAAAACCCGCCGAGCGACTCCAGCCATTTGTTCAAGCCCTGGCACCCCCGCGCATCACGGCGTCCCCTCGCCGTGACGGCACTATCCCCCGCAGCCGAGCAAAACACGCATGCGCGGCTGCGCGGGCATCAGTTGCGTGCGCCTTATGTCACCACATGGACGGGTGCCTGGCCGCCCACGGACGGGCCGCCTCGAGCTGAGCGGACAGCGAGATCAGGGTCGCCTCGTCGCCCATGCGGCCAGCCAGCATGATGCCGATAGGCAGGCCCTCGTCGGTCCAGTGCAGCGGCACGCTCACTGCTGGCTGGCCAGACAGGTTGTACAGCGCGGTCCACGGCGTGAACTGTGTCTGGCGGGTGAAGTTCTCGGGCGGCTCGACCTCGTCGAACCAGCCCACGGGCCGGGGCGGCAGCGCCACCGTGGGACTGAGAATCGCGTCGTAGCCGCTCAGTGCCCGCAGTGCAGGGCGGACGCTGCCCTGCAGGATCGCCT
>DATHQE010000514.1:0-5439 GCA_035483035.1 Streptosporangiaceae bacterium | reverse complement strand
TTGCGGCGGGACCGAGGCGGTCGTGCCCTCGAGTATCTTCAGCAGCGCCTGCTGGACTCCCTCGCCGGACACGTCTCGGGTGATCGACGGGTTCTCGCTCTTACGGGCGATCTTGTCGATCTCGTCGATGTAGATGATGCCCGTCTCGGCCTTCTTGACGTCGTAGTCAGCGGCCTGGATGAGCTTGAGGAGGATGTTCTCGACGTCCTCCCCGACGTAGCCGGCCTCGGTCAGCGCGGTCGCGTCGGCGATGGCAAACGGCACGTTGAGCAACCGGGCCAGCGTCTGGGCGAGCAGCGTCTTGCCTGATCCGGTCGGCCCGAGCAGCAGGATGTTGGACTTCGCCAGCTCGACGCCATCCTCGCCGGCCCGTTCACCGCCGGACTGGATGCGCTTGTAGTGGTTGTAGACGGCGACTGACAGGCCCTTCTTGGCCTTCTCCTGGCCGATCACGTAGGAGTCGAGGAACTCGTAGATCTCCCGCGGCTTCGGCAGGCTGTCCCACTTGAGCTCGGTCGGCTCGGCCAGCTCCTCTTCGATGATCTCGTTGCAGAGGTCGATGCATTCGTCACAGATGTACACGCCAGGACCGGCGATGAGCTTTTTGACCTGCTTCTGGCTCTTTCCGCAGAATGAGCACTTCAGCAGATCACCGCCATCACCAATGCGTGCCACCTAGTAACTCCTTCTAGCCTTGCCGGCCGACGACTCCGGGCCCGCGATCAAACCAAGTCAAGCTGCGCCGTTCAGATGCGCCGAACAACAGTCCCTAAAGGTTAGACGGTACCGCCTCGGCAGCCCCAGGTCTTGCCTAAGGCGGGCCGTGCGGCGCGCCGGCCAGCCTGCCAGGGTCCCGCTCAGCGGAGCCCAGTCAGCCCGGACGACTTACGACGACCCTACCTCGCTCTTGCGCTTCAGCATCGTCAGAACTTCATCCACCATCCCGTACTCCTTGGCCTCGTGGGCGGTGAAGAACTTGTCCCGCTCGATGTCGCGGCGGACCCGGTCCTCGTCCTGGCCGGTATGCCGGGCCAGGATGCCTTCCATGGCGCTGCGCATGCGCAGGATCTCCCTGGCCTGGATCTCCAGGTCGCTGGACTGCCCGTAGCCACTCTCCACCGCCGGCTGGTGGATGAGGATGCGAGAGTTCGGCAGGGCGAACCGCTTGCCCTTGGTGCCGGCGGCAAGCAACACCGCCGCGGCTGACGCCGCCTGGCCCAGGCAGTAAGTGTGAATCTCGGGCTGGATGTACTGCATGGTGTCGTAGATCGCCATCATCGAGGTCATCGACCCGCCCGGCGAGTTGATGTAGATGAGGATGTCGCGGGTGGGGTCGATCGACTCCAGGGTGATCAGCTGGGCCATCACGTCGTTGGCCGAAGCATCGTCGATCTGCACGCCCAGGAAGATGATCCGCTCCTCGAAGAGCTTGTTGTACGGGTTCATCTCCTTCACGCCGTAGGACGTGCGCTCAACGAACGACGGCAGCACGTACCGCGCCTCCGCCGGCAGGCCACGCCCGCCGTACTGCGGGCCTCGGTATCCAGTGCTCACTTCTCGTCCTCCCTGGCCAATGCTGCCATCGAACTCCCCGCCGCTCATGACGCCGGGCCTCATGACACCGGGCCGACGGACGGCACCTCAGTCGCGCTCCGCACCACGTGGTCGACTAGCCCGTAGTCGCGGGCCTCCTCCGCGGTGAACCAGCGGTCCCGGTCGGAGTCCTCCTCGATCTGCTCGACTGGCCGGCCAGTATGCATCGCGATGCGCTCCGCCAGCACGCGCTTGAGGAACAGGCTCTGCTCGGCCTGGATCCTGATGTCGGTCGCGGTACCGCCGATGCCACCGTGCGGCTGGTGCATGAGGATGGCCGCGTGCGGCATGGCGTACCGCTTGCCTGCCGCGCCAGCGCAGAGCAGGAACTGCCCCATCGAGGCCGCCATGCCCATGGCGAAGGTCGCGACATCATTTGGCACGTATTGCATGACGTCATAAATCGCCATTCCGGCGTAAACGGACCCGCCAGGCGAGTTGATATAGAGACTGATGTCCCGCTTGGCATCCTCGGCCGCGAGCAGGATGAGCTCCGCGCAGATCCGGTTCGCCAGTTCATCGTCGACCTGCTGGCCGAGGAAGATGATCCGGTGCCGGAGCAGGCGCTGGAACAGCATGTCGCCAAGCGGACCTACCGGGGCCTCAGCGGCCCTGGCAAGCACCTGAGCGATCTGCTGGTCGTCGGGAGGCGTGGTCACGTGTGCTCTCCTCGCTAGTAGTTAGTCCGCGCCTGTCGTTGACTGTGACCATAACCCGCGGGCAGAAGTGGCATCGCCGCCGATCCCCGCTGTTCGCTGACGGCGCACGCCAGCGGGCCATTGTGCGCTCTGAGCGCAAGCCGTTACGCCGGAGCTACTCGGTGTCGGTGTCGGCGTCCGCATCGGTGTCGGCGTCCGCGTCGGTGTCGGCGGCCAGGTCAGCGTCGGCGGCCGCATCGACGTCGCCGTCCGAGTCAGCCTCGACGTCGGCCGCGACGGGCGGGCCGACGTAGACGGGCCGGCCTGCCTCGTCGACCACTCTGGCCCGCTCGGCCAGCCACGTGAGAGCGTTGCCGCGCAGCACGTCGGCCGCCACGGCGGGCAGCTGTCCGTTGTCGCTGAGCTGCTGTGCCAGCCGGTCCGGCGCGACCCCCATCCGGTAGGCCTGCTCCGTCACGTAGGCGCTGAGCTGATCCGTCGTCACCGTCAGGTCTTCCTGGCTAGCCAGCTTGTCGAGGATGAACCCGGCCGTGACTGACCGCTTGGCGTCTGCCTCGAAGTCGGCGTCGATCTTGGCCTGCGTCGTGTTGCTGGCGTCCAGATATGCCTTCATAGTCAGGCCTGCCTGGTCGAGCTGATCCTGCAGGCTGCGCTGGCGCTGCGCGACCTCGGCCTGGATGATGCGCTCGGGCAGCGGCAGGTCGAGCTGATCGATCAGCGCGTCGAGCACCCGCTCCCTCGCCTGGCCAGCCTGGCCGGCCTGGCGCATGGCCGTCAGCTGCTTGCGGGTGGATGCACGCAGCTCGCCTACCGTGTCGAACTCGCTGGCAGACTGGGCGAATTCGTCATCAAACTCCGGCAGATCCTTGACCTTCACCGAGTTCACCGTGACCTGGACGTCAGCGGCCATGCCTGCCTGCTGGCCGCCAGCGAGCTCGGCGGTGAAGGTCTTGGACTCGCCGGCCGTCATGCCGGCGAGAGCTTCGTCGAGCCCGTCCAGCATCGACTCCGTGCCGACCTCGTAGGAAACGCCGGTGGCTTGGGCGTCCTCGACAGGGTCGCCATCCACCGTCGCGGCCAGGTCGATCGACACGAAATCACCGGACTCGACGGGCCGCTCAACGGTCCGCAGCGAAGCGAACCGCTCCCGCAGCGCCCCGAGGTACTCCTCCACCTGGTCGGGGCCGACGTCGGCGTTGTCGACAGTGACCGACAGTCCTTCTACATCGGGCAGGTCGAAGCTTGGCCGGACATCCACCTCTGCCGTGAAGGCCAGCTCCTTGCCGTCGTCGAGCCTGGTGATCTCCAGCTCAGGCTGGGTGAGCGGGACGACATCGTGCTCGGCTATGGCCTTGTTGTAGAGCTCGGGCACAGCCTCGTTGACGGCCTGCTCAAGGACAGCGGCGCGCCCGAATCGCTGGTCGATGATGCGCGGCGGCACCCGGCCCGGCCGGAATCCCGGCACCCGAACCTGACGCGCCACCTCCCGGTAAGCCTTGTCGAGGCTCGTCTTGAGCTCCTCGAACGGAACTTCGATGGTCAGCTTCACCCTGGTCGGGCTCAGCTCTTCGACGTCGGTCTTCACCTGGGGTCGCTTCCTGGAAAGGGGCCATGCCGCTGGCGGGCGCCATGCAGGCGCGGGCCGGACTGGCTCGTCGCTCGCGGCTACTGCGCGCCAAGTCTAGGACAGCAACCGCGTGTTCACCCGCGACGGGTGATGATCACGGGAACTCGGCGACTTCACGATGGGACAAGCAGGAGCACCACAGCATAGTGCCGGGAACGTGGCCGCCCTCGGCGGGTGGCCACCCAGCGCTCCCGGTGGTCCAGTTCTCCAGGGAGGCGAGGATGACCGATCCGCATACTGGCCCGCCAGCGGGCTCCGGGCCCGGTGAGCAGCCAGGTGCGATGCCGTCCAGCGCAGGCACCGGCATGGGCGGCACAGCCGCGCCTGGCAGCTCGGCTGCGCCCGGTAACACGGACGCAAGCAGGGAGGCAGGCAGCACGGGCACGGGCACGGGCACGGGCGCTACCAGCAGTATCGCCACCGCCAGGCGCACCTCGGCGACACAGACGGGCGTGCCGCAACAGCTAGGCCACCAGCAGGAGCGCATCGCCGGCGAGACAGACACCGGCCAGATGGAAATGGGCGCGCCCGGCATGAGCCCGATCGCGCAGCAGATCTCTGCCGCCGCCAAGCGCGCGTGGTGGGCCGTGCTGCTCGGCGCGCTCGGCATGGTGGCGCTCGGCATCGCACTGCTGGTATGGCCGAACGCCTCGCTGACCATCGTGGCGATCCTGATCGGCGCCGCCGTCCTGGTCTCCGGGCTGGTCCGGCTCTACGAAGGCTTCACCGCGCGGGCCGAGAGCGGCGGGATGCGCGCCGGGTACGTGGTGATCGGCCTGCTAGCCGTGCTCGCCGGGATCTACTTGCTGCGCCACCATACGCTCAGCCTGTTCCTGGTCGCGTTCGTCACGGGCGTGTTCTTCATCGCGCAGGGCATCTCCGAACTCGGCGTCAGCATCTCCGGCGCGGTGCCCAACCGCGGCCTTCGCGCTGTGCTCGGCCTGTTCAGCCTGGCCGCCGGGCTCGTCATGGTGATCTGGCCGGGGATCACGCTCGTCCTGCTGCTCACGATCGTCGCGGCATGGCTGCTTTTCTACGGGCTGATGCTCGCCGCCTTGGCGTTCAGTCTGCGCCGGACAGTCAAGTCCGCGGAAAACGCGATCATGCCGTCGCAGCGGCTGGCCACCAGCACGGGGTAGCCGGCCGGCTATCAGTAGCGAGGCGGTCCAGCCGCACTTGGTGACCTCGCCCGGCAGCCGCGCCGGGCGAGGTCGCCGGGCGACGTCGCCGGGCACGCCGTAAGAGCAGCTCGAGCCGCCGGCCCTGAGCGATGGCCTGCCGGCGGTTAGCGACGCCGAGCTTCCGATACGCCGAGCTGAGGTGCGTCTTGATCGTGTTAATGGACAGGAACAGCGACTCGGCGATCTCCTGGTTAGTCATGTGAGAGGGCAGGAAACGCAGCACCGCGAGCTCGCTGTCGGTCAGCAGCGCCGCGGGCTGCGCCGACGCTGGACGCGGCAGGCGGCCGTCGAACCGGTCCAGGATCCGGGCAGCGAACCCCGCGCACCGGCTCGACGGCGAGATCAGCACCGTGAGCGCCGACCTGACGGCCGGCCCGGC
>DATHQE010000513.1:0-8580 GCA_035483035.1 Streptosporangiaceae bacterium | reverse complement strand
AGCGCTACCCGGCCTGCGGGGTTGGTGTCGGCCGTATCAGCGAAGCGGCTCAACCGGCTGTCGGCAGACCTAGCCCGATGAGCAGCGGGCGGCGCTGCTGGCCCGCGCATCTCGGGAGTCGACGGGCCTGGCGTAGCGACGAACGGGGCCGCCGGGGCTTCGGCGGGTGCCGGGGCGGCATGCCGACGAGGCAGGAGACGTCCGGCGCCGCGGCCACGGCCTCGCTCTTCGGCAACGCCGCTCGGACTTGGCGACTCAGCAAACCCGCGGGAATCACCCGGCTCAGCAGTGCCGGCGGAAGCGCGCGACCGACGGCCTCCAGCCGGTCGATCAGCGGGCTCGGCGGGGCGATCAAAAGGAGGGCGATCAGCCACCGTGCGATCAACGGCAGTGCGATCAACGGCAGCAGCGCGATCAGCGGAATCGGGCGAGCGACGGGTCGCCTCGGCCGGACGCCGTGATGATTCCTGCGCCGGGCCGGCTTCCCCGAGGTACTTGATCCAGTCGTAGTCGGCGTCGCCAGCGGCGGCGTCTTCAAGCCCTGGCTCGTTCCGGCTGCCCCGCGACTTTCGGCCGAGGCGTCCGCGCTGCTGCGGGTCGCGCATCGGCCCGACCGGCAGTGGCCCGCTCGGATGATTTTCGCCGAATCCTGGATACCCGGCGGCCGGTGAATCGGTGTCGGTGGCGAGACGCCCGCGGCCCGGACCAGCCGGTCCGGTGTCGTCATTCTCGGCGTATGGCCACCGCAGATCTTGCTGGTTCTGCGGCCATCCCGCTGTCATACCGACTGTTACTCCCGAGACTGATGCGGCGTCTCTGCCCGATGTGGAGTCAATACATCATGCGGCAACGCCGACCGTGATCGCTACGTTATCGAGCTTTCGAGCCGACACCAAGCGTCATCAAGTGCTTACCCTGCGGACTATAGCCAGGTCACGGCCATGGCTTCAGGCGCTCGTTCGGCGCGAACGTTCGCAGAAATCGAGTAGGACGACAGCCGGGGCTCGGCGTGTCTTACGCCGGCGCAGCCGGCAGCGCCCGCGAACGCAGCGCCCGAACCACCTGATCCCGCCGCTCGATCAGGACCCGGACCAGGCCCGGCTCGCGTCCGCCCGCGGCGAGGAACTCGTCGATCTGATCGATCAGATCGGGACTGGCCGCGGTCACCGGGAACAGCGCCGCACCGCGCGCCACCCGCAGGTGCCCGCCGCTGGCCGACCAGATGTCAGGCAGTACCTCGAAGTAACGCCGCGCGTACGGGGCCAGCAGCGTCGCCTGCTCGGGCTGGTGGAACGCGAATGCCACCGATCGCAGCAGGTCGGCGGAGATGTCCGCGGACTTGGTCAGGAGCTGCCAGGCCGCGGCCTTGTGCTCGCCGTCGCCGATGGCGGCCCGGCAGGCGGCCGCGTTCCGGTAACCCGCATCGGTGGTGTCCTGCTGCAGTTGCGCGTCGATCTCGGCGTCGCCCGCCCGGCCGGTGACAGCCAGTCGCTGGAGCAGCGCCCAGCGGAGCTCAGTGCCGACCATCAGGCCGGTGGGCACGGCGCTGCCGTCGAGCAGTCCAGCGATGAGGTCGATCTGCTCCGGAGAAGTTGCAGTCCAGCTCAGCAGCTGCGCCCATGCGAGCTGATGATCACAGCCGGGCGCGGCAGCTAGCAGCAGCCGGGCCGCCGCGTCGGCCAGTTCCCGGTAGCCAGCCCGGACCCAGGCCGGATCGGCCATCGTCCGCAGCAGCTCCCAGCAGTTCTCTAGCAGGCTCTGCAGCGCGGCGACTGACGGCTCGCCGGCCATAGCTCCCGCCACCATGCCGATGAACGAGGGCATCGGGAGCTCGGCCTGCCGGACCATGTCGATGATCGAGGTCCAGCAAATCGCCCGGGTGAGCGAATCGCTCAGCATGCCGATGGACGAGGTCAGTGTCGCTATCGAGCGGTCGTCGAACCGGGCCAGCGCATAGGTCAGATCGTCATCGTTCAGCACGACGAGGTCCGGCCGCGCGACGCCGGCCAGCTCAGGGATGACAGTCCGGGCGCCCGCGATGTCTGTCCGCACCTGGGTCGTGCGCACCAGTGCCCCGTCGGCCAGGTTGTATAGGCCGATGCCGAGACGGTGCGGTCGCAGCGTCGGATGTCCGGCGGGCGCCTCCTGCAGGACGGCGAACGATGCGAACGAGCCACCGGGCTCGACGTCGAACTCGCTGCGCAGCGTGCTCGGGCCCGCGGTCTCCAGCCAGGCCTTGGACCAATCGGTCAGGCTAATGCCCGAGCTGGCCTCCAGCGTGCTCAGCCAGTCGGCCAGCGTCGCGTTGCCCCAGCCGTACGTCGCGAAGTACGCCCGGATCCCGGCAAAGAAACTGTCTCGGCCGATCCTGGCGACAAGCTGGCGGAGTACGGATGCGCCCTTGGCGTAGCTGATCCCGTCAAAATTCGCGATCGCCTCACTGAGGGTGGCGACGTCGGCGGCGATCGGATGCGTGGACGGCAGCTGATCCTGCACGTAGCCCCACGCCTTCCGGCCCAGGGTGAAGGTGGTCCAGGCGCCCTCGTACGGCGTCGCCTCAGCGCTGGCCAGCGCGGCGCAGTACTCGGCGAACGACTCGTTCAGCCACAGGTCGTCCCACCATTTCATCGTCACCAGGTCGCCGAACCACATGTGCGCCATCTCGTGCAGGATCACGCTCGCGCGCAGCTCATAGAGCGTGTCGGTGACCCTGGACCGAAACAGCAGCTGGTCGGTGAAGATGACGCAGCCTGCGTTCTCCGTTGCGCCGACGCTGTACTCCGGCACGAAAACCTGGTCGTACTTGGTGAACGGGTAGTCGGTCTGGAACAGACTTGTGTAGTAGTCCAGCCCTTTGCGCGTGGTGTCGAGGATGTCCTCGGCCGCGAGAAACTCGGCCATCGACGCCCTGCACGCGAGCCCCAGCGGAATCACCTGGCCGCCTGGCGTCGTGTGCGTCGCGCGGACAACCTCGTACTCGCCAGCCGCGACCGCGAACAGGTAGGTCGACAAGCGCGGCGTGGGCGAGAACCGCCAGACGACCGACCCGTCGCCAGCTGGCGCCTGCCCGCCCAGTGGTTCATTGGAGAGCACGCTCCAGTGGGCGGGAACGACGACCGAGATGCTGAAGCTGGCTTTAAGGTCAGGCTGCTCGAAGTTCGCGTAGACCGTGCGGGCGTACGCCGGCTCGAACTTCGTATAGGTGTAGACCTTCTGATCAGCCGGGTCGACCGCGCGGTGCAGCCCGGTGCCGTCGCGGGAATAGCGGCAGTCGGCGACGACGGTCAGCTCGTTCTGCCCGGCCAGGCCCGGCAGCGCGATCCGCCCGTCCGCCCACACCGTCGCCGGATCGAGCGGACTCCCGTTGAGCGTGATCTCACGCACGGACTCGGCCACGAGATCCACGTAGGTGGCGGCGCCCGGCTCCGCGCAGCCGAACCTGATGACCGACGTCGACCCGAATATTTCGCTGCCGCGAGTCAGGTCCAGCGTCACGGCGTAGGTGTCGACGGCCAGCAGCCGGGCCCGCTCGCTCGTCTCGGCTCGGGTGATCTCCGCGATCTGCACTGAAGAATCCGCCTTCGGGTCGACGAGCTAACCGGGCAGCGCGCGCGACCGCAGCGCCTTCTCGACGATGTCGCGACCCTCGACGACCGCTCGGCTGAGCGACGGATCTAGGCCCGGCGCCGCCAGGAACGCCTCGGCCTGAGCCAGGAGCTCGGGCGAGGCCGCCGAATACGGGAACAACGTGCGGCCGAGGAAGACGCGGAGCAGATCAGGATACGCCGCCCAGATAGCTGGCAGCTGCTCGAAGTATTTCGCCACGTACGGCGCAAGCAGCGCCGCGTGTTCGGGCGCGCTGAAGGCTCGCGCGACGGCGACGGATTCCTCCAGCCCGAGCTCGGTGGACTCCGCGACCTGATGCCAGGCCGCCGCCTTGTGCTCGGCGTCCGGAATCCCGGCCCTCGCCGCGGCCGCGTTGCGCCGCCCGGCGTCTGTGTTGTCGCGCGCCAGCTCGGCATCGATCTCCGCGTCGCCGGCCTGCCCGGTAGCGGCCAGCCTGCGCAGCAGCGACCAGCGCAGCTCGGTATCCACTGCCAGGCCGACGATCTCCGAGCTGCCGTCCAGCAACCCGGCGACCAGGTCAAGCTGCTCGCGCGTTACGGCGGTCGCGGCCAGGAGCTGGGCCCACGCGAGCTGGTGGTCGCTGCCGGACTCGGCCGCCCCGAGCAGCACGATCGCCTCGGCGGCCAGGAGTTCCTTGCCGCTGCGGACCCAATCCGGGTCCGCGGTGGTCGCCAGCAGCCGCAACGTCTCAGCGTGCAGCAGCTGCAGCACCGCTACCGACGACTCGCTGCCCATCCCGGCCGCGACGATCTTGACGAAGGCCGGTACCGACAGCTCGGCCTGGCTGGCCATGTCGACGACCGCGCTCCAGCACAGGGTGCGCGCGAGCCCGTCGCGGAAGCGGCCGATGTGCTGTGTCAGCGTCGCCAGCGAGCGCTCATCGAACCGGATGACGGCGTAGTCGAGGTCGTCGTCGTTGAGCAGGATCAGGTCGGGCTGCGCGATCCCGGCAAGCGACGGCATTGCGGTCCGCGGCCCGGCGAGGTCGGCAGCTACCTGATGTGTCCGGACGAGCGCCCCGTCGACCAGGCTGTACAAGCCGATCGCGAGGTGGTGCGGCCGCAGCGTCGGATGCTCCGCAGGGGCCTCCTGGAGCACGGCGAACGACTCAAGCAAGCCGTCCGGTCCTGTCGTGAACTCGCTGCGCAGTGTGTTCGGCCCGGCCGTTTCCAGCCAGGCCGCCGACCAGTCAGCCAGGCTGCGGCCTGAGCTAGCCTCCAGCGCGCGGAGCAGGTCGGCGAGCGTCGCGTTGCCCCAGCCGTGCTCGGCGAAGTAGGAGCGGATCCCGGCGAAGAAGGCGTCCCGCCCGGTGTAGGCGACCAGTTGCTTGAGCACGGACGCGCCCTTGGCGTAGCTGATGCCGTCGAAGTTGGCCTCCGCCTGGCTCAGCGTCGGCACATGCGCCGCGATCGGGTGCGTGGATGGCAGCTGGTCCTGACCGTAGCCCCAGATCTTCCGCCCGCCGCAGAACCCTGTCCACGCCTGCGTGAACCGGGTCGCCTCGGCCGCCGCCAGGTATCCGGCGTACTCGGCGAACGACTCGTTCAACCACAGGTCTTCCCACCACTTCATGGTGACCAGGTCGCCGAACCACTGGTGCGCCATCTCGTGCAGGATGATCACGGCCCGCTCTTCGTACATGGTGTCGGTCACCTTGGAGCGGAAGAGCAGCGACTCGGTGAGGATGACGCACCCGACGTTTTCCATCGCTCCCGCATTGTCAGGAACGAAGACCTGGTCGTACTTGTCGAACGGATACTCGCGGCCGAACAGGCCCGTGAAGTAATCCAGGCCTTGCTTGGTCACGAGCAGGATGTCGGCCTCGTCGAGGAACGGGACCATGGACTGCCGGCAGGCCGCCGCGAGCGGAATTACCTGGCCGCCCGGTGTGGTGTGCGAGTCGCGGACCACGTAATACTCGCCCGCGGCGATCGCGGTGAGGTAGGTCGAGATTCGCGGCGTGGCCGGGAAGCTCCACACCGCGGCCCCACCTGAACCAGCACTGCCTGAACCAGCACTGCCTGAGCCAGCACTGCCTGAGCCGTCACCCTCGCCAGCGGGCCGCGGCTCGAGCGCCGGCTGGTTGGACAGGACGGTCCAGTGCGCCGGCGCCGTGACGTGGAAGGTGAAGGTGGCTTTCAGATCGGGCTGCTCGAAGTTCGCGAATACCCGCCGGGCGTGCGCCGCCTCGAACTGCGTAAACGTATACACCCTGTCATCGGCCGAGTCGACTGACCGCTGGAGGCCGAATCCGCCGGTCCCGTACGCACAGTCCGCGACAACCCGCAGCTCATTATTACTGGCCAGCCCCGTCAGCGCGATCCGGCCATCCGCGTACGCGGTCGCCGGGTCGACCGGCGTGCCGTTCAGCGTGATCTCGTGCACGGTCTGCGCGATCAGGTCGGCGTAGCTCGCCGCGCCGGGCTCGGTGCACTCGAATGTGATGCGGCACGTCGAGCCGAAGACCTCGCCGCCTCGTGTGAGGTCGAGCTCGACCTCGTACGAGCCGATCCGCAAGAGGCGGGCCCGCTCGCTGGTCTCAGCCCTCGTGATCTCCGCACCGTGCACGCGACTGCCCCATTCATGGCCGTTGATGTCGAGTTATAACGTAACGCAGGGATTGCGGCGCACAACGCGAATGGGCCAGGTTCGTGCGCGGGTGCTAGCTGACTGGCAGTGCTAGCTGACTGCCAGTGCTAGCTAACAGCCAGTGCTAGCTAACAGCCAGTGCGCGGGACTGCAGCGCCCGGACCACCACGTCGCGGCGCTCGACGAGCACGCGCACCATCGACGGGTCGCGGTCTTGCGCGCCGAGGAAGTCGTCCACCCGCTGCAGCAGCTCAGGCGACGCCGCCCAGGAGGGGAACAGGCCGTCGCCCAGCAGTCGCTTGAGGTGGTCGCCGCGGGTCGCCCAGATCTCGGGCAGCGCGGCGAAGTACAGGTCCACGTACGGCGCGAGCAGCTCGGCGTGCTCGGGCTGGCCAAAGCCGGCCGCGACCGCGGCCGCGCCTTCATGGCCAAGCTCCTGCGACTGCGTCATGAGCTGCCAGGCCGCGTCCTTGTGTGCGGCGTCCGGGATCGACGCCCGGCTAGCAGCCGCGTGCCGACGGCCGGCGTCGGTAGGGTCGCGTTCGAGCTCGGCGTCGATGGCCGCGTCACCCGCCCGGCCCATGCTGGCCAGCCGGCGTAGCAGAGCCCACCGCAACTCGGTATCGACCGCTAGCCCAGGAACAACCACGTTCCCGTCCAAAAGTCCGGCCAGGAAATCCAGCTGCGCAGGCGTGACGGCCGTCCAGCCCAGCAGCTGGATCCAGGCGAGCTGATGATCGCTGCCCGGGTCGGCGGCCCGCAGCAGCTCCAGCGCGACCGTGGCGAGCTGCTCCTTGCCAGCCGGCAGCCAGCTCGGGTCGGCGTTGACCGCCATCAGGCGGGCTGCCGTTATGTGCAAGATCTGGAGCACCGAGACGGCCGGCTCCTTGCTCATTCCGCGAGCCAGGATCGCGATGAACGCGGGGACCGACAACTCGGCTCGCTGCACCATGTCCAGCACCGCGCTCCAGCTGACAGTGCGGGCGAGCGAGTCGCTGAAGTCACCGATCGACTCCGTCAGCGTGGCCAGCGACCGGTCGTCGAACCTGACGATGGCATAGCCGAGGTCATCGTCGTTGAGCAGGATCAGGTCTGGCTGCGCGAGGCCGACCAGGGCGGGGACCTCGGTCCGGGCACCGCTGATGTCGACCTCGACCTGCTGCGTGCGCGCGAGGGCACCGTCGGCGGCGATGTTGTACAGGCCCACAGCGATGTGATGGGGCCGCAGCGTCGGGTGCTCGGGTGCCGCTTCCTGGAGTACGGCGAAGGCAGTGAACCTGCCGCCCGCGCCGACAGCGAACTGGCTGCGCAGCGTGTTCGGTCCGGCGGTCTGGAGCCACGCCTTCGACCAGTCACCCAGGCTCACGCCTGAACTCTGCTCGAGCGCCGCGAGCAGGCTGGCGAGCGTAGCGTTGCCGTGGCCGTACTCAGTGAAGTAGGCCCGGATGCCGGCGAAGAAATTGTCTCGGCCCAGATAGGCCACCAGCTGCTTGAGCACGGAGGCGCCCTTGGCGTAGCTGATCCCGTCGAAGTTCGCGATCGCCTCGCTCAGCGTAGGGACGTCGGCCGCGATCGGATGCGTGGTGGGGAGCTGGTCCTGCATGTAACCCCAGGTTTTGCGCGAGCCAGAGAACGTCGTCCAGGCGTCGGTGAACCGGGTGCCCTCGGTGCTGGCCAGCGCGGCGCTGTAGTCGGCGAACGACTCGTTGAGCCATAGGTCGTCCCACCACTTCATGGTCACCAGGTCCCCGAACCACATGTGCGCCATCTCGTGCAAGATCACCATGGCCCGCAGCTCGTACATCATGTCGGTCACCTTGGACCGGAAGAGCAGCCGCTCGGAGAACGTCACGCAGCCCGGGTTCTCCATCGCGCCGGCGCTGAACTCCGGCACGAAAGCCTGGTCGTACTTCGCGAACGGGTACTCGCTGTCGAACAGCTGGGTGAAATAGTCCAGGCCCTGTTTGGTCACGGTGAACATGTCGGCAGCTTCGAGGTGGTCGGCTAGCGACTGCCGGCACGCGATCGCGAGCGGGATGACCTGGCCGCCCGCAGTGGTGTGCGTGTCGGTCTCGACGTGGTACTCGCCTGCCAGGACCACGGTCAGGTAGGTCGAGATCCGTGGCGTCGGCGGGAAGTGCCAGACCGCCGCGCCGTCGCCTGCGTCCTGCGGCTCAGGAGCAGGCTGGTTGGACACCACGGTCCAGTGCGCGGGCGCGGTGACGTGGAACGTGAAAGCGGCCTTCAGGTCGGGCTGCTCGAAGTTGGCGTAGACCCGGCGCGCGTCGGCCGGCTCGAAGTTGCTGTAGCAGTAGACCCGGCCGTCGGCCGAGTCCGTGGCGCGGTGCATGCCCTTGGAGTCGG
>DATHQE010000512.1:0-16119 GCA_035483035.1 Streptosporangiaceae bacterium | reverse complement strand
GTACCGGCGTCGACCTCGTCGGAGCTAGCGGGGCCCGGGCTGGCAGCCTCATCCTCGCGAGCGCTGGCCGTCGCGGTGGCGCCGCCGGGCTCGGCCAGCGCGGCGCCGGCAGGCGAGCCCGGCGTCCCCCGCGAGTCGCCGGTAGCATCCGCCGTCGCCGCAGGCGCGCGCTGCGCCCGGATGAACCAGGCGATGCCGGCGAGCGTCACGAGCGTCGCGACATAGAAATTCAGCCGCAGCCCCAGGAAATGCTCGGAGGAGTCGATCCGGATGCTCTCCTCGAAGATCCGGTACGCCGAGTACCCGGCCACATACAGGGCGAACAGCCCCCACGGCCGGATCCGCCGGTGATGGCCGAGCCAGACCAGGAAGGCCGCCAAGGCCAGGTCGAAGATCAGTTCGTACAGGAACGACGGCTGGAAGGTACTGAACCCGGTGTAGCCGGCCGGCCGGTGCGTCGCCGAGATCTCCAGCCCCCACGGCAGGCTGGTGGGCCTGCCGAACAGCTCCTGGTTGAAGTAATTGCCGATCCGCCCGACGGCCTGGGCGACCAGGAGAGCCGGGGCGATCGCGTTAGCGAACGCGCCGGCGTTGGCGCCAGCCCGCTTCACCCGCCAGATGCCAGCCGCTGCCCCGCCCGCGATGCCGCCCCAGATGCCAAGGCCACCCGACCAGACGGCGAAGATCCCCCACCAGTGGTGCGGGATATCGGACGGGGTCGTGATGTCGAAATAGATCCGGGCGCCGATGATCCCGGCCGGCACGGCCCATAGGGCGACATCCCAGACCAGGTCAGGGTTTCCGCCGGCGGCGGCCCACCGGCGCCGGGTGATGTAGATCGCCAGCGCGATGCCGACCACGTACATGAGGCCGTAGACGTGGACGAACAGCGGCCCGAGATGAAACCCGTTCTCTGACGGGCTCGGGATGAACGCCAGCGGCAGTTCATGGAAGTGCTTCGGCATGGATCGAGACTATCGGGCCGGCCGGGCGGACCAGCCGCTCCGCTACCATGCGGCTATGACCCGCCGAAGCGAGCAGCTCACGCCGGAGCTGCATGACTACCTGGTCGCGCATAGCGCGGCCCCCGACGCTGTACTCAGCCAGCTGGCGGCCGAGACCGCGGCCGCCTTCCCCGACGCGGCCGGCATGCAGATCGGGCCTGAGCAGGGCACCTTCATGACGTTGCTGACCCAGCTGACTGGTGCCAGCCGAGCCCTGGAGATCGGCACCTTCACCGGGTACTCCTCCATTTGCCTAGCCCGCGGGCTTGCCAGCGGCGGGAAGCTGACCTGCTGCGACGTCAGCGAGGAGTGGACGTCGGTGGCCCGCAAGTACTGGGGCCTCGCCGGCGTGGCCGACCGGATCGACCTGCAGCTGCGGCCCGCCGTCGAGACGCTGCGGGCGATGCCAGCAAGCGAAAGCTTCGACATCGCGTTTATCGACGCCGACAAGACCGGCTACGTCAGCTACTGGGACGAGGTCGTGCCAAGGATCCGGCCCGGCGGGGTCATCCTCGTGGACAACACGCTGTCGCACGGCCGCGTCGTCGAGCCGGATACCGCGGACGCCAACGTCGCCGGGATCCGGGCGTTCAACGACCACGCCGTGGCCGACGACCGGGTGGTGCTAGTGCTGCTGCCGATCGGGGACGGGCTCACCCTCGCCCGCAAGAAGTAGATTCCGGCATGCGCGGAAGGCCCCCAGGGATCCTGGGGGCCTTCCCGTGCTGAGCGGCGGCGACTTACTTAGCTGTGACCCGGGCCGGTGTCGCCGGGCTGCGCCTTGGAGAACGCCTGATCGGGCTCGATCTCGATGCGCTCCCGCCGCAGTACGTCGCGGACCGTGGTGTCCTCGTCGATCCGCTTGGCCAGCAGGCGGACACGCTCGACCGGCACGACCTCCTTGCGCACCACTGCGCGCTCCTCGTGCAGGATGATCTCCTGCTCGCCTTCGGAGATAGTGCCGCTGATGCGCTCGTCGGCCGCGATCGGGACCCGCTCGACGTCGTATTCCTCGTGGTAGACGTGGATGGCCTGCTCGACCGGCTCGGTGTCTACGTACTTGTGGAGCCTGATCCGGCCGGTCTCCTTCATTTCCTTGGCGACCTGGAAGCGCTCTTCCTGCCGGACGAGCCAGTCCTCGCCCGCCATGTCGCCCCGTGGCTGCTGGGCCGGGATGGGCTGCGTCTGACCGGGCTGCGTCTGACCGGGCTGCATCGGACCGGACTGCGTGGGCACGGTCAGGCCGTAGTACCGGCTGAGTTCCTCGGCCTGCGCGGCGGACATGTGCTGTCCTGCGTCGATGTTCGGCCCGCCCATGATCTTCTGCGTGTCGAACGGCACGCTGAGACCCTCGGCGGTGACCTGGCTGCTGCCGAGCGGGACGAAGCGGCCCGTCTTGCCGGCGCGAACACGAGCCCAGGCTGGCGTCCCGTCCACGTCGTCCCTGAATACCTGCTCGACGGTTCCGACAACCTTGCCGTCGGCGCCGGTTACTCGTGCGCCGAGAAGTTCTTCGGCCTGAGTCGTCATGGTGACATCTCCCCCCGAGTCGCTATCACCGGTACGCGCATAGGCCGCCGCAGCAGCCTAGACTCGCTTACCAAGTGTAATCTACCCACTACTGCCCGTTTCAACGGCTGGGATTCCGGGCCCCAGCGGGACCCTCGGCCGTACTATCGTCGCGCTCGCGACAGACGCTGACCGCAGAGTGTCACCCAAAGATGCGCGGGGTCGCTACGATGTCCCGCTATGGCGGCATTGTTCAGCCGGATAATTCCGATCTTGTTCGTCGGTGATCTGCAGGCCGAGCGCGAGTTCTACGAGAGCCTCGGATTCCACGTCACTTATGAGGGCCCGGAGTACCCGTACTTCCTGGCGCTCGGACACGGCAAGGTCGAATTCGGCATCGAGTGGCGGCAGGACTTCTCGCCTGCCGGGCCTGACAAGGTGCTGACCTGGCAGTTCGGCGTGAGTGACCTTGAGCTGGCCAAGAAGCGGCTCGCCGAGGCTGGTGTCCGCTACCGGGAGGAGCTCATGACGCCGAGCCCGGACTGGCAATACCGCGTCCTGCACGCCCGGACCCCCAACGGCTATCACCTGCTGCTCGAAGAGGGCAGCGAGTAGCTCCCCGGAAACTCACAGCTCGCCGTCGCCAGTCGGCGACAATGGCGCCCATGGGTCGCGACCCGGTTTACCTGAGGGTGCTGGAGGATCTGCCGATGCGGTCGCCCGCGTGATCCGCCCGGCGCGCCCGGCAGATGTGCCGGCGATCTACCGGCTGATCCGCGACCTGGCTGACTACGAACGGGCATTGCCCGAGGTCACCGGCACGCGCGAGGACCTGCATCGCTCGCTCTTCGGTCCGGATCCGGCCGTGTACGCGCACGTGGCTGAGTCCGGCGGTGAGGTCGTCGGATTCGCCTTGTGGTTCCTCAACTACTCCACCTGGCTGTGCCAGCACGGCATCTACCTGGAAGACCTGTACGTCAAGCCGGAGCTGCGCGGTCACGGGCTCGGCCGGGCGCTGCTGGCCGAGCTCGCCGCCTTGTGTGTCGAGCGCGGTTACGGCCGCCTTGAGTGGTGGGTTCTGGACTGGAACGAGCCCGCCCGCGGCTTCTACGAGTCACTCGGCGCCACCGGCATGTCGGACTGGACCGTGCACCGGCTGACCGGGGCCCCGCTGCGCGCGCTGGCGGCCAGCCGCGAGCCAGCAGACACGGAGTCAGCAGACACGGGGCCAGCAGACACGGGGCCAGCGGGAGCCTGAGGCCGGCTGGTCCCGCCGTGCGAACATGATCTCATGCAGATCGGCGCCGTTGACTCCACTGACCTGTTCGGCGGCACGCCAGACCGGCCGCGCCAGATCATCCGGGTCCGGCTCGTCAACGCCGGGCCGGCCATGGTGACCGACGCGAGTGCCGCCGTCACGGTCGGCATCGGCGGGCCTGGCGTCGCCACGCCGGAGCCCGTGACGCTGACCGGCCTGACGCCAGGTGGCGAGGTGACGGCCGAGGTCGCCATCGAGCTAACCCGGGCGGTCGCGCCGGGCACCGTCGTGCCCGTCCTGGCCACCGTGCTCGGCCCGGCTGGCACGACCAGCCGGCCCGCCGACATCACGGTGGCCGAGCCGGGCTGGGTCATGTGGATGGTCAGCCACTTCCACTACGACCCGGTGTGGTGGAGCACGCAGGGCCAGTTCACGCAGTCACGGCTGCTGCTGCCAGACGACCGTGGCGAGCTGCCGGAGGTCCGGACGGCATTCGAGCTCGTCCGGCTCCACCTGGACGCCGCCCGCCGGGATCCGGATTACAAATTCGTGCTCGCCGAGCTGGACTACCTGAAGCCGCACTTCGACGCCCATCCCGAAGATCGCGCGGACCTGCTCGAGCTGATCGCGGCTGGCCGGATCGAGCTGGTCGGCGGCAGCTACAACGAGCCGAACACGAACCTCACCTGCGCGGAGTCGACTATCCGCAACGCTGTCTACGGCATCGCCTATCAGCGAGACGTGCTCGGCGGTAACCCGCGCACGGCGTGGATGCTGGACGCGTTCGGCTTCGACCCCGCTTATCCCGGCATCATGGCGGCGGCCGGCCTGACCGAGTCGTCGTGGGCGCGCGGGCCGTTTCACCAGTGGGGGCCGAGCCGCTCGGCGGGTGACAACAGGCTGATGCAGTTCGCATCGGAGTTTGAGTGGCTGTCACCGGACGGCACCGGCTTGCTCACCAGCTACATGGCGAACCACTACTCAGCAGGCTGGCTGGCCGCCTACCACGCCAAGGATCTCCCGGCCGCCGAGGCCGACGCCTATGAGCAGTTCAGGCAGCTCGCGCCGGTGGCCGCCACGCGCAACGTGCTGCTGCCGGTCGGCGGTGACCACGTCGTGCCGGCCCGCTGGGCGACCGCCATCCACCGGGACTGGAACGCGCGCTATACCTGGCCGCGGTTCGTGACCGCCGTGCCGAGCGAGTTCTTTGCCGCGGTCCGGGCCGAGGCGGCCGAGCGCGGCACCTGGATCACGCCGCAGACCAGGGACATGAACCCGGTCTACACCGGTAAGGATGTCACCTACATCGACACTAAGCAGGCGCAGCGCGCCGCCGAGGCGGCGGTCCTGGACGGCGAGCGCCTCGCGACGCTCGCGTGGCTGGCCGGCGCCGATTACCCGGTCGCGAGCCTGGATAAGGCCTGGCGACAGCTGGTGTTCGGCGCACACCACGACGCCATCACCGGTAGCGAGGGTGACCAGGTGTACCTGGATTTGCTCGGGGGCTGGCGTGAGGCATGGGAACGGGGTGATCGGGCGCGCGCCGCCGCGGTCAGGTTCCTGGCCAGTCTCGCTGACACGGCCAGCCTGACCGATAGTGCGGACCTCCCAGACAGGGCCGACCTCGCTGACACCGCCAGTTTTGCCGTCGTGGTCGTCAACTCACTGTCGCTGCCGCGCACCAGCATGGCCGCGATCGAGCTGACCCTGCCGTCCGGCTGGCCTGCGTGGCTGCGGCTGAGCGACGACACTGGCGCGTCGGTGCCGTTCCTGGCCGAAGGCGCGACGTGGGACGCCGCCGGTGCGCTGACCACGGTCACCGTCACCTTCCGGGCCGCTGACGTGCCCGGTGTCGGGTTCCGCAGCTACCTGGTCACGGCGGTGGACGGGGCGCCGGGCGACGGCGCGGGCTGGCAGCGAACATCGTCCGCCGAGCAGGCGCGACTGGAGAACGAGAGCTTCGTGGTCGAAGCCGACGCGGCCCGCGGCGGGACCCTGTCCAGGGTGCTGGACAAGCGATCGGGCACCGAGCTGCTCCAGCCTGGCGGCGGCGGCAACGAGATGGTGCTGCAGCCCGAGCACCCTGGGCACCCGCGCTGGGCCGAAGGGCCATGGCTGCTGTGCCCGGCTGGCCCGGGCACCGGCAGCGGCGCGAGGGCAGCGGCCGTGCGGGTCGAGCGCTGCCCGGTCGGCAGCCGGATCGTCGCGGAACTGGAGCTGGGCGGCCTGGTCATCACGCAGGAGACGCTGCTCTGGGACGGGGCGGACAGGGTCGAGTTCCGGACCCACGTAGACGGCTCGATCGGCCAGGACCGGCTGCTGCGCGTGGTGTTTCCCGCGGACGTGCCAGGTGGCCTGCCGGTCTACCAGACAGCGGTCGCGGTCGTGGGCCGGCCGCCGGGGCCCATCGACACCGATGTCGCCGAGCACTCTTACACCTTGGACAGCCCGGCGAACGAGTGGCTGGCGATCGGCTCGACGGCCGCCGTCGCGCTCGCCGGCCCGGACGGCAGCCGGCAGCTCCAGGCCATCGGCGTCGCCGAGGTCGTCGCGCCGCCGGCGCTGCGCGCGGCGGCCCGCGAGCTGATGGCCGCCTTGGCCGGGCAGGGCGTGACCGCGACCTGCTCGCTGCCGGACGGCCCGCGGTACGGCTACCAGGAGCTCGACTCCAACCTGCCCGACTTCCGGATCTGCCTGGGCGGCGCGAATGACAACGAGCTGACGGCCCGGGTGCTCGCGGCGGCTGGCCCCGAAGCCGCCGCCGCGATCGATGCCCAGCTGGCCACCGCAGGCGCGGCGAGGCTGTGGCTGCCGGCCAGCCGTAGTCGCGCGGACGCCTTCGGACCCGGCACCGACCTGCGCGGCGCCCTGGACGTGCCTGTCCTCATCGTCGCCGCGGCCGACCTCGCCGCCGAGACGCAGCGGCTGGCCGCGGACCTCGCCGACGCCGTCATCGAGGTGCCGCAGGCTGGCCTCATGCGCGCCACCGCAGTGCCAGCTGCCACCACGGGACCGGACGCGGCCGCTGGCGGTCCCGCGACGGCGCTTGCGCCGCACACTGTCGCGCTGCTCAACCGCGGCACGCCGAGCGGGCTGGTCACCCCGGACGGTCAGCTCACTATGGCGCTCATGCGGGCATGCAGCACCTGGCCGTGTGGCGTCTGGATCGACGGCAAGAAGCGAACCAGCCCGGACGGCACGAGCTTTGCCTGGCAGCACTGGAGCCACACGTTCGAGTACGCGCTGGCGTCGGGCCCCGGCACCTGGCGCACGGCCGGCTTTGCGAGCGCGGGCCAGGACTACAACCATGACCTCCTGGCGGTCGTTACCAGCCTGCACCGAGGGCCACTGGCGGCCAGCGCGAGGCTGGCCACCGTCGAACCGCCCAGCGCGCTGCTCTCCGCGCTCAAACCGCGCGGCAACCCGCTGGCGCCGGGTCGCCAGCCCGTCACCGCGGACGGCGTCACGGTGCGGCTACGCGACGCCGGCGGCGCCGGGCCGGTGGCGGCTCGGGTCGGCCTGTTCACCGGGCTGTCGTCGGCCCGGCAGGCCGGCCTTTGCGAGGACAGCGAAGGAGCGCCGCTGCCCGTCGTGGACTCCGTCGCCCAGGTCACGGTCCCGACCTCCGGCCTGGTCACCATGGCGGTGACGCCGACCGCCTTCGTGCCCGGGCCGCAGGCGGCTGAGCCGGGACCGGCGGACAGCATGGAGCCGGCCCAGCCGGTGTTTGCCCGGTACTGGCTGCACGGCAAGGGCCCCGCGCCGGCCGGCAATGTTCCCGTCGCCGTGCACCTCTCGCCGGCCACCATCAGCCTGGATGACGGCCAGCCAGGCGCGCTGCGTCTCACCGTGGCGTGCGGGCCGGAGCCAGCCGCTGGCGCGGTCCGGCTCGAGGTGCCCGCCGACATCCTCGTGACGCCAGCCGGCCCGCTGCACTATGACCTCCAGCCGCTGGCCTATCAGGCCTTCGACCTGACCGTGACGCCGCGGCCCGGCGCCGAGCCGGGCCGCCGGTTCGCCACGGCCTCGATCGAGGAGCCCTCCGGTCAGGTGATCGAGGACAGCGCACTGCTGTGCATCGGGCAGCCGCCACCGCCGCGCCTTGACCTGCCGCTCGCGGAAATAGTGGCCATGCAGCAGGCGGCGGAGACCGCGCAGGCAGGCGAGGCCGACGTAAACCTGCTGAGCCCGACCCTGGCGATCAGGCCGGGCCGATCTGCTGCCATCGAGGTCGCCATCCGCAACCGGACCGCCGGGAGCATCCGCGGTGAAGCCCAGCTCATCTCCCCGTTCGGCAGCTGGCGGCAGACCACGCCGTGGACCACGGACTTCGCGCTGGCGGCTGGCGCCGCGGATACCCTGCGTTTCGAGGTGCGGATCCCGGGCAGTGCCCGGCCAGGCGAGCAATGGTGGGCGCTCGTGAAGGTGATGTACTTCGGCCGGCTCCAGTACACAGAGCCGGTCGAGGTGACGATCGTGTAGATCAGCGGAGAAGTCGGGTCCGGTGAGACACTAGAGGTCACATCGGCGGAGAGCTACCGAAGTGGCAATGACGGCAGAGACAGCACCGCGCCTCGGCAATCTACCCGCGGAGCCCAACAGCTTCGTGGGCCGTGAGCGTGACCTGGGTGATCTTCGACTGCTGCTCAGCAACGTGCGCGCCCTCACCCTCTGCGGTCCCGGCGGCATCGGCAAGACCAGGCTCGCGATGCGGCTGGGCTGGCAGCTCGGCGACGAATTCCCCGACGGCGTGTGGCTCGTGGAGTTCGCCGACAATGCCGACCCCGCGCTGGCCGCTCGCCAGGTCGCCACCGTTCTCGGCATTGGTGACGAACCGGACCGCCCAGCCGCTGCTACCGTCGCCGACGCGCTGCGCAATCGCCAGCTGCTGCTCATCCTGGACACCTGCGAGCACGTCGTGGACGCGATCGCGGACCTCGTCCGCGACCTCATCGCCGCCTGCCCGCTGCTGCGGCTGGTGGCCACGAGCAGGGAACCGCTCCGCGTTCGCGGCGAGACGGTCTGGCGGGTGCCACCGCTGTCGCTGCCATCACAGTCGGCGCCGGGACGGCCGCTGGCGCCGCCGGCTGATAGTGGCGGGACCGCCGCGGCCGAGTACGAGGCGATCAGGCTGTTTGTCGACAGAGCCGCCGCCGTCCGCCCCGGTTTCAATCTGACCAGCGAGAACCGCGGGCACGTGGTGCAGCTCTGCCGGATGCTGGACGGCGTGCCGCTGGCGATCGAGCTGGCGGCGGCGCGCATCCGGGCCCTGTCGGTTGAGCAGATCGCCGCGCGGATCGACGACAGGTTCCGGCTGCTGGCATCGGGCGACCGGACGGCTCCGCCCCGGCAGCAGACCCTCCAGGCCGCCGTGGACTGGAGCTTCGACCTGCTGACGACCGACGAGCAGATGCTGCTGCGCCGCCTGTCGGTGTTCGCCGGCTGGAGCCTGGAGATGGCTGAGCAGGTCTGCGCCGATGAGCGCATGCCGGAGCCGCGCGTACTGGACCTGCTGGCCGCGCTTATCGACAAGTCGCTGGTCGCGCTCGAGGACGAACTCGCCGGAGATGCGCGCTACCGGCTGCTCGATACCATCCGCGAGTACGCCGCGGCCCGCCTGCACGCGTCCGGCGAGCAGGACGAGCTCCGGCAGCGGCATGCCCAGTACATGCTGGGCGTCGCCGAGGGCGTGGTCGCGCGAGCGTTCCTGCGCAACGCGCAGCCGTGGTCGGAGCAGGTCCAGATGTACTACCGGGTCGCCGCCGAACAGGCGAACTTCCGGTCTGCGCTGGCGTTCTGGCTTGACGCTCGCGATGCCGACAACGGCCTGCGTCTGTGCTCGGCGCTGCGCTCGCCGTGGGTGGTGCAAGGCGATGTGGCCGAGGGAATGAGCTGGTTCAGCCGGTTCCTCGCCCTGAATGAATGGGTGCGGGCCGGGGTTCGCGCCAGGGCCCTCATGCTCGCCGCCGAACTGGCGTTTGAGCACCAGGACTATCCAGGCGCGGCCCGGACAGCGCAGGCAGCGGTCGCCATGTGCACGGCTTACGCGGCCGCCTGCCCAGCGGGCGGTCTGCGCATTCTCGCGCTCATCAGCCTGCGTGCTGGCCGTGCCGAGGAGGCGCTCGCGCGGGCGGACAGCGCCATCGCCGCCGCCCGCCAGCACGGTGATGAGTGGGAGGAGGGCCTGGCGCAGGCGGCCAGGGCTACCATCCTGGCCCGCATCGGACGGCTGGCCGACGCGCAGTCGGCCTTCGAGGGCGCGCTCAAGCTGCTGACCGGCAACAACGGCTGGGGCGTCGCCCATGCCCTGTATGGCTTCGGCAGCCTGGCCAGGGCGCGGCGGGACAACCCCGGGGCGCTCCGGCATTTCCGCAGCGCGCTGGAGATCTTCCGGCAGATCAGCGCCAGGACGGAGATGGCCAGGTGCCTGGCCGGGATCGGCTGGGTCGCGCTCGCCAGCCTCGACGTACCCACGGCCGCGGCTAGCCTTGCTGAGAGCCTCGACCTGAGCATGGCCACCGGCGAGCGACTGGGCATCGCGCGCGGGCTCGAGGCAATCGCCACGCTGGCCGTGGTCCGCGGCGACGACGTGACCGCCGTCCGGCTCGAGGGTGCTGCGACGTCGCTGCGTGAGGTGGTCGGGCAAGTCCGGTCAGCGGCCGCGCAGGCCCGGTTTGACGGCCTGCTCGCCGCCGCTCACCACCGGCTCGGATCAGGCGCGCCCAGCCTGCTCGCCGAGGGCAGGCGGCTCGGTACGCACGAGGCCGTCAGCGATGCCCTCGCCTACGCGGCCGCGGCTGCGGCCGACGGCCAGGACGCGCGGGCGCGGCCGGGGCCAGCCGGCGCCAGCCGCCCAGACCCTGGCGCCGCGCCGGTGCTCGCACGCAGGTCTGTGCTGGCCGGCCACTCTGTTCCGGCCGGCCAGTCGGGGCCGGCCGGTAAGTCGGTGCTGACAGCCAGGGAGCAGCAGATCGCCCAGCTGATCGCGCGTGGCCTGTCCAACCGCGCGATAGGCGAGGAACTGGTCATCAGCCCGGCCACCGCGGCCAGGCACGTAGCCAACATCCTGGCCAAGCTCGGTCTCAACTCCCGTGCCCAGGTCGCCGCGTGGATGGCCGACCAGCGGGCTGCACACTGACGCGCAGAACCCCTGCACATGCGCCCCGATTCGCGCGATGCGCACAGGCCGCACCCACGCGGTCTACATAGTCGGCCAACGTATGAAATACATAGCGGAATGGGCAATTCAGCCGATGCCGTCCTGCGGTCGCTGTCCCTAACGTAGTCACCGGGACCCCAGGTCACAGTGGGCCGGCCATCGGAGGGGGATGGCCGACTTACTTCTGATCTGCGCCTGCTCGGGGAGCCGGGCGGCGGGCGCGGCCCGGCGCTCGCTGTCCGGCACGCTGCTGCACAGATACATAACTGGCTACACATTCCTGCCGATGCGCAGAAGGACCGGGCGGCGTACGGTCTGTCATGAGCATCAGCGAACTGGCGACAGGGAGGCGGACGCGGTCACGTGACCAGCTTGAGCCTGGACGGGGACAAGACGGTAACGCAGCGCCTCGTCGAATCGGCGGAGGCCTTCGGCTGCCGGCCGGCCCTCGTTGGGCACGGGCACGAGCGCTACTCGTTTGCCGACCTCGCCGCCACGATCAAGCGGGCAGCGGCTGGCCTCGCCTGGCGCGGCTTGCGGCCGAGCGATGTCGTCGGCGTCTACGTACCTGACGCCGCCTCCTACGTGCTCGCCTGTCACTCGATCAGCGCCGCGGGTGGCATCCCCTGCCCGGTGAGTGCCGAGCTATCCGTCGCGGAAACAGCCGGGCAGCTGGCCGACTGCGGGGCGCGGATGCTCTTGACCGCGCAGCCGCTGGCGTCCGCCGGCCTGGCGGCCGCCGACCGGTCGTGGGTGCGGCAGGTCATCTCGTTCGGTGACGCGCCCGCCGCGACCCCGTTCGGCTCGCTGCTCGGCATGGGCTCCCTGCAGCCGCCGGCGGCCCGGCCGCACGACCTGGCGCTGCTTCCCTACATCCGCCGGGCCGACGGTGCGCTGCATCCGGCGGGCCTGACGAACCTCGACATGGCCGCTGAGCTGTCCGCGCTGAGCGCCTCGGCCGACATCAGCGAGAGCGACGTCGTGCTTGCTGCGCCGCCGGCCGGCGATGGCCGGTCGTACAGCGCGTTCATCGACCATGCCCTGCTGCACGGCGCGACGGTAGTCGCGGCCAGGACCGACGAGCTGTCGGCGGCCGCGAACGAGCATCGCGGCACGGCGGCAATCGTGCCGCTGGGCGTAGAAGTGCACGCCGCAGAGCCGCTGCGGCTGTTCGCAGTCGCTTCCTAGCTGCGAGCGTGCGGCGGGCGGTTCTCGAACGGGGTGCTCAGCACGATCGTGGTGTGCGTGGACACGTTCGCGGCGGCCCTGATCTCCTGGAGCAGGTCCTCAAGCTCGCGTGGCGAGCCCACCCGCACCTTGAGAATGTAGCTCTCGTCGCCGGCGACACTGTGACAGGCCTCGATCGCGGTCAGATGTGCGAGCCGGTCCGGCGCGTCGTCGGGCGCGGCCGGATCGAAGGCCTTGATCGACACGAAGGCCGTCAGCGGCAGGCCGATCTCCTCGGCGTTGATCACGGCAGCGTACCCCTTGATCACGCCGCGCTCCTCGAGTCTGCGCACCCGCTGCTGCGCCGCCGATACCGACAGGCCGGTGCGCCGGGCGAGCTCGGTGAAGCTCATCCGGCCATCACTGGCAAGCAGCGAGATAATCGCCGCGTTGATCTCCTCCACCCGGCAACGTTAACGTGCCCGTCTGGCTGTCCGCGCCCACACCGTTAATAACGAAAACATAACGGGGTTTACGCTCCCGTAACATACTGTTCCGGCGCATAGTCGGCCGGTCTGCGCACAGGTACGCTCCGGCACAGGCGGCCGATGGCCGAACGCTGGGCAGGCTGGAACAAACGCGAGCGAGGTCATGATGGCGCAGATCGTGCTGGATCAGGTCGACAAGGTCTACCCGGGTGGCGTCAAGGGCGTCGACGGCCTGAACCTCACGGTCGGCGACGGTGAGTTCATGGTGCTTGTCGGACCTTCCGGCTGCGGGAAGTCCACTGCGCTCCGGTCCATCGCGGGCCTGGAGGACATCACCTCCGGCACCATCAGCATTGGCGGCCGCGTCGTCAATGACTTGCCGCCCAAGGACCGCGACATCGCGATGGTGTTCCAGAACTACGCCCTCTACCCGCACATGACCGTCGAGCAGAACCTCGCCTTCGGCCTCCAGCAGCGCAAGACGCCGAAGGACGAGATCAGGCGGCGGGTGACCGACGTGGCCAAGATGCTGGGACTGGAGGATTACCTCAAGCGCAAGCCAGCTGCGCTGTCCGGCGGCCAGCGCCAGCGGGTGGCGATGGGCCGGGCCATCGTTCGCGAGCCGCAGGCCTTCCTCATGGACGAGCCGCTCTCCAACCTCGACGCGAAGCTGCGCGTGTCCATGCGAGCCTCGCTGTCGCAGCTGCACGACCGGCTCGGCGTGACGACGGTGTATGTGACGCACGACCAGGTCGAGGCCATGACTCTCGGGCAGCGCGTGTGCGTGCTGCGCGACGGCAAGCTCCAGCAGGTGGACACGCCGCAGGCGCTGTACAACTCGCCGGTCAACCTGTTCGTGGCTGGCTTCATCGGCTCGCCCGCGATGAATTTCGTCGCGGCCGAGCTTGTCCGCGACGACGGGCCCGCCGTTGCCTTCGCCGGCCACAAGCTCGCGATTACCGACACGCTGCTGCAGTCTCGGCGCGGTCTGGACGGTTACTTCGGCAAGGAGGTCATCCTGGGTGTCCGGCCGTCTGACTTCGAGGACGCGCAGCTCGCCGAGCCCGGCTGGCCCCGGATGCCGGTACAGACCAGCGTGACCGAGGAACTGGGCAGCGAGATCCACGTGATCTTCACGATCGACGCCGCGCCAGTGCAGCACGCGAGCATTACCGAGGCCCGCGCTGACGAGGGCGACGACGAGACAATACCGCTGACCGACAACAAGACGCTGTGGACCGCGCGCGTCGCCGCTCGCAGCTCGATCAAGCCGGGCTCCGCGGCAACGCTGGCCGTCGATACCTCGAACCTTCAGTTCTTCGACCCAGCGTCCGGGCTCTCCATCGGTCATCCGGCCAACTAGATCGATCCCTCGCGTAGCGGCACCACCCTCGTCGCAGCGCCGGCACACCAGACCCCTTGACGCCATCGCGCCACGGAGTCAAGATTGATCCGTTTCGGTAATGGAAGCGGTTCCACCACGAAATACCAGGCCGGGAAAGGCCACGATGCGAAACTCGCGGCGCGCGACCATCTCAGATGTGGCGGCCGCGTCCGGGGTGGGTGTCGGGACCGTTTCGCGTGTCATCAACGGCGCGAGCAATGTGCGACAGGCAACCCGCGTGCACGTGCTTAAGGTGATTGACCAGCTTGGCTATCGGCCCAGTCATCTTGCCGCAGCGTTATCGCGCGGGACGCAGCGCAGTGTCGCGATCGTCGTGCCGCATCTCACCCGTCCGTCCGTGGTCGAGCGGCTGGCTGGCGCCCTGGCAGTGCTGGATGCCGAAGGCTACGACACAGTCGTCTGCAACGCGGACTCGCCAGCCCGGCGCGATTCCTTCCTGGCTCGCCTGACCAGCAAGGACCGTACCGACGGCGTCATCATCATGTCGCTGCCCATCAGCCAGCCGCAGCTGGCCGCGGTCCGCCGGGCCAGCATTCCGCTCGTCGCTGTTGACGTGACCCTGCGCGGCGTTCCGCACACCGTGATCGATGACACGGCTGGCGGGCGCTTGGCCACTGAGCACCTGCTGTCCCTGGGGCACAAGCGAATCGGCTTTGTCGGCGACCTGGTTCGCCGCATGACGAAGTCAACCTTCGGCTTCACCGCGTCCGAGCGGCGGCTTGCCGGGTACCGGCACGCGCTTGCGGCCGCCGGCCTCGCCCAGTGCCAGAGCCTGGTGCGGCTAGGCCCGTACGGCGCGGCGAATGCGGAGGCCCTGACGACCGAACTGCTGGCGCTGCCAGAGCCGCCGACGGCCATCTTCACGTCGTCGGACACCCAGGCGATGGGCGTGCTCGCGGCCGCCGACCGCATGGGCTTGCGGGTGCCGGACGAGTTGTCGGTCGTCGGCTTCGATGACATCGAGCTTGCGGCGCTGATCGGCTTGACCACGGTGCGCCAGCCGCTCGAGCAAAGCGGCGTGGAAGGAGCCAGGCGGCTGTCGGCACTGCTACGCGGCGAGCAGGTCACACCGCTGCGGCAGGTGCTCGACCTGCAGGTCGTGCAGCGCAACACGTCAACGCACCCCAGGCCGGCCCGCCAGGCCGGCTCGGGTCGCGCCGTCGCCGCGGAGGGGATCGCCGCAGCGGAACGCCATTACCGCGCCGATGGCCGAGGCATGCCGCGCGCCGGATGCGTGGCCAGCGGGCACCGTGCTGGCCTCGCGCAGCTGAGGCGCCGGACATGACCGGCGACCGGCCTGGCGGGCCAGCCACGTTAGGGAGCCGAGCTGCCCGCTGCGGCCTGGCTTGCGCACGCTGCCGGTGTTGCCAGGCGTACCGGCAGCTCAACACCATGCTGGAGGGAAGATGATGGCAGGCAGATACCGTCCGCCCAGGCGACCGCGGCGTCCAGCGAAGAGCAGGCGACTGCTTCCCGGCGGCAAGCGGCACCGGACGGTAGCGGGGCTGGCCAGCGCTGGCCTGCTCGCCGCCGGACTCGCCGCGTGCGGCACCAGCGCCGCGAGCACCGGCCCCGTCACGCTGAATTTCTACCTCTACCCAGATAACTCCGGCGCGACCCAGACGGCGATCAGGAACTGCGACCAGCAAAGCGGCGGCAAGTACACGATCTCCTACCAGCAGCTGCCCAACGGGTCTGACGGCCAGCGGCAGCAGCTGGTCCGGCGGATGGCCGCCAACGACCCGACGATTGACATCATGGGCCTGGACGTCACGTGGGAGGCCGAGTTCGCCCAGGCAGGCTGGGCGGCGCCATGGACGGGCGCAAACAAGGCGCAGGCCGAAAACGGCACGCTCAAGCCCGCTTTGCAGACCGCGATCTGGCACAACCAGCTGTATGCGGTGCCTGACAACACCAACACCCAGCTGCTGTGGTACCGCTCCGACCTCGTGCCGAAGCCGCCGGCAACCTGGGCGCAGATGATCGCGGACGCGGAGCAGCTGGCTAAGCAAGGCAAGCCGCACCTCATCGAGATACAGGGCGCGCAGTACGAGGGCACGACGGTGTGGTTCAACACCATGGTTGCCAGCGCCGGCGGCTCCGTACTGAATGCGGACGCGACGAAGGTG
>DATHQE010000511.1:0-4014 GCA_035483035.1 Streptosporangiaceae bacterium | reverse complement strand
TCCCGGCGGTAGCGGCGGCTGAAGGTTCTCAGCCATCGCCGGAGCCCCGCAAGCCCCGGAAGCTGCTCTATGTCACGCTCCCGGGCTGCTGGGGCGCGCTCATTTTCGCGTGCTTGTCCTTCACGCCGTCGCTGCTCCCGCGCGGCGGTATCGTCCAAGGCGTGGTCTGCGGCATCACCGCGGCCATCGGTTACGGGCTCGGGGTGCTCGCCGCGTGGGTCTGGCGGGCTTTCGCCGACCGGGATGCCCGGCGCCCGCGGCGCTGGGCCTGGCTCACGTTCTTCATCAGCGGTGCCGTCCTGTACGTCGTTTCCTTCGGGCTCGGGCAGTACTGGCAGTACGAGATCCGCCAGCTGATGGGGGTGACGGAGTACAACATCCCGCTCGTCGTGGCCTCGCCGTTCATCGCGGCGCTGGTCTTCGGCCTGTTGCTGCTGATCGGCCGCGGCCTGCACGGCCTGTACCGCTGGCTCGCCAGGCTGCTCAACCACTGGATCGGGCCGCGCGCCGCGAAGGCGGTCGGCTGGGTGCTGGTGGTCGGCGTCACCTACCTGGTGGTCAGCGGCCTGGTGCTCCAGGGCTTCGTCAACGTCATGAACTACGCGTATTCGCTGCGCGACACGACGACCGCGGAGGGCGTGCACCAGCCCACGACCAGCCTGCGCTCGGGCGGGCCGGGCTCGCTCATACCATGGGACACGCTGGGCTACCAGGGTCGCAACTTCATCGGCAAAGGCCCGTCGGTGGGTGACATCGAGAAGTTCACCGGCCATCCGGCCATGGAGCCCATCCGGATCTACGCCGGACTGGCGTCAGCGTCCGGCGCGGAGTCCCAGGCCGAGCTGGCGGTCAGGGACCTCCAGCGCGCGGGCGGCTTCCAGCGCACGGAACTGGTCGTGGTGACGACGACCGGCAGCGGGTGGGTCGACCCGGCGCTGGTGGACTCCTTCGAGTACCTCAGCGGCGGCGACAGCGCGACCGTAGCGATCCAATACTCCTACCTGCCGTCGTGGATTTCCTATCTGGTCGACCAGTCGAAGGCCCTCGCGGCGGGCCGGGCGCTGTTCGACGCGGTCTACGGCGTCTGGGTGAAGCTGCCCGCGGACCACCGCCCCAGGCTTTACGTGGCCGGGGAAAGCCTGGGTTCGTTCGGCGGCGAGGCGGCCTTTACCGGCGAAAACGACCTGGCCAACCGCACCGACGGCGCGCTGTTCGCCGGGCCGCCCAATTTCAATGCGCTGTTCCGGCAATTCAGCGACAACCGCGACCCCGGCAGCCCGGAGGTCCAGCCCATCTACCAGGACGGACGGATTGTGCGGTTCGCGAACGACGCGACCACGGGCATCCCGCCGGAGGGCCAGCCCTGGGAGGGCAGCCGGATCCTCTACATGCTTCACCCGTCCGACCCGATCGTCTGGTGGAGCCCGCATCTCATCTTCAGCGAGCCGGACTGGATCAGCGAGCCTCCCGGCAAGGACGTGCTCAAGACCATGTTCTGGATGCCGTTCATAACCTTCTGGCAGGTTACGGCCGACCTCCCGTTCTCCACCGGCGTTCCGGACGGGCACGGTCACCGGTACTCGGCCGAGTACGTCGACGGGTGGAATGCCGTCATGCGGCCCGCCGGTATCAGCTCCCAGGACCTGACCAGCCTCAGGAAGATCATCTCGGAGGTGAGGTGATCGCGTATCCGATCCCTAGTGGACCGCGAACCACGCGACGGTGAGCGCGAGGCCGTTGATCGCGGCGTGCGCCATGACCGGTGCGATCAGGCTCCGGGACCGCAGCCGGAGCCAGCAGAAGGCGAGGCCGGCGACGAACGTCACGGCGATCGAGCCGAGTACCAGCAGGACCTGGCCGCCAACAGTGGCGGACAGGCCGCTGACCGCGCGGTTGTCCGACATCGTGTGCAGGGTCGGCGCGATGTGCCACAGGCCGAACAGCGCCGAGGTGATCAGGCTGGCGCGCCACGGCCCCCATAGCCTCAGCGCCGAGCCCAGCAGGACGCCGCGGAAGGCGAACTCCTCGGGAATCGCCGTGAACAGCACGATCGACACCCCTACCCCGTAGAGCAGCCGCCCGCCGCTGATCTGCGCTCGTGAGTCGTGCAGGAAGCCGTTGGTCGCGGGGATCACGGCCGCCACGATCAGGACCAGCAGGACGAGCCCGAAGGCGCCGGCGCCGTAACGCAGGCCCGCGCCCACATCCGCCCGGCCCAGCCCGAGGTCAGCCAGGGTGGCGCCCGTACTCCAGGCGACCAGGACCAGCGCTCCCATGAGAACGGCGACCGTGAGGACCGGCGGGCCCAGCAACCCGTGCCCGCGCGCGACGGTAAACGCGACCAGGACGCCCACGGTCAGCAGGAAACAGCGGCCGGCCTTCATGACCTTCGCCGGAGCCTGCGCAGATCCTTTTCGTTGGCGCATCCCACGGCCTTCTCGATGACCGGCGTCGCGATAGGAACGAGCCCGTCGGTGCACTATGGTTACGCAGCGTAATTCAAGTGCGACCAGCGATGACAAACGTGCTCCTCTACATACCCCGCGACCTCCGCCCACAACCGGGCGCAGGGCCAGCGGGCGGCCTGGCCGTTGTCCCCACTCCGCGCCCGCCGACCTGCTAAATCGTGCCCGTGCTCGGGTCGCGCAAGCTCGACAAGCTCACCGTCCGGGAGGTACGTGCGGGTGGGCCAGCGCCAGCTGCCGGTAGTCGCAGGCGACGGTGCGCAGCTGCGCGGCCGGTCGGGGTCGGCGGAATCCACCTTGAGCTGTGCGAGCACGGTCTCGGCGACGCCGCCGGGCAGCGCCGCCTTGCCGGGCGCATGCCGGCGACCGCCGCCCCGGCCACGGCCCGGTCGCTGCAGCGATGCAGCCGCAGCCCGCATGCGAGGAGCAGGGACCATGCCCGCATCAGTGATCACCGTCGCCGGCCTTGGCCCACCGGACCGCATACTGTTGAGCAGAAGCGAGGCGTCCGTTGAGGAACGTTCATGGGCGGGGCATGACAGCCGGGACGTCACTAGATGCTGCTGCGCTGTCGTTGGCGCGGGGCGCGTCCGGTGTGTGGCTGCGCGCGGGGTCCCGGCTCGGTCTGGCCTGCCGCGGCACCGTTTACCTTCTGGTCGGCTACCTCGCGTTCCGTCTCGCCCTCGCCGTGCACGGGCGGACGGGCGCGCCCGCGAGCAGCGCAGGGGCTGTGCAGGCAGCCGTGTCTCCGGCCTGGGGGCGGATCCCGCTGGTCTTGCTCGTCGCTGGTCTCGCGGCGTACGCGCTCACCCAGCTGCTCGAGGCGGTGTTCCGGCCTTCCCGCGCGGAAACCGCGACTGGCAGGTGGCGTCAGCGTGCGGTGTCGTCATGGGGATGTCTGCTGTATTCAGCCTTCTGCCTGAGCACCGCCCGGCTTCTGCTGGAGACTCCGCCGAGGCAGACTGCGCAGTCGGAGCAGCGACAAGACATCGACATGACCGCAACCGTGCTCCGGACGGGATGGGGCCAGCTGCTCCTGATCCTGGCTGGGCTCCTCATCATGGCGGCTGCCGTGGAAATGGGCCGCCGGTCGGTCTGGCTCGACTTCCGGGAGCGGTTCACCGCAGAGCACATGTCCCGGCCACTGGCCATGGTCACCAGGGCGGTCGGCGCGTATGGCTGCATTGCGCGGTCCGTCGTGCTGGTGCTGGTCGGTTTCTTCATCATCAAGGCGGCGGTGCTGTCCAGCGCCAGGCAGGTGAAGGGACTGGACGCGGTCTTCCGTTCGGTGGCCAGCTCCGCCGGCGGCGCCTGGCTGCTGGCATTGCTCGCAGGCGGCCTGTTCTGCTACGGCCTTTACTGCCTGATCGAGGCTCGCTACCGCGACCTGACACCGGGGCGGTGACCAGGCGACGCCGGCGATCTGGTCCAGGTCGGTGAACGGCGAGGCGACCAGGACGGGACCGAAGATCTCCTCGCGGACGACCTTCATGTCGGGGCGGGTATTGGTCAGCACGGTGGGCTCGATGAAGTAGCCGCGGTCGCCGAA
>DATHQE010000510.1:0-8129 GCA_035483035.1 Streptosporangiaceae bacterium | reverse complement strand
CCGGCAGGTAGTCTCACCAGCATGGAGAAGGTACAGCTGTCAGAGGAAGAATGGCGGGCCCGGCTGTCGCCCGAGGAATATCACGTTCTTCGCGAAGCGGGCACCGAGGCGCCGTTCACCGGCGAGTACACCGACACCGAGTCCACCGGGGTGTACAAGTGCCGGGCCTGCGGAGCAGAGCTATTCCGGTCGAGGGCGAAGTTCCATTCAGGCTGTGGCTGGCCGAGCTTCTACCAGCCCAGCGAGGATGACGCCGTGATCCTGCTGGAGGACCGGTCCCTGGGCCGGGCCCGCACCGAGGTCCGCTGCGCGTCCTGCAATAGCCACCTCGGGCACGTGTTCGAGGGCGAAGGCTACGATGTGCCGACCGACCAGCGCTGGTGCATCAACTCGGTGTCCTTGACGCTCGACGAGGAATGAGCGCCCGGCCGCCAGTCCAGCCGGCGGCGCTTCGGCTGATCAGAGCAAGCGAGCTGTCCACGGCGACCGCACAGACGAGCGGCATGATCCGGTCAGCGGCGATCTCCGGCGATCTGACCGGCGCGCAGTCGCTATGGATGGGCCGCACCGAGCTGCCTCCGGGCGTGACGTCAGGCGATCACCATCACGGTCACTCGGAGACGGGCATCTACGTCGTTACCGGCACGCCGGTATTCGTCTGCCGTGATCCGGTAAGCGGTGCGCTGGTCAGCCTGCAGACCAGGCCAGGCGACTACGTCTGGGTGCCACCGCACGTGCCGCACCGTGAGGAAAACCCGTCGGCCGACGAGACCGCTGTCGTGGTCATCGCCCGGTCGACGCAGGAAGCCATCGTCGTGAGCGTGGATCAGCTCTAGCCCGACGCGACCTACAGCCGCCCGCGGCTCACCAGCCGTTCTTGCGTGCGCGTGCCTCATACAGCAGCACCGACGCCGATACCGAGACGTTCAGCGAATCGGCCGAGCCGAGCATCGGAATCCCGATCCGGCCGAAGCCGTGCTCGTACCAGGGCGGGGAGATGCCGTACCGCTCGCTGCCGACGACCAGCGCCGTCCGGCCAGCGTAATCGGCCTGCCGGTAGCTGGTGCTCTCGTCGGTGTCGGCCAGGTAGACGGTGACGTTGCTGCGCCGGAGCCAGTCCACGGCATCGCCGATCTCGACGAACTCCAGCGACGGCACCTTCATGTTCATGCCCTGGCTGCTGCGCAGCACCTTGGGGTGGGTGAGCCTGGTCCGCTTGCTGGTCAGCACCAGGCAGTCGGCTGCGCACGCGTCGAGAGTCCTGATCAGCGTGCCCAGGTTGCCGGGGATCTCCATCGCGTCGGCGACCAGGATCAGCGCGTCCTCGGCGAGCGCCAGGTCATCGGGCTGCCAGTCCGGCAGGTGCGCCACGCAGATCAGGCCGTCCGGGTTCGGCCGCTCCGCCAGCCGCTCCAGCGTCTTCGCCGAGATCTGATACGCCCGCTTAGCGCGCTGCGCGAGCTCGGCGGCCCGTACGCGCGCCTCGTCGGAGTACGCGCCTTCGGGGCTCCACAGGAAAGCGTCAACGTCGACGCCTGTCTCCAGCACCATGTTGATCTCGTACAGGCCCTCGGCCACGAACGTCCGCCGCGGTATACCCGTCCTGTTGTTCTGGATATCCCTGATCAGCTCGGCGACCGGGTGCCGCAGCCCGATCTGCTGGAGGTCCATCGCGGTGCCCGCTGGCCGGTCTTGGCGCTCGTCCAAGCTACGGCCGTCGCTGAAGACAGGCCGGCCCGAGCTCGCTGAGCCGGGACAGGCCCGCGAGCCGCATCGTGAGCTCGAAGTCGGTCCGCAGTGACCGCAGCACGTGCCGGACCCCGGCCTCGCCGCCGAGCGCCAGGCCGTACACGTAGGGGCGGCCAATCAAGATGGCCTGCGCGCCGAGCGCGAGTGCCTTGAGCATGTCCGCGCCGCCGCGAATGCCCCCGTCGAACAGGACGGTCAGCCGGGACCCGACCGCCTCCGCCACCGCGGGAAGCGCGTCGAGCGCCGCGATCGCGCCATCGACCTGCCTGCCGCCGTGGTTAGACACCACGATGCCGTCCACGCCGGCCTCAGCGGCACGGACCGCGTCAGCCGCGGACAAGATGCCCTTGAGAACGATCGGGCCGTGCCAGTGCTGCCGCAGGAACGGGATGTCGGCCCACGTCAGCGACAGGTCACCGAACATCTGGGTGTACCGCAGCACGGCCGAGTCCGGGTCGACGTCCACCGGGCTGACCAGACCCGCCTGGAACGCCGGGTCGGAGAGGTAGTTCTGAATCCCGACGCCCTGGACGAACGGCAGGTAACCGTTGTCCAGGTCGCGCGGCCGCCAGGCCAGGATGCGCGTGTCCAGCGTGACCACCAGCACGCTGTAGCCGGCTGCCTGCGCGCGGCCGAGGAAGCTGGCGGCGACCGCCCGATCCTTCGGCCAGTAGAGCTGGAACCAGCGCTGCCCGTCGCCACTCGCGGCCGCCACGTCCTCCATGGCGGTTGTCGCCGCCGTGCTGAGGATCATCGGCACGCCAGCCGACGCGGCCGCGCGCGCCACCGCTGACTCACCGTCGGGATGGGCGATGCCGAGGACGCCGACCGGGGCCAGCATGAACGGCACAGCCAGGTTCGCGCCAAGCAGCGTCGTCGCATACGAAGGCGTGCTGACGTCGGTCAGCATCCGCGGCACGATGCGCCAGCGCCCGAACGAGGCCAGGTTCTCCCGGGCGGTCTCGCCCGAGCCTGCCCCGCCGGCGACGTAGTCGAAGGCGCGCGGCGTCATAACCGAGCGAGCGGCCTCCTCCAGCCGGCCGAGGTCGGTCGGCAGGTCGGGCACTGCGCCGGTCAGGCCGGTCAGGTAGATCTCGTCCTGGTAGCTCTCCAGCGACTGGCTCACTGCTGCTCTGCCTCTCAATTCTCGCAAGGGTGGTTGGCCGCGGCCGGCCGCCACCTGCACCCGTGCGTCACCACATGCTGCCATGTCGTCCGTGCCGCGTGTCCTAGCAGGCGGCGAGCAGCCGGATCCGCTCGGAGAGCGCCCGACATGAAGCGTTTACCTATATGTCATCGCCACGACGCGAAGGGGTGTTGACCCGGACGGGGTCAGGGCCTATCGATTAACCATGCCCATATCTCGCGCGCCTCATCGTCTGCTCAGAGCTGCCACCGGCTGTGCTGTGGGAGTGCTGGCCCTTGTCGGAGTCGGCGTCCCGGTCTCGATCGCCTCAGCGGCGCCTGCACCTCCCCAGGCAGTCACCATCTCCAGTACCGGACTTAAGCCCGGCGCGATCAAGCACGTCTGGCTGATCATCCTGGAGAACAAGTCCTTCGACGCCACCTTCACCGGCCTCAACCAGAACTCCTACCTGTGGAAGACGCTGCCCGCCCAGGGTGTCCTGCTGAAGAACTACTACGGCACCGGCCATTCCAGCCAGGACAACTACCTCGCGATGGTGTCCGGGCAGGCCCCCAACGAGGACACGCAGGAAGACTGCGCCATCTCGGACAAGCTGATCGGGCCCAACTCCGACATCGTGAGCAAAGGCAACCTCCGGACCGACGCGAACTTCGGCCAGATGGACTCGCCGGCTAATGCGTCCCAGCCGAGTGGCGCCAACGCCCCGCTAGGCCAGAACGGCTGTACCTACCCGACCGATGTGCCGACGCTGTTCAACCAGCTCAACGCCGCAGGCGAGAGCTGGAAGGGTTACGCCCAGGACATCGGCGGCGCGCAGACGCCCGGATCGACCTCGTTCGTGCCGGACACCGTGCCAAACCGGGAAGCCGCCACCTGCGCCGGGCCTGGCACAGCGGCTAACAACCCCGACACCAACCCGACCAGCATGTCCAGCAACTTCCCGGCCGGCGTCACCACCTTCACCTCGGCACAGGCGAACGATCAGTACGTCGCCAAGCACTTCCCGTTCCCCTGGTTTGAGGGACTGACCGGCGCGGTCAACGCGAGCGGCCCGGACACGCCGCCGCTCAACGAGCCGTCCAACGGCGGGACGAACTGCGACGCGAACCACATCGCGAACCTCGACAGCCCCACCGTAGGACTGGTGCACGACCTGCAAAGCGCCGCGACAACTCCGGCCTTCAGCTGGATCACGCCGAACAACTGCAGCGACGCCCACGACGCCGTGTGCCACGGCAACAACCTGTCCGGCGCGTTCAACTCCAACGGCACGCCGAACTACAACTCGCCAACTCCGTTCGACCCGGAGACGACCAGCCCGGTGAACTTCACCGGCGGCCTGTACGCCTCCGACCTGTTCCTGGAGTACTACATCCCGCTGATCGAGCAGTCGCCGGCGTTCAAGCAGGGTGGCCTCATCGACGTCACCTTCGACGAGGCGTTCCCGGCCTTCACCTACACCGGCAACAGCTTCAACAACGCCAACGACTTCGGCCCGACCTCGTCGGACCAGCCGAACTTCACCAGCAGCATCATCTCCGACACGGCCGGCGAGAACCTGTTCGGCCGCAACGTCCACTTCGAGCCGACCGGGCCGAACTCCACGCTGGGCACCAACGCCCAGGGTGACCAGCTCTACCCCGGACCTGGCAACAATGCCTTCGTCGACCGGCCGCCGGTCTGTACGCAGACCACGCCGGCGCTAGTCCCAGCGGACTGCGTGCCCGGCATCGTCCGCGGCGGCGCTGGCAGCCCGCCGGGTGCGCGCACCGATGCGGGCGCGACGGGCAGTTCGGCGTCTAACGTGATCGCCGATAACTCGATCGTGGCCGACGACACTGGCCGGCAGGTGACGGGCACCAACATTCCGGCGAACTCGTTCGTCGGCGCCGTGTCCGACATCGGGCCGAACTTCCCGACCACCAGCAGCGGTGCCGCCGACACCGGGTCGTTCCAGCTCGTGGACCAGAACGGCAACGCGGCCGACCCGACCGGGCCGGTAAGCGGCATCACGCTGAGCGCTGAAGGCGACC
This sequence comes from Streptosporangiaceae bacterium, assembly GCA_035483035.1. Lineage (GTDB taxonomy): Bacteria > Actinomycetota > Actinomycetes > Streptosporangiales > Streptosporangiaceae > JAJYUU01. The sequence goes on along the minus strand of DATHQE010000510.1, from coordinate 3,200 downwards.
CGTCGGATCTGGCTGCCGGCCAGACGCCCGACCCGTTGTTCAACGCTACTCTCCCGACGACCGGTGGCGGTGACACCGGCAGCGTCCTGATCAGCCCGTTCATCAGGCCGGGGACTGTCTCCGACGTCTACTACAACCACTACAGCTGGCTGGCGACGATGGAGGACATCTTCAACGTCAAGTCCGGCCATGACCGGACCAAGCTCGCAGCTGGCACGGTTTCGGGTGGGCTCGACGGCCAGGGCCACCTCGGTTACGCCGCCCAGCCAGGGCTGCGGCCGTTCGGCCTGGACGTGTTCAACAACCCGTTTGGCGGCCGGCCTGGTCCGTTCCAACTGGACGCCTTCAACGTCGTCCAGCTGCCGCAGCCACTCTGGCAGCGGATGTCACTCGCGGTTGCGACTCCGTTGCTCGCGCTGACGGCCGGGGCAGGCTACCTCTGGTACCTGCGCCGCCGCCGGACCGCGCTGTCCGGGCGGTCATGAGTTCACTAGTTCGCAACGCACCAGCCAGGTCCGGCCCGGCCTCCGCCATCACGGCGGAGGTCCGGGTCGGCCGGCTGGCCGCTTTCGTGATGCTCATCCTTGTCGTGCTGGCCCTGGCCGGGTGCGGCTCGGCGCCGCATCACCCGGCCGCCAGCAAGGCCAAGCACTTCGGCGGTTACCCGTCATTCCTGCCGCGCAACACGCTGAATTACCACAGCGACACCGTGCTCACCGGTACTGTCCAGCGGCCAGCCCTCACCAGCCAGGGCGACGGCGTGGAGGTGAAGACGCCTGCCTGGTCGGTACTCATCACCGTGACGGGTCCGCAGGTCCCCGGCGAGGGACTGCCTTACCAGGCGCCGACGACAACCTGCACCTGGGTCGTGACAATGTCTGACGCCACCGGGTCTGTCCCCGTCTCGCCGTCGGATTTCAGCAGCATCGACGACTTCAATCATGTCTACTGGCCGACGTTCGTGGCCGGCCAGCCGCAGCCCCCCAAGATCCTGCGACCAGGCATGAAGCTCAGCTTTGAGCTACGTGCCGTCGAGGCCATCGGCGAAGGCCTCATGCGCTGGGCGCCCGACGGGAACAACATCGTCGCCAAGTGGGACTTCGTCGTCGAAAACGACTGAGCCGGCCGGGGACTTGCGTACCGCGAGCGCGGGAACCGCGAGATAGTGGTTCATGGCATCGGCTGAGAGCGCGCCCGCACAGTGACCGGGCAATTGCCCAGGCCGCGACCCGCGGACCCGGCCCAGTCAACCGTCCGGCTGGCTGACCTCGTCGCGTCCCTGTCGCTGGGTATCGACCTGGGCTTCGGCCAGCCCATGGAGCACGTACTGCGGCAGTGCCTGATCGCCTTGCGGCTCGCGGATCGGCTGGGCCTGGACGAGGCGGCCCGGACCACCGTTTACTACACGGCCCTGCTGGTCAACGTCGGCTGCCACACCGACGCGCACGAACAGGCGAAGTGGTTCGGCGACGACATCAGCCTCAAGTCCGGCAAGTACGACCACGAACAGCGCGGCATCGTCGCGGCAGCAGCCGCGATGCGGCATCTCGGCCGCGGGCGCGCACCCCTGCACAGATTCCAGGTCGGCCTGGAATTTGCCGTGTCCGGCCGGCGTCAGCTAGACGGGATGATCAGCCATCACGCCGAGCTCGCGAGGTCCCTGGCCGCGGAGATAGGCCTGTCCGTCGACGTGCAGGCAGCCATCGGCGCCTCGTATGAGCGCTGGGATGGCCGCGGCTGGCCGGGCGAGCTGCACGCCGGCGCGATTCCGGTGGCTGCGCGCCTCGCGCAGCTGGCCGAGTACATCGAGGTCGCGCACCGGGTCGGTGGTCTGAGCTCCGCCGTCGCGCTGGCCGGCAAGCGCCGTGGCTCGCAGTTCGATCCGGATCTCGCCGACCTGATCGTGGCCGACCCGGAGGCGATCCTCGGCTCGCTCGGGACCGCCCGGACGTGGGATTCAGTGATCGGAGCCGAGCCAGCGCTGGGCCGGACGCTGTCCGGGGAACAGCTTGACGCTGCCCTCCTCGGCGTCGCCAACTTCGTCGACCTGAAGTCGCCCTACATGCTCGGTCACGCGCGCGCAGTCGCCCGGCTGGCGGATTCGGCTGGCCGCCAGCTCGGCCTGCCGGCTGACGACGTTGCGCAGCTGCGTCGTGCTGCCCTGGTGAGCGGCTTTGGGCGGCTCGGCATCTCCAACTCGATCTGGGACAAGCCCGGTCCGCTCGGCGCTGGCGAGCTTGAGCGTGTCCGACTGCACCCGTACCTGACCGAGCGCATGCTGCACCAGTCAGACTGGCTGGCGCCGCTCGGGGCGATCGCGGTCCAGCTGCGCGAGCGGCTTGACGGGTCGGGCTATCCGCGCGGACTCTCGGGTCCCGCCATCACGAAGGCCGGGCGCGTGCTCGGGGCTGCCGACGCCTATCAGTCCATGCGTGAACCGCGGCCATACCGGGAGGCGCTGACAGCCGGGCAGGCCGCAGCCGAGCTCAGGGCCGACGCCGTAGCGGGCAAACTGGCGGCCGACGCCGCCGAGGCCGTGCTGTCGGCAGCCGGACACCCGAGCCTGCGACGGATCGACCAGCCAGCCGGCCTGACAGCGCGCGAAGTCGACGTGTTGCGCCTAGTGGCCAGGGGCATGTCGAGCAGGCAGATCGCCGACCGGCTGATCATTTCGCCGAAGACCGCGCGCAATCACATTGAGCATATTTACATCAAGATCGACGCTTCAAGCAGAGTTACGGCCAGTCTGTTCGCGGTGCGCAACGGCCTGCTTCCCGACGTCGAGTAGGCAGGCGCCGAACATGGGGCAACTGCCTCATGTGGTCCGCCCAGGCCGCTGGCTACGGTGGAAAAAAGCTCGTCAGCCCGCGAAGGAGCACATGATGCCCGCTTTCTCCAAGGACACAGCGCCCAAGGTCGAGGACTTCGGTCCGGCAGTCGATCACCAAGGCGAGCTCGACGGCTACACGGCCGAGTTCGTCACCATCCGCGAGGGACATTCGCTCGCGCATATGCTCAAGGGCCTTCCTGGCGACAGCTGCCAGTGCCCGCACTGGGGCTATCTGTTCGCCGGCTCACTGACGGTCTCCTATGCCGATCATCAGGAGGTCTATCAGGCCGGGGACGCGTACTACATGTCGCCGGGCCACGTGCCAGCGGCCGCCACCGGCAGCGAGTTCATCCAGTTCAGCCCGACCGAC
>DATHQE010000509.1:0-3523 GCA_035483035.1 Streptosporangiaceae bacterium | reverse complement strand
TGCGACACTCTGGCGACTCATCGCCCACCCCTTTTTGTGCTTCGGTAGTTTCCGGCGCCCCCGCGCCTGCCCTGCGCCGGGCCGGGGATATAGCGGCCGCGGCAGCCCGAACCCGAAACTCGTCACGCTATTAGAAACACGTCCAGGCTGGCCTGGGGCTCTCAACTTGAGACAGCCAGTTGACTCACCGGTAATAGCCTGGCCAGCGACTCAGCGCTCGCCGTGGCTCGCACTGCTCTCGCCGAAGAAGGCCGCGCGGAGCTCGTCGAGCTGGGCCTGGACCTGCTGGCGGGCCTGGCGACTGCCCTCCACATAAGGCTCGATCCCGAGGGCGATTAGCAATGCCGCGGCCGGCTCACCCGGATTCCCGGAGTCACCGAGGATGGGATGCAATCCTTCGTCAGCTAGGTGTTGAAATACAAGATTTACAACGGTCCATGGGTTATATCGCTCATTATCCGGCTCTGCTGAACTGCTCATCACGCACCTCCGCCCGCCCGGAATAGGCACAGTCCTCTATTAAACGCCGCTCAGGCCGCGCGACCGTCTCGCCATGAGACGCGAAAGCGGCCTCGGGGGAGTGTGCCACCGGGCGCGCGGGCATGGTTTACCACACGTTGGATTCATCGTCGGCGCTGCTGTATTGGCCAGACCTGGCGCCGCGAAAGCCCGCCCGCGGGCCAGTCCCATGGTGGCGGGAGGCAGGAGGGGCGATGGCGTCCGTCTGCGGAACATCGCCGGACAGCCAGATAGCCCAGGCCAGAGAGACATTCCTGGCGCAGGGCTCGGCGCGCCCGCCCGAGGTGCGCGAGGCGATTCTGGCGTCCTGGCGACGATCGCGGGAGTGGAGCGTGGCCGCCGACCGTATCGAGTCGCCCTACGTCCGCGATCCCGACCTTGACACTCCGCTCATGCGCAGCGCGCTGCCGGTACTCGGCCAGTTGCGCGACAACCTCGCGGACCACCCAGTCAGCGCGATCCTGGCCGACGCCGCCGGGGTCGTGCTCAGCAGGATGACCATGGACGATGATCTTGAGCGGCATCTCGACAAGGTCATGATGGCCAGCGGATTCAGTTATGCGGAGGCGTCGGTCGGCACGAACGGCATCGGCACCGCGCTAGAGGGCGGCCAGCCGGCCTGCGTCGGCGGGCACGAGCACTACACGGAGCAGCTAGCGGACCTGATGAGCGTGGGAGTCCCGCTCTACCACCCGATCTCCGGCAAGCTGGTCGGGGCCGTCGGACTGGCCTGCTGGTGCCGGGATGACAACCGGCTACTGATGGCGCTGGCCAAGACGATCGCCGATCAGGTCACCCGAGCATTGCTGACCGAGTCGAGCGCGGAGGAGCTTGATCTACTGCAGAACTACCTGCGCGCCTGCCGGCACAGCAGCGGCATCGTGCTGGCGCTCAACCAGGCCGTGGTCATGATGAACGACCAGGCCCGGCACGTCCTGGAGCAGGGAGACCAGGAGGTGCTGCTGGGGTACGCCAGCGAGGTACTGGCTGGCGGGCGGACTAACGCTATCCAGGTCGAGTTGCCCACTGGACTGACCGCACGGATGCACTGCCGCCCGGCCGGCAGCGCGAAGCCTGCTGGCGCTCAGGGCGGCGTGGTGCAGGTCAAGCTGCTGGAGCCACCCCGAGCCGCCGGGGATACACCGCCGCCGGCGCGGATGCTCCTGCCAGGCATCGTGGGGTCGGGGGCCCTGTGGCTGCGTAGCTCGCAGCAAGTGCAGGAGTCGTACGAGGCAGGCGAGTGGCTGGCACTGGAAGGCGAGCCCGGAGTTGGCAAGCTGGCGCTAGCCCGCGCAGTGCACCAGCGCCGCAACCCGGCCCGGCGATTCGATGTACTCGACGCCCCCGAGGCGGGCGCGCAGGACTGGCTGCGCCAGGTCCGCCGAGCACTGCTGGACGCCGAAGGCGACCTAGTCCTCCGGCACGTGGACCATCTCGGGCCGCGCCAGACGCATGCCCTGGCCGCCGCGCTGCAAGAGGCGCGGCCCGGCGCGGCTACGGACCGGACAGCGAATCACGGGGCTGTGGAGCGCGGCACGGGGGAGCACAGCACGGCGGAGCACGGGATGTGGGTGGCGGTGACGCTGACCCAGCCGAGCGCTGCCCTCACCGAGATACTGCGGTTGTTCCCCACCACCGTGGCGTTGCCTCCGCTGCGTCATCACATCGAGGACCTGCCGGAATTGACCCAGTTCTTCCTCGGCAAACTGAGTCAGCAGGGCCGCCTGACCTGCTCGCCGGAAGCGATGAAACTGCTCATGCGGTCTAGCTGGCCAGGCAACGTCGAGCAGCTATGGCAGGTCATCAGGCGCATCGTGCAGCGCAGGCGGGCTGGCTCGATTCGCCCGGAAGACCTGCCCCCGGAGTGCTGGACGGTCAGCCGCCGACTGCTCCGCCCGCTCGAAGCCCTGGAGCGCGACGCCATTGTGCAGCGGCTCCTGGACACGGACGGAAACAAGGCCAGGGCGGCGGAGTCGCTGGGCATGTCCCGTGCGACTATCTACCGCAAAATGCATGAATACGGGATATCGACGACTTAGCCGAGATCAGCGACGGCACGCGCCTGAAACTGACTCAATTTGAGAGCAGCGAGGCGCCCGGAGCGGCATAGGCCTGATTCATAGTCCACGTGTCCCGTGGGCTCTCGCCTTCATCCAGCGAAGGAGCAGCAATGACCTTCGATCCAGGTTCCAACTCCGCACAGCGAGAAGGCTCGACAGGGGCGACAGCTACGCAGCAGCAAGGCCCGGCCGTCCCTGCCCAGCAAAGTGCGTACGAGGCTGCGCAGCACGGTACCTACGAGGGCACGCAGCCAGGCCCGATCGAGGCCGAGGCCACGCCGGAAATCACCGGCCCGCTGGCGGGCGACCCATTGTCGCTGGGGCTGCCAGCCTTCATCGTGGGGTCAGTGGCACTCGGCATGGTGCTAGTTGGATTCGTCTCGCCGCTCGGCACCGGTGCGTCGCTCCCGATCATCCTGGCCGCTACCGCGGCAGGGCTGCTCATCGCGACGGTCTGGGCCATAGCCGTCGGCCAGTCTGCCGTGGCGGCAGTGCTAGGCGTCTTCGCCGGATTCTGGCTCAGCTATGCGTTCTTCGTGCTGGGGCTCCAACACGGCTGGTTCGGTGTAGGAATCGCCGACGTCAAGTCGAGTACGGAGCTGTTCCTGACCGCCTGGATTGTCATCATCAGCATGCTGGCGGTGGCGACCTTGCGGCTGGCCCTGGCCTTTACCGCAGTGCTGGTGCTCGTCGACGTCGCCCTGATCCTGCTCCTGATCGGCACGATCCAGGTGGAGCCGAATCTCGTCAAGGCCGCCGGTGCCACCGCGTTGCTGTTCGCGACCGTGGGCATCTACATCTTCTTCGGCACCGCATCCTTGGCCACGGGCGGGAAGGCCGTGCCCCTGGGCAGGCCACTGCTGAAGGCCAGGGCCTGACCTAGGCCGAACGAGGACGAGCCCCGTGCGACGACGGCACGGGGCTCGTCCATGCTCAGCCGCCGA
>DATHQE010000508.1:0-4316 GCA_035483035.1 Streptosporangiaceae bacterium | reverse complement strand
CAGGATGTCGGCCTTGTCGTCGAAGTAGTGCCCGAGTATCCCGCGCGAGCAGTTGGCTTCCTTGGCGATCGCCCGGATGGTCGCGCCGGTGATGCCGTCTCGCGCGATCACCCGCCAGGTAGCTGACAGGATCTCGTCCCGCCGCTCGTCCCAGTCGACGATCTTGGGCATCGTGCTCCGCTTCGTGTGTCGGCCAGCGAGGTGAGGTTCGCCAGCGATTTGGCGTCTATTTTTTTGTCGGACGTCCGTCTAACATCCGTTGTAATGCATGCGAATGGTGAGCTGCAAGCGGCTCGTGAGCAGCTGGTCAGCTACTGCGGGCGCCTGATCGCGGACGGGCTAGCTGTCGGCGCGGCGGGCAACATGAGCGTGCGCGTCGGTGACCTGATCGCGATTACACCGTCGGGCGTTCGCTACAGCGAGCTGACCCCGTCGGACATCTGCGTGGTCACGCTGACGGGCGAGGAAGTGGATGCGGGCGAGACCCCGTCCAGCGAGCTGCCGATGCATCTGGCCGTCTACCTGGGAACGAGCGCGGCGGCGGTTGTGCACACGCACTCCGCCGAGGTGATCGCGCTGTCGGCAGCCAACGACGAGCTGCCCGCCGTGCACTATGCGATCGCCGGCCTCGGCGGGCCGATCCGCGTGGCCGGATACACCAGGTTCGGGTCGGCTGGCCTGGCGGAGGCGGCGGTCGCCGCCCTCGCAGACCGCTCGGCCGCGATCCTGGAGAACCACGGGGCCATCTGCTACGGCCGGACTCTGGCCGAGGCCTACGATCGCGCGCTGCTGCTCGAATGGCTGGCCAGGGTGTTCCGGCTGGCGTGCAGCTACGGTGAGCCGCACATCCTGACGCAGGCCGAGCTCGACGAGGTATCGGCGGAGGCCCGGCGACGCCGTTACGGGGAACGGCGCCAGCGGTGAGCCGGCCGCGAGTTGCCGTCCTCGGTCCGCACATTGTCGACGTGCTCGGCCGGCCGGTCGAGGCAATCCCGGCCGGACAAGGCAGCGCGCGGCTTACCGAGATCCGGGCCACCGCGGCCGGCACAGCGGCCGGAACCGCCGTCGACCTGGCGAAGCTGGGCGCGAGCGTGAGCGTATTCGGCGCGATCGGCGCGGACCTGCTCGGCGAGATCCTGCTCATGGCCCTGGCCGGGTACCAGATCGATACCAGCGGACTGGTCAGGAAGAACGGCGCGCAGACGTCGGCGACCATCCTGCCGATCCGTCCCAGCGGCGAGCGGCCCGCCTGGCACGTGCCGGGCGCGACGCGACTGCTTGAGCTGGCCGATCTGGAGCTGGCGCGGCTGGCCGAGTGCGACGCCATGCTGCTCGGCGGCCCGGACGCGATGGCCGGACTGACCGCCGGTGACCTGACGTCCGTGGTCGCTGCCGCCAAGCAAGCCGGTGGGCTGGTCGCCGTCGATGTGCTGCACCCGGGCAGCGAGCACGAGTTCGCGCGAATCTGCGGCGCGCTGGCCGGTGCCGACTGGTTCTGGCCGAACAGTGACCAGCTGCGCGCGCTGACCGGACGTGCCGATCTCGACCTGGCCATCGCCGACGTGCTGGCGCTCGGCACGGGGGGCGTCGCCGTGACGCTCGGCGGCGACGGCTGCCTGGTCACGGCGGGCGGCGGGCTGATCCATATTCCGGCCATCGAGGTAGCCGTGGTCGATACGACCGGCTGCGGCGACGGATTTAACGCCGGGATGCTGACCGGCCTGCTGCTGGGCTGCGACGAGGTGGACGCCGCGTGGCTCGGCGTCGCGTGCGGCTCGCTGGTGGCGACCGGGCTCGGGTCCGACGCCGGGCTGCGAGACCTCGCGCACGCCGTCGAGATCCTGCGGACGTCGAATGCCCCGGCCGCGGACCGAATCGAGGCGGCGGCACTATCCGCCACAGCAGCGACGGCGGCGAAGGAGACAGAGGAGCACGTGGCATGACCGAGCAATTGATACCGGGGCACTTTTCTCCGGCTACCAGCCGTGCTAACAGGCCGCGCGAGGTCGACGGCCGACTCCGCCAGCGAGCCAGGGCGGTCATTCCCGGCGGCATGTACGGGCATCAGTCCGCGGGGCCGCTGCCGCCGGAATACCCGCAGTTCATGCGCGGGGGACGGGGCGCGCGAATCTGGGACGTCGACGGCAACGAGTACGTCGACCTGATGTGCAGCTACGGCCCGGTGGTGCTCGGGCACCGGCACCCGGCCGTCGAGGCAGCGGCCAGGGCACAGGCCGAGCTGGGCGACTGCCAGAACGGGCCGGGCGCGGTCATGGTCGAGCTGGCCGAGCTGATGGTAGCGACCGTGCAGCACGCCGACTGGGCCATGTTCGCCAAGAACGGCACCGATGCCACGACGATCTGCTGCACGATCGCCAGGGCGGAGACGGGCCGGTCGCGCATCCTGGTCGCGAGGGGCGCGTACCACGGCGCGGCGCCGTGGTGCACGCCGCGGCTGGCCGGCGTCACCACCGCGGACCGGGCCAACCTGGGCCACTACACGTTCAACGACCTGGAGTCGGTCACGGCTGCCGCGCGCGAGGCCGGCGCCGACCTGGCGGGCATCGTCGTCAGCCCGTTCAAGCACGACGCCGGCTACGACCAGGAACTCGTCGATCCGGCCTTCGCCCGCGGCCTGCGCGAACTGTGCACGCAGACCGGCGCGGCGCTGATCCTCGACGACGTCCGGTGCGGATTCCGGCTACACCTCGGCTCCAGCTGGGAACCGGTCGGAGTGCTGCCGGACCTGTCGGCCTGGAGCAAGGCAATCGCCAACGGCCATCCGCTGGCCGCGGTACTCGGGTCGGGCCGCTACCGGGACGCGGCCGCGAGCATCTTCGTCACCGGGTCGTTCTGGTTCTCGGCGGCGGCCATGGCGGCGGCGATCGCGACCATCGGCGCGCTGCGCGACGAGGGTGCGATCGAAGCCATGGACCGGGCCGGGACGGCACTGCGCGCCGGCGTTCTCGAGCAGGCAGCCGCGCGCGGCATCGAGGTGAACTACACCGGCCCGGCGGCGATGCCCTACCTGACGTTCGCCGGCGATCGCGATCACGCGCTCGGCAGCGTATTCGCAGCGGCCGCGATCCGCGCCGGGCTCTACCTGCATCCGCGACACAACTGGTTTATCTCTGCGGCGATGACCGACGCAGACCTGGCCAAGGCCCTCGCCGCGACTGATGAGGCCTTTGCCGCCGTCCGGGCACGACAAGAAGGAGGGATCACATGAGCACTGATGACTCCGCCAGGCCAGCCGGTGTGGCCGTAGCGGCGGGCAATGGCGAGGAGGCCATCCTGGCCAAGGCGGGCTACAAGCCCGAGCTGCGCAGGACGCTGCGGTTCTTCTCCATGTTCGCGATCGCGTTCTCGATCATCTCGATCACGACGGGCATCTTCCTCAACTACGGCTTCGGGCTCTCCTACTGGGGGCCGGCTTCCATCTGGACCTGGCCGATTGTCGGCGTCGGTAACATGATGATCGCCCTCGTGGTGGCGGAGCTCGGTACCCGGATCCCGCTCGCGGGGTATGCCTACCAGTGGAGTTCCCGGCTGGTGAACTCGAGCTACGGCTGGTTCGTCGGGTTCGCCGGGCTGTTGTACATGAGTGTCGGCGGCGGGGCCATCATGCTGGGCGTCGCATCGCCGCTGCTGCTGAGCGAGTTCAATGTCACCAACCCGAGTGCCAGGCTAGTGTTCGCGGTCGCGCTCATCCTCATGGTGCTGCCGGTCATTTTCAACATCATCAGCATCCAGGTGGCCGCGCGCGTCAATAACATCGCCGTCTTCACCGAGATCATCGGCACCGTCGTCTTCGGCGTACTGCTGTTCATCCTCTGGGCGCTGAAGACCAAGCCGACGCCCTACGGCGCGAGCATTCTCACGAACACGACGTCGACGTTGCACAACCCGACGATCTACGCGTTCGCGCTGGCTGGCCTCATGGGCGCGTTCACCCTTGTCGGCTTCGAGCTCGCCGCGGACATGTCGGAGGACGCCGTCAACCCCCGGCAAAGCGTGCCGCGCGGCGTGCTGTGGGCGGTCGGCGGCTCCGCCGTCCTCGGCATGATCGCTCTGATCGGCTTCACGGTGGCGATCCCGAGCCTGAAAGCCGTCGAGGCACCGGGCCTGCCGCTGCTGGTGATCGCTGGCTACTGGCTGCCATCGTGGCTGGTCAAGGTGTTCGTCGCGTTCGTCATCTTCTCGATGTTTGCGATCCTCGTCGTCGGCGCAGGCGCGCAAGCCCGGCTGGCGTACTCGATGGCGCGCGACAACATGCTGCCGTTCAGCAAGCAGCTGCGGAAAGTCAACCCCAGCAC
>DATHQE010000507.1:0-4447 GCA_035483035.1 Streptosporangiaceae bacterium | reverse complement strand
TGGTCCAGCCCACGACGGGCTCGGGTTCACCCGGCCTGGACGGGACCTGCGTCGCGGCGTAGGAGTGCACGAAGTAAAACATGGCGTCGGCGCCGATGCCCGCGAGCAGACGAGAGTCCGAGGGGGCGATGACCCCGTTCCAGCCCATGTGCGGCAGGACGGGAGCGGTCAGCTTGCGTACCACGCCAGGCCAGCAGCCCACGCCGGCGGTTGTCTCGCCGTGCTCCTGCCCAGCGCCGAACAGGATCTGCATGCCGACGCAGATACCAAGGACGGGCCGGGCGTCAGCCAGCCGCTTAGCGATGACCTGGTCGCCCCCGGCTGCCCGCAGGCCGGCCATGCACGCCGCGAACGCCCCGACGCCCGGTACGACCAGCCCGTCGGCTCGCAGCGCCGCGTCAGCATCCGCGCTGATCTCGGCATTCGCGCCAGCCCGCTGGAGGGCGCGCTGCGCTGACCGCAGGTTGCCCGAGCCGTAGTCGAGCACGACCACGCTCGGCCGACGGCTGGTCACGGCGGCTCCTGTTCCTAGTCGCACACTGGCCCGGCCGACGGCGGCCGGGCCCATGTCCAGGCTATCGACCGGCGCGACTGGCCGCCGGGGTCGGGCCTGGCGGCGCCGGGTGCCGTGCGACCGGTACCGTGCGACCGGTACCGTGCGACACGGAGAAACTCGCGACGCCGGGAGACACCATGGACATCACTCAGCTGATCCTCGACGACCATCACGAGCAGCGTCGTCGCTTCGCGATCCTCGAGCAGATCGACGCCGCGAACGTGACCGCCCTCGGCGATATCTGGGCGCGCCTCGCGGTCCTCCTCGAAGTGCACGCGGCAGCCGAAGAAGCGATCTTCTACCCCGAACTGGTCGGGCTGGCCGTGGGACCGCAGCCGCTCGGCACCGCGGAGCCGGAGACGCTCGACGCGATCCACGACCACAATGAGATCAGGGACGCTATTGCCGTCGTCGCCCAGCACCGGGTCGGCAGTCAGGGCTGGCTCGACGCGGTCGCCGGGGCGAACCGGGCAAACTCCGACCATATGGCCGAGGAGGAGCGGGAGGGCCTGACCGACTTCCGCCGCCGGGTCAGCCTCGCCGTGCGGCACGCGCTGGCGGTGGAGTTCGCCGCGTTCGAAGCGCGGAACTTCGCCGGCGTCCGGCCAGTGGACCGGGACCCCGAGGCCTACGTCCGCGAGCAAGAAGAGGCGGCGCGCGTCCGCCCTGGCTCGCTCGGCATCGGCAACCTCCGGGGCAGCTGAGCGCTGGCTCCAGGCGAAGCGGGCGCCGTGATCGCGGATCTAGCGCGGAGTTACCGGAGACGCCGTCGCATCTGCGCTCCCCAGCCGGCCACGAACAGGCCGCCGAAGACGACGACGATCCCAGCGATCCGGTGCACGAGGTGACTGCCGTGCGCTGGCAGGAAGAAATACACCACGCCAAGCGCAATGATGGCCAGCCCTGCCAGTGTCATTATCCGGGCGGCTTGGCGGGCGGTCGTGGCTGCCTGCTGCTCCTCGGCCCCCGGCACATCAGAATTCATTTGCGCATGCACCGTCCTGTGGTGTGCGGGCTTAGCCCCATATGGTCGGAGAACTGAGCATAACGTCCATGATCCTGTAAAGAAATGCGGCACCGGCGCCGGATCTATTTACAGGATCATGGTCTCGTTGGCCTATAGCACGCCTTTCGTGCTCGGCACCTGGCCGCCCGAACGGGGATCCGGTGCCGCGGCCATTCGCAGCGCCCGGGCGAACGCCTTGAACTGGGCCTCGACGATGTGATGCGGATTGCGCCCCCGCAGCACATCGAGGTGGACGCAGATGGCCGCGGAGTGGGCGAGCGATTCAAAGAAGTGCCGGGTCAGTGTCGTGTCGTATGTGCCGATCAGCGGCGACATGCCGTCCGGCTCGGTATGCACGACGTACGGCCGCCCCGACAGGTCGACGGCCGCCCGCACGAGCGTCTCGTCCAGCGGCACCAGCGCGTCGCCGAACCTGCAGATGCCGAGCTTCTCCCCCAGCGCCTCGCGCAGCGCCTGGCCGAGCGCGATCGCCGTGTCTTCGACCGTGTGATGCGCGTCCACCTCGATGTCGCCGCGCGCCTGGACCGTCAGGTCGACCAGCGCGTGCCGCCCGAGCTGGGCCAGCATGTGATCGAAGAACGGCACGCCTGTCTCGGCCCTGCCGACGCCGGCACCGTCGAGGGTGAGCTCGACCAGAACCTGCGTCTCGCCGGTGACCCGCCCGATCCTGGCCGTCCTGGTCACGGCCGCACCAACCGCGCGCCGCCGTCGAGTACACCGGTCAATTCGGACAGGAACGTGGCCGTTTCCTTCGCGGTACCGATGCTGGCGCGCAGCCATTCCGGCGGACCAGTCTCGCGGACCAGGACGCCGCGGTCGAGCAGCTCCTGCCAGACCGCATGCCGGTCAGCGAACCGGCCGAACAGCACGAAGTTCGCATCGGAGTCCGGCGCGGTCAGGCCGAGGCCGCGCAGGTCGCCGACGAGGCGGTTGCGTTCCGCGCGAATGGCGGCGACCGATGACAGCAGCTCGGCTGAGTGCCGAAGCGCCGCCAGCGCGACCGCCTGGGTCACCGCGGACAGGTGGTAGGGCAGCCGTACCAGGAGCAGCGCATCCACCACCTCCGGGTCCGCGGCGAGGTAGCCGACGCGCGCGCCGGCCATCGCGAACGCCTTGGACATCGTTCGCACCACGACCAGTCGCGGATAGCGAGGCAGCAGGGCCAGCGCGGTGCCGCCGGCGTCCCTGGCGAACTCGGCGTAAGCCTCGTCGATCACGACCATGCCTGGCGCCGCGGCGCAGACCGCCTCTATGACCGCCAGCGGCGTCGCCGACCCGGTGGGGTTGTTAGGCGAGGTCAGGAACACCACGTCGGGCTGGTGGCGGCGAACCTCCTGGGCGGCTTGGCCGGGATCGAGGCTGAAGTCGCTCGTCCGCTGTGCGGCGATCCACCGCGTCGACGTCGTCTGCGCGATCAGCGGGTGCATGGAGTACGACGGCTCGAAGCCGAGCGCGCTGCGGCCTGGCCCGCCGAACGCCTGCAGCATCTGCTGGATGATCTCATTCGAGCCGTTGGCCGCCCAGGCGCTGGCCGCGGTCAGCCCGTGCCCGAGGTAGCCGGCCAGCGCCGTCCGCAGCGCGACCGCGTCCCGGTCCGGATACCGGTTCAGGCCGCCGGCCACGTCACGGACCGCCGCCGCGATGTCAGCTACGAGGGCCGCCGACGGCGGATACGGATTCTCGTTGGTGTTGAGCCGGACCGGCACGTCAAGCTGCGGCGCGCCGTACGGCTGGCGGCCGGCCAGGTCGGCGCGGATCGGCAGCCCGGCCCGGGTCGGCTGATCGGGCCGGGTCGCCGCAGCTGCCTGGTCCGCGGCCGTCATCGCTGATCTCCGCTGTCCGGCACACGCACCCGCACGGCCTGGACGTGGGCAGCCAGGTCCTCGGCGCCGCCGAGGGCGTCGATGTACGGCGCAGCGTCGGCTAGCGCGGCCTGGTCGCACTCCACCAGGTGCACGCACCGCAGGAAGGTGAGCACCGACAGGCCGCCGGTGTAGCGGGCGGTGCCTCCGGTCGGCAGGACGTGGTTCGAACCCGCCAGGTAGTCGCCGAGTGACACCGGCGCCCACGGCCCGACGAAGATGGCCCCGGCGTTACGCACCCGGCGGGCCAGGATCGCCGCGTCCGCTGCCTGGATCTCCAGGTGCTCAGGCGCCCACGCGTCGGACACCGCGAGGGCGGCGTTCGCGTCGTCGACAATGACGCAGGCTGACTGCCCGGCCAGCGCGGCCTGGACCCGTTCGGCGTGCCGCGCCTGCGCCGCCGCCTTGGCCAGCTCGGTCTCCACTCGGTCGGCCAGCGCCGCGCTAGTGGTGATCAGCAGGCACGCTGCCAGCGGGTCGTGCTCGGCCTGGGCGACGAGGTCGGCGGCGATGAAGCCGGCGTCCGCGCCGTCGTCGGCGACGATGGCGATCTCGGTCGGGCCAGCCTCGGCGTCGACGGCGACGCGCTCGCGCAGCATCCGCTTGGCCGCCGCGACGTAGACGTTGCCCGGCCCGGAGATGACGTCGACCGGGGCGCACTCGTCGGTGCCGTACCCGAGCATCGCGATGGCCTGCGCGCCGCCCGCCGCGTGCACTTCGGTGATGCCGAACAGCGCACACGCGGCGAGGATCGCCGGGTGCGGCAGGCCGCCGTGCTCGGCCTGCGGCGGCGAGGCGACCGCGATCTCGGCGACGCCGGCCACCTGGGCCGGGATGACGTTCATCAGCACCGACGAGGGGTAAGCCACCAGCCCGCCTGGGACGTAGACGCCGGCCCGGCGCACCGGCAGATAGCGCTCAGTGACCGTCGATCCGGCGGCCACTGCGGTCCACGTCTCGGCCGGCACCTGCGCCTCGTGCACGAGCCTGGCGCGCCGGGCT
>DATHQE010000506.1:0-14776 GCA_035483035.1 Streptosporangiaceae bacterium | reverse complement strand
CTCATCGTAAGCAGCCACTGGCTCAGCGCCACCTGCTCCGCCGAATTGCGGCGATGCGCGTACCGGCGGATCGTCCGACGGCGCCGGTGCGCTAGTCTCCGCCGCATCCGCTGTGCCGTTGTTGCGAGGAGAAACATGGTCGTTCCGCTGGCCGCACGCTGGGTGGCCGCGGCCGCCGGGGTGCTGCTCGTCGGTACCTCCGCGAGCAGCGTGATCGGCACGCTAATCGTGCCCCGCTCTGTGGGGAGTTGGCTGACCGCGCGAGTCGATCAGCTGGTCAACCATGCCTACATACTGATCACCACGCCGGTGAAGGTGGACTTCCGCCGCCGCGACCGGATCCTGGCCACCCATGCGGCCACGCTGCTGCTCTGCCAGATCATCGCGTGGCTCTCGATGTTCTTCGTCGGCTTCAGCCTCATTTTCTGGCCGCTGGTGCATGGCGGCATCACAGACGCCTTCCGGCTCGCCGGGCCCGGCATCTGGGAGATCGGGTCGGACCTGGCTAGGGGCGGACCGCAGACGGCCATCCTCGACGTCGCCTCGCTGACGGCGCTCATCACGGTCACCTTGCAGATCGCGTACCTGCCGACGCTGTACTCGGCGTTCAACCGGCGGGAGAACGAGGTCGCGCTACTCAACGACCGCGGTGGTTTCCCGGCCTGGGGGCCTGAATTGCTCGCCCGCACCCACTACGCACTCGGCTCGGGCGTCTCCACCGTGAACACGCTGCCTGACCTGTACGCCACCTGGGAAAGGTGGGCGGCCGACGTCGGTGAGAGTCATACCACCTACCTGCCGCTGGTCTGGTTCCGGTCGCCAAAGGCCCTGTCGTCCTGGGTCACATCGCTGCTGGCGGTGCTCGACTCCGCCGCGCTGATGCTCTCGCTCAATCCGTCGACGGCGCCGGTGGTGCCGGCCAGGCTTTGCCTGCGGGCCGGGTTCACGTGCTTCGGCGACGTCGCCAGGGCGATGGGATTCAAGATTCCGCTGGAGCCTGACCCCGACCAGGGCATCAAGATCAGCTACGAGGACTTCCTCGAGGCCATCAGCCGGCTGGAGGAAGTCGACTTCCTGATCGAGCGCAATCCTGAGGACGCCTGGCCCGACTTCGTCGGCTGGCGGGTCAACTACGAGGATGCGGCCTTCGCCATCGCCCGAGCCGTGGACGCCGTGCCTGCCCTGTGGTCCGGCCCGCGGCGGCATGAGCGCAAGGCCATCCCGCCGCTCCGGCCGCCGACCGGCCGCCCGCCGAACGGCAAGTGGAAGAAGCCCACTCCGGCGGACGGCGGGGTCATCTAGCGGTCGCCGCGTCGCCGCGCGACTGCACCAGGTCCAGGTCGGTGGCGGCGGAGTCCGCGTCGTCGTGGTCACCCTGGGCACTCGGCTGCGGCTCGGCCGCGTCGGGCCGCTCGGGCCACGGGTTCAGGTCAGAGACCGCGGCCGTGGGCTCCGGCTCCGGCTGTGGTGCGGGCTCGGGCGCGAGCGCCTGCGAGGGCTCGGGCTCGGGTGCGGGCTCAGGCTCGGGCGGCGGCCCCGAAGCCGCCCGGTCTGGCCGCAGCAGTTCGGGCAGCTCGGGCAGCGGGACGAGGCTCGCGAATTCCGGCTCCTCTTGCGGCTGCGGCGGCGGCAGCGGCTGGCCCCTCTCCGGCAGCGGAATGCCGCCGAACGCGGGTGCCAGCACCGCGCCGGCGGCGCGCACGGTGGCGTCGCGCAGGGTGTCGCCGATGAGCCGGGCCGCGTAGGCGAGCAGTCCCTGACGCTCGCGGTCGGACTCCTGCTGGGCCGCCACTGCCAGCTCGTCGGCGAGCCGGGAAGCCAGCGCCTCGGCGGTCGGCCACTGACCGACGGCTCGCCTGGCCTCCGGGGTTACCTTGAAGACATACCAGAAGCGAGGGTCGCCACCGGTCGTGGTCTTCCTGAAGTCCACGTAGACCGGGTCGAGCGCCTCGAGCGCCTGCGCCACCACGGACGGCTCGAGGCCAGCCTGGGCAGCGATATCGGTGACGGTGACCATGTAGCTGTGCTCAAGCAAGCCGACGGTCGCGTCCAGCACGGGCAGGTCTCTGGCTGCCCAGGTGTCATACACGAGCATCTGCCTAACCGGGACCTGGCCGGAGATCATCGGGGCTCGACCGGGGTCCCTGGATCGTCGGGTTCGCCCCGGCTCGCGCTGCCAGGGCCGATGTAACCGGCACTTAGGAGACTAGCGAGAATATGGAGTACAAGCGCACCAATGTGTTCTGCGAGCTGCCGGACCGGGCGTTCGCTGGCCTGAGCACGGCCGTAAAGTCACTGCCGACACGCCGCTCTGTCATCGCCGAAGTGGGCTCTGTCACGTTGACGACTGGGCACGGCAGCAACGTCGCTAAGCTGTGCGGGCCGGCAACGCTGCGGGCAGACCGACTTGAGAGGAACATCAATGGGTAACGACACCGGACTCGAGCGCACCCTGGTGCTGCTTAAGCCCGACGCCGTGGCTCGGGGCGTGATCGGGCGCGTGCTCACACGATTCGAAGACGCCATGCTCAAGGTGGTCGCTGGCAAGATGGTCTGGATGGATGCCGACCTCACCAGGCGGCATTACTTCGACCTGGAGGAGCGCTTCGGGGCTGGCGTGTACAACGCCATGGCCGAGTTCATGCAGAGCGGTCCGGTGCTCGCTCTCGTGCTCGAGGGCGTCGAGGCAGTCGCCTGCACGCGAAAGCTCGTTGGCTCGACCTATCCCGACCAGGCGCCGCCCGGCACCATCCGGGGTGACTTCGCCCACATGAGCAAGGCATACGCCAACGAGCGCGGCATCGCCGTGGCCAACCTCGTGCATGCCTCGGGCAACGCCGAGGACGCCGCGCATGAGATCGACGTCTGGTTCAGCAAAGACGAGATCCACGAGTACCCGTCGGCAGCGGAGCGCTTCCTCCGCTAGCCGGACAAAACCGCCAGGGCCCTCGGTGCACTGTCGCTACTGCGCGTGTTCAGTCAACCGCATGGAGTGATTCCCTCTACCTTGAGAGGCGGCAACGGCACACCTCGCCGTTCCGCCCGGCGGTCGCGGTCGCCCGTTCCTACTGGCTGGCTTCGACAGGCCGGCCAGCCTCGAAGGGAGCACCCATGCCCGCACGACATCGCATCGCGGCAGTAGCCGCGGCTGCCGGGGTGATCACTAGTCTCGGCTTAGCCTCGGCACCCAGCGCATTGGCCCGGCCAGCCGGATCCACTGCCTATCTGAGTCGCTTTAGCAACATCTCAACCATCGCATCGACGGTGCCGCGCAACGGGGACGTGAACCCGTACGGCATTGTCGTCATCCAGCACAGCACCGGCCGCCTGCAGGCAGGCAACATCCTGATCAGTAACTTCAACAACAAGGGCAACCTGCAGGGGACCGGCAAGACAATTGTCCAGATCACTCCGGGCGGCCACCTGACGCTATTCGCCCGGATCAAGGCGAGCAGGCTGCCGGGCTCCTGCCCTGGTGGCGTTGGCCTCACCACGGCACTAGAGGTACTGCCAGGCGGCTGGGTTGTCGTGGGCAGCGTGCCGTCGACGAATGGTCAGGCCGCTACGGCCAAGGCCGGCTGCCTGATCGTGCTGAACAGCAACGGCCAGGTGAAGGAGACCATCAGCGGATACGGCATCAACGGCCCGTGGGACTCGGCCGCCGTCACGCGCGGCCGCTTTGCGTTCCTGTTCGTGAGCAATGTGCTCAAGGGCACGGTTGCCGCCAACGGCAACGTCGTGCGCAAGGGCTACGTGCTCCGCCTGACGCTGCGGCTGCACAGGTTCGGGCCGCCTTCGGTCGTCGCGTCGACGAGAATCGGCTCGGGCTATCCGCAGCGCACTGATCCCACCGCCTTCTTGCTCGGGCCTACCGGCCTCGGGCTGGGGCGGCATGGCACGCTCTACGTCGCCGAGACGCTGACAAGCCGAATCTTCGCGATCCCGAACGCGGTCAGCCGGCTAGGAAGCGCGGGCCAGGGCGCACTGGTAACCAAGGGTGGCGAGCTCAACATGCCGCTCGGGCTCGCCATCGCGCCGAACGGGCACATCCTCACGGTTAACGGCGGCGACGGCAAGATCGTGGAGACAACTCCGGCCGGCGCCCAGATCTTCTCGCTCTTCCTGGACACCTCAGGATCCCCCGAGGGCGCTGGCGCTCTGTTCGGCCTCGCGGTCAAGCCGAGTTACGGCGGCGGCGTGTATTTCGTCGACGACGCCACCAACACGCTCGGCCTGCTGCACTAGCCCGCTGACGCACCATGGATGCGGAGTTGCTACGGCCTATCGCCGCGGCAACTCCGCATCCGTCATTGAGCCAGGTCCTATTCCCAGTCCTCGTCCGCCTCGACAGGCGCAAAATCGACATCCTTCTCGGCCAGCCACCGTTCCAGCCAGCCAAACTGCTCGGCCAGCGTATGCAGCACCGACTCACGCGCGATGTAGCCGTGACTCTCATGCGGCAGGATCACCAGGCGCGCGATCCCGCCAGTGCCCTGGATCGCCTGGAACAGGCGCTCCGACTGGATGGGGAACGTGCCCGAATTGGCGTCCCGCTCGCCATGGATCAGCAGCAGCGGTGCAGAAATCTTGTCCGCATACCGGAACGGTGACACCCGGTCATAGACCTCGGTGGCCTCCCAGAAGTTGCGCCGCTCCGTCTGGAATCCGAACGGGGTCAGGCTGCGGTTGTAGGCGCCGCTGCGCGCGATGCCCGCGGCGAACAGATCGGTGTGAGCCAGCAGGTTGGCGGTCATGAACGCGCCGTAACTATGACCGCCCACCGCGACCCGCTGCGGATCGGCGATGCCCATCTCCGCGAGCGCGGTGATGTGGGCGGCTGCGGCAGCCGTGATCTGCTCTACGTACGAGTCGTTCATCGTCTCCGGGTCACCGATGACAGGCATCGTGGCGTTCTGGAGCACCGCGTAACCGCGCAGGACAAACCAGATCGGGTCGGAGGCTGTCAGCCGGGTGAACCGCTCGGTCGTGCCACGGACCTGCCCGGCGGTCGCCGCGTCACCGTAGTCGAGCGGGTAGGCCCAGACGACCAGCGGCAGCCTGCCGTCGCGGGCGTGGTCGTAGCCGGGCGGCAGGTGCAGCATGCCGGTCAACTGCACGCCGTCGCCGCGGTCGTAGCTGACCAGCCGCTTATTCATCCCGGTGAGCTGGGGGTGCGGGTCTGGCCAGGACGTTAGCGGCGTGCGCTCGCCGTCGTCGAGCCTGACCACAGCGAGATTCGGTGGCTCGGCGCGGCTCTCGTGCCAGATCAGCAGCGACTCGCGGTCATCGCCAGCGAAGCCGAGCACCTGCTCGTAGGCATCAGCGGGACTGCGCCACAAGCGTCTCGTGGTGACGTCCGTGAGGTCCAGCTGGTCCAGGAACGGCCGGTCGCCTTCGGGACTCGCGCCGTCGCCCCGCAGGTAGATCTGGTGGCCATCCTGGAGGACCGTGCGGGTGCCGTCCGGATGCACGGTCATCAGCGGCGTGCCCGGATCACGGTAGGCCTCGTCGGCGGAGTGGTCGAAGATCACGCGGCTGTCTTGTGGCGCGGCCAGGTCGGCGAGCCGGGATGTCAGCCAGCGACGGTCCCTGTCGTGCTCGGTGATCAGAAGCTGGCCAGGGGCCGCCATGTCGTACCAGCCGAGACACCGGTGCTCAACCTGGATGCAGGGCTGCGGGGACTCGTCGAACGGAGCGGGCAGCCGGCAGATCTCGTCCCGGAACTCGGCCTTGACGAGCGGATCACCGCCATCCTGCGCCTCAGTCCAGACGAGGCTGGCGGGCATCGATTCCTCCCACGACACCATCCGCGGGCCGGTCGGCACGCCCTGCCGCGGCACCTCGTCGCTGACGGGCAGATCGGCGATGACGCGCTCCAGCTCGCCGCGCGAGGTCCACACCTCGACCCGGCGGGCAAAATACGGGAACGGGACCCGGAACGAGAATGGCCGTTGCAAGCGGTACACGAGCAGGTGCTCGCCGTCAGGCGACTCGCTGAGGTGGTAGTACAGTCCGGCCGGCCCGAGCTCGGTCACGGCGCCGGAGTCCGGATCGACACGCAGCGGTACCGTCGTCGCCAGGTCCTCGAAGAGGTCGGCGTCCGCGTCGGTGCGGAGCAGATCAGTGAAGGTCGCCATCTGCGACCGTTTGCCAGCAACCTCCGACAGCTGCGGCTCGATGGGCACCGGGCCGGGCACGCCCGGCGGCGCCGGCGCGCCGAGCGCAAGCAAAGTCCGGCCGTCCCTCGACCAGCGCACCGTTGAGCCTGTCGACGTGGGGTCGCCGCCCAGCACATCCCTGACCCGCAGGCCAGGTACCTCGGCGGCCGTCGCGGCCTGGGCGTCCGCTACCCAGACGGCGATGCCATCCGGTTCGTCGAGCGTGACGGCGAACCGCCGGCCGTCAGGTGCCCAGGTGGGCACGCTGACCGAGATGCCGTCAGGGAGCTCGATGCGGCGGGGCTGGCCGCCCGGCACCGCAACCACTGACAGGCCCGTGAGCCGCCGGATGCGCTGCCGGCCACCGAGGGCCGGGTCCAGGCGCAACCCGGCCAGCGCCAGGTACGGCCGGGCGAGGTGTGCCACCGGTGGATGCGACTCGTAGTGCACTAGCGCGATGAACCGCCGACCTGGCGCGAGCGAGGCGGCCGGCGTAGGTGGCGCGTCGATGATCGAGACGATGTCGCTGGCCGGGATCTGATACGGCACTCTTGGTTCCCTCTCCGTCACTCGATCTTGATGGGTGCCAGTCGCCGCTGCCTCTCAGGCTCACCAACTCGGCCCCCATGGATGCGCCCGGACCGGATGCCTGGCGCTGGTCGCTGACCTAGGCTCGCGCGAGCGCGCGCTTGCGCGCAAATCGGGCGGCCGCGCCCACGCCGCTGGCCGGCCAGGATGAGATGACGGTCCAGCCCAGGAGTTGATCATGCAGACAAGCCCGACGGCCGCGCAGGTGTCTGTTCCCGGCTTCGCCGACCATCATGCGCACCTGCTGCGAGACGCCGCCGGCGTGGCCTTCCCGCCGACTCCGCACTCGGTCCGGGCATTCCACCAGAGCGTGGCCGAGCAAGGGCGCAGCCCGATGGACGTGCTCGATCCGGCCGCGGACGTCGCGCGGCCGGCGCTCGACGGCAGGCTTGCCGCAGCGCTGACCAGGGCCGCCGCAGCCGGGCTGGTCGAGATTACCGAAATGGGCATGCGCGGCTGGGCTTACCTGGACGCCCTCGCCGCTTTGCAGGCCGGCGGCCCGCTGCCGTGCCGGGTCCGGATCTACGTCGCGAGCGGGCTGGCCGAGCAGAGCGGCCTCGCTGAACTCGACGCTCGCCGCGCCGACAACGGGCCATGGGTACGGTTGGACGGCGTCAAGTTCTACGCCGACGGCTGGCTGGTGCCCCGCACCTGCGCGCTGTGCGAAGATTTCGCCGACACGGCAGGCCGCGGCACGCTGTTCAGCGACGCGTCCGCCCTCGCCCGGCGGATCCAGCCGCTGGCACAGCGGGGCTGGCGTATTGCCACGCACGCCATCGGCGACCGGGCCGTTGCGACCGTGCTAGACGCGTACGACCTAGCCTTCGACAGCGATCGCGCGGCTATCGCCGCGGCCGCGCCACGCATCGAGCACGCCAGCGTGCTGTCAGCGGAGCTCATCGACCGGATGACCGATGCCGGCACCGTCGCCTGCATCCAGCCGTCATTCGCGGTGACTGACGCGGGCGAACTGCGCCCGGCACTTGGACCTGCGCGAGCCGCGCGCGCCTATCCGTGGACGCACCTCGCCCGGGCCGGCGTCGCCATGCTCGCCGGCACGGATTATCCGATCGAAGTCCTGGAGCCGCTGCCGAGCCTGGCGCGGCTGGTGAACGGTGAGTCGCGCCGACCCGGGTTCACCACCACCGGCGCCGCGCCGGAGCAGGCCCGGCTGACGGCTCACCTGGCGTTCTCGCTCATGACCGACCCGGCCGCGGGTCAGACGCTGCTGAGCGCCGATCCGCGTGCGGTGCCGACCGCCGAGATCGACGAGATCGACGTGCTCGGAACGCGGGCAGCGCCATTCTGACGGCGGCGCAGGAGACCTACCTCGCTCCCGCCCGTGGCAGGGATGCGTCGTGAACCGGTGCTGGCTTCACGCGCAGCAGCCTGGCCGCCCACGCTGGCAGCCACCAGTTCCACCGGCCGAGAAGCGACACGATCGCGGGGACGAGCAGCGACCTGACCACCGTCGCGTCCAGCAGGATGCCGGCACCCACGCCGGTCGCGAAGATCTTGAGGAACGTGAAGGGCGCGGCGGCCAGCGCGGCCATCGCGAGGAACAAGATCAGCGCTGCCGAGGTGACCAGGCGTCCGGTGCGGCCCACGCCGGTGATGACCGCCTGGTCGGTCGAGCCGGTGGCGTCGAATTCCTCGCGCATCCGAGTGAGGATGAATACCTCGTAGTCCATGGACAGGCCGTACACGAAGGCGAACACGAATAGCGGGATCCAGCCCGTAATCGCGCCCGTGGCGGGCAGGCCCCAGATCGCCCGCGAGCCATAGCCGTCCTGCCAGACCAGCACCAGTACGCCGTAGACCGCGGCGACGGACAGCAGGTTCAGCGCGATGGCCTTCAGCGGCAGGAGCAGCGACCGGAACGCTCGGGCCAGCAGTACGAACGTGATCACCGCCAGACCCGCGAGGACCCACGGGAAGTCGCCATAGAGCGAGTGGATCTGGTCGACCAGTCCGACTGAGTAACCACCGATCAGCGCCGCTGGCTCGGCTGAGCCGACCGCGGTGCGGACGGCTGCGGCGGTCGAAAGGCCCGTCGTGCCAGCCCCGTCGGCAACCGGCAGCGCTACGACCAGGGCGGTGCCGTGCTGGTGCCAGGCTGGCCCCGGTGGCGCCACCGCGAACCGGACGCCGGGCACGCTGGCGGCGGTCGCGACCACGCTGGACCCGACCGCCTGTCCAGGTGCGAGGATCTCGATCGGAGCGAGCACACCGACGGGAATCCCGGCCCGCTGCAGCAGCACGACGCCCTCGCGCGCGGGGCCTTTCTGCGAGAGTGAGTTCACGCTCGCGTCGCCGACATGCATGCCGAGCGCCGCGATGCCAAGCGCGATCAGGACGGCCAGGCCTGCCGCCGCTGCCAGCCAGCGCTGCCGCACCACGAGCCGGGCCCACGCGGTCCAGCCCCGGCTTGGCGTGCCCTCGTGCCGCAGCCGCGGCCACTCCAGCCGCGGCCCGATCCCGGCGAGCGTGGCGGGGACCAGCGTCAGCGTCACCGTGACGCTGATGAGCGGGATCAGCATGCCGCCCAGGCCGATGCTGCGGATAAAAGGGATCGGCAGCGCGATCAGTGCCAGCAGGCCGAGCGCCACGGTGACGCCGCTGAATACGATGGCGCGGCCAGCCGTGTCCATGGCGCGCCTGATCGCCGCCTCGTTGTCGCGGCCGTGCGCCAGCTCCTCACGCCAGCGGGTGATCAGGAGCAGCGAGTAGTCGATGGCGACGCCAAGGCCGATGAGGCCGACGAGGAACTGGACGACGAAGTTGACGTTCAGCAGGTAGGTCAAACCCAGGATGGCAAGGAACGCGGTCGTCACCGACGCGGCCGCGATGAGGAGCGGCACCACCGCGAGCAAGGACGCGAAGACGAAGGCCAGCACAGCCAGCGCGCCCAGACCGCCGAGCAGGATCTCGTTGAACACGCCGGGGCCTGACCCGGACCCGCCGGCGTTCGTCAGCGGAGCCAGCCCCGTCACCCGCACCGTCGAGCCAGGCGGGAGGTCGCGCAGCATCACGGCCTGCACGGCGGCGGGCTGGACGAGCTGGAGCTGTGCCTGCTTCCCCCTACTCGGAGTGAAGATCAGCCCGAACGTGGTCCGACCGTCGGCGGACACGAAGCCCCGGTCGCCGGTGGTGGCGTAGGAGACGACGCGACTAGGCCCGGTGCCCGGCGGGATGCCGACCGTGGCGGCTGCCTCGAAAGCGGCCTGGAGTGCGGTGCGAACTTGGGGCTGCTCGGCCGTCTGGCCGGCCGGCAGCTTGATCACCGGCACCAGCGGCGTGGTACTGCCGCCATTCCCGTAGCGGGCGACGATAGCCGAGTCGGCGATGTCGCTACCCGTGCCAGGTATCTCGAAGCTCATGCTCAGATGGCTGCTGAGCACAGATGAGGCATAACCGCCGACTAGCACCGCGAGCAGCCAGATCACGCCGACCAGGCGGCGGTGGCGCAGGACGACCTCAGTAAGTCGGCCCATCGGTTCGAACAGCCCTCCTGGTCCGGGCCGGCTAGTTCCATGCCGCTCCGAACTTACCGGGCCGCACGGTCGCGCCGCCTGGCGGGTGCCAGCCGATGCTGCACCGCGGTGATGGCCGAAATTCCTATTAATCCAACAATACGGCCGGTTGGCATTGTTGCTGGTTCCGATGTGGCGAGCGCTTGCAGGCCGCGCAGTATCGCGCTTGCGGCTGAGCGGCGAGGAGGGCGGCGGAGATGGGCCTGCTGCACTGCTCGCACCACCCGTACTGGCCGGCCGCGATCCTTTCCAGCGCCGCCTCGATCTCGGCCAGTGCCTGCCGTTCGGCCACCGCCTTCCGGGCGAGCTGCCGGGCGCGGCGTGCGGACGCTCCCCGGCGTCCCGCCGGACCGGGCGGCACAGTCTGCGCCGCGTCGTGGTAGGCGAGGGACAGCGCGGTCACCCGCTCCAGCCGGTCCCGCCAGCACGCCTCGAGCAGCGCTCGCCGCTGGGCCAGGCCACCTGGCCCGGCGTGGACCGGCCGCCCGCCCGCATTCGCCGTACCTGCCGGCCGGCGATGAAGGCCCGCCGGAACGCTGCGGACCGCTGTCTGAACGATCGACGTACTGGACATCTGGCTCCCTCCGGCCTGCCTGCCAGCCGGCCCTGCCGGTCGCGCCAGGCTCACAGTCCTCAGGACAGCGCACGATCCTGCGGGTCTGCTGAAGGCAGGCGGGCCGGAGCCTCCAAGTTGACCCCACCGGCAACTGGAGTTTTCCCTGCTATAACGGCTTTTGCTTCTTTTCCGGTGCATTCTGCGGCTCGATACCGGTGCCCGCAGGATGCGCTTGGGCGGCGCCCGGATGCGATTTTCCTGGCCCTGCGGTGCTCGGGAGCAGCTGCGTTGCCTACGGGCAAAGGAAATCTGCGCACCGCGATACCGGACGGTCGATACCCCCGTGGCCAACTAGGGCAGACCCTGTAACCGCACGGTCGCGGATGGTGTTTGATAGACGTGGTTGCACTCGTATTTTGCGTACGCGACGCGCGCCGCTGATGGCCAGCTGACAGCGCTCCCTCCTGCAGGTAGGGCTGGCTCAGCTGGGCAACGGGCGCGACGTCGTGGCGACCCAGGATCCTCGTCCGTGGATCCCGGAGATCACCCAGTAGGAGAAGGCACATGCCTCAGGGCACCGTGAAGTGGTTCAACGCCGATAAGGGCTATGGGTTTATCGCCCCTGACGACGGCAGCGCCGACGTCTTCGTGCACCACTCCGCGATTCAGGTTGATGGCTTCCGCAGCCTTCAAGAGAACCAGCGGGTCGAGTTCACCGCCGGCCAGGGCGCTAAGGGCCCGCAGGCCGAGCAGGTCCGCCCGCTCTAACCAGATCCGGCCGAGTCGGCCGGTCCAGTACGCAAAGCTTCAGGCTCTGCATAACGGCACAAGGGCGGTTCCGGGTCCACCGGGACCGCCCTTGTGCATCTCTCGCGCCAGCGCAGCTGGGCGAGCACCGGTATCGTCGCGGCGTCGGGCGGACACGGTAGCCGCGCCGGCGACCGGCCGCGCTGGCCGGCCCTGGACCCCGGAAGGCGTGCCCATGACTCGAAGACTGCTCAACAGCGCGCTAGCGGGGATGGGCACGACCATCTTCGCCGAGATGTCGGCCCTCGCGATCGAGACGGGCTCGCTGAACCTGGGCCAGGGCTTCCCTGACACCGACGGCCCGATTGAGATCGCCCAGGCGGCGGCAGCTGCCGTGCTCAGCGGCCGGGGCAACCAGTACCCACCCGGACCTGGCATCCCCGAGTTGCGGGCTGCGATCGCCGTACATCAGAAGCGGTTCTACGGACTTGATCTTGACCCTGATACCGAGGTCCTGGTCACCGCCGGCGCCACCGAGGCGATCGCGGCGGCGCTCCTTGCCCTGCTTGAGCCCGGCGACGAGGTGATCGCGCTCGAGCCCTACTACGACTCTTACGCGGCCTGCATCGCGATGGCCGGCGCCACCAGGGTGCCTGTCACCCTGCGTGCGCCCGAGTTCCGGCCTGACCTGGACGCACTCCGGGACGCGATTACCAGCCGGACCCGGCTTATCTTGCTCAACTCGCCGCACAACCCGACGGGCATGGTGGCCACCAGAGACGAGCTGACGGCGATCGCTGACCTGGCTATCCAGCACGATCTGCTGGTCATCACCGACGAGGTGTATGAGCACCTCGTCTTCGACGGCGAGCACATCCCGATGGCCACGCTTCCCGGCATGGCCGAGCGCACCGTCACGATCAGCTCGGCCGGCAAGACCTTCTCCTTCACCGGCTGGAAGATCGGCTGGGTGACCGGAACACCCGAGCTCGTGGCCGCCGTCCGGACGGCCAAGCAGTTCCTCACGTACGTGAGCGGCGGCCCGTTCCAGTACGCCATCGCGGCCGGGCTCGCCCTGCCCGACGCGTTCTACGCCGGCCTGGCCGCCAGCCTGCGCACGAAGCGCGACTTGCTAGCAGCCGGCCTGCGGGCCGCCGGGCTGGCGGTCTACGTGCCGCAGGGCACCTACTTCATCACCGCCGACATCGCGCCCCTCGGGGAGTCCGATGGCCTGGCATTCTGTCGAGAGCTGCCGCATCGCTGCGGCGTGGTCGCCGTGCCGAACGTCGTCTTCTACGACAACCAGCAGGCTGGCCGGACCCACGTCCGGTTCGCCTTCTGCAAGCGCGACGAGGTACTGGCAGACGCGGCCGGCCGGCTGGGCCGGCTAGATTCCTGTGCCAGCGAGCACATACCGGCAAGCTCAGATCAGCATCGCCTGGCGAGGGAGAGACCACTGTGACGACCGCTGCGCAGACCAGCGGCCCGACAGCGTCGGGTCCGACGGCCGAGGTCTACCAGGCTCCGCGGCAAGAAAAGCCATGGGGCCACGAAGTGATCTTTGCAGCCCTGGATGGCAGGTACGCGGGCAAGATCATCCACGTGACAGCCGGGCACGCGCTGAGCCTGCAGTACCACCATCAGAAGGAAGAGACCATTAGCGTCCTGTCCGGCGCGGCCCTGATCGAGCACGGGGCGTCAGCCGACGATCTCACCAGCCAGCACTTCGGGCCGGGCGACACCATCCACCTGCCGCCCGGCACGGTGCATCGGATCACCGCGATTACCGACCTGACCTTCGCCGAAGCCTCCACCGCCGAGCCTGGCTGGCGTGAGGACGTGGTCAGGCTGGAGGACAAGTACGGCAGGACGGGTACGAGCGCTCCCTGACCCGGCCGACTTCGCCGCGGCCGACCGCGGTTACTTGTCGCGGGGCGCGGTCCGTGGCCGCGCGGCTGCCCGCGTGCGCGGCCCGCTGTCGAGCGCCAGGAAGATCTGCACCCACTGGTCCGGAGTGACGTAGCCGACGATCGCCCGCCGGTCGACGCCTGCGCTCGCGCAGGCTGCCGCGACCTTGTCCGGCGGGTAGGTTCGGCGCAAGGACGCCTGGACAGACCCGCCGACGCCGCTGAATCCGGCCTGCACGAGCCGCCGGTAGGCGGCCTGCCTGGCGGGGCTGATCAGCGGCTCGGCCCGCCGCTCAAGGCGCAGAATGCCGGCGTCGACGCGCGGCACTGGGCGGAACTCAGTCCTCGGAATCGTGCCGCGCAGGTCCCAGCGCATCCGCGGCCACGTGCTGACGGTCAGCTGGCTCCACCGGCCGAAGCCGCCGGTTCGCTTGCGCGCGTACTCCAGCTGGGTGATCAGCGTGGCCACCGTGAGCTGCGGCGCGCGCAGACACCAGTCGATGATCGGTGCGGTCAGCGAGAACGGCGCGTTCCCCACGACCTGGAACGGCCGTGATGGCGGCCGCGCAGCGAGGAAGTCGCCCAGCACCGTCCGGACGTTCGGCCGCGTGCCGACCCGTGCCCTCAGCCGGCTGGCCAGGTGCTCGTCAATCTCGTACGCGATCACCTCGCCCGTCATGGCCGCCAGGCGGGTCGTGAGGATGCCCTCCCCCGCGCCGACCTCCAGGCAGAGCCCGTCGGCGGGCAGCCGCACCGTCGTCAGGAACTGCCGTGCTGCCTCCGGGCTGCGCAGGTAGTTCTGCGACAGCTCGCGGCGACGCTGATCCCGGTCGCTTCGCCTGCCGTCCGTCGCCCAGCCGGCCCCGCGCACCCCGGCGCCGCCGGGCCGTGACGGGCCGGCGCTCCGGCGACGCGGACCGCGACTCGCCGGACCGCCGCGATCCTGTCCGGCTGCCGCGTTCATCGGTCCAGCGTAGCGGCCATCACGACCACCTCAGATGAACTCCGTGGGTGCGGAATTGCTGTTGCTATCGCGGCTGCTGCCATCACGACAGTAATTCCCCCCATGAAACGTCGGGGCCTGGCCGACCTCACTCGTCTTCGAGCCGGCGCTGTCGCTTGAGTCGCGATCGGCGCTGCTTGGCTGCCAGCCGCCGCTCGACCGAGCCGCGGGTCGGCCGGGTCGGCCGCCGTGGCGGCGGTGGCGGTGCAGTCGCCTCGGTCAGGAGCGCGCTGAGCCTCGCGGCGGCCGCCTCCCGGTTGCGCAGCTGTGACTTGTACTCGCTG
>DATHQE010000505.1:0-2240 GCA_035483035.1 Streptosporangiaceae bacterium | reverse complement strand
CTGCGAAGCCTGCAGGCGGGCCGCTGGCTGATCGAGCACGGCTTCGACCCGTCGTCGCCAGGCTGCGAGTTCGACGTGCTGAGATCCCAGCTGTGAGCCTGCACGAGCCCGACGGCTGCGAGGGCCGTTCTGCCGCAGGCTCAGCGGCTGATCAACCCGGAACGCGGGCCCGTATGCACCGGGTTCTGCGTTAGCTGCCCGTTCCGGCGCCGGCTTGCCCGAGGGCCGTCCGCAGCGCCTGGTCAACGCTGAGCGCCATGCCGTTGGCGTAGGCCTGGTCGAACAGCTCGCCGCCTAGGTGCGCGCGCACCTGGGCGAGGTTGTGCTGCCGGTACCGCGCCTCGATGTCCTGCCACGGTTCCCCGGACCGGTCGACGAAGGCCTGCGCGACGCCGTGGAGGGCAGCCGAACGATCCCAGTCGCCCAGATCCGCGGCCAGGCAGGCCAGGCCGAGGATGGCGCAGGCGATGACCGGCTGTTCACCGCTGCGGCGGCCGATGCGAAGGCTCGCCTCGAACGAGGACAGTGCCTCTTCCGGGTTGCCCTCTTCGCGCAGGGCCCAGCCCAGGTTGGCCGCCGCAGCCGGGTTTTCCTGCCCGGTCGCCCGTGCCGCTTGCGCCGCCTGCTCCAGGTGGGCCCGCGCGGCCGGGATGTCGCCGGCGCGCAGGGCATGAACGGCGGCGTTGTTGTGCAGGTGGGAGCGCAGAAGCTGATTGCCGGATCGCTCGGTGTAGGTGATGGCCTCGGCGAGCAGCCGCTCGGACTGAGCCGGCTCGATGAGATTGCAGGACAACAGGCAGATCATCAGGCTCCGGCCCAGCAAGACGTCGTCGCCGAACTGGCGGGCGCGGTCGACGGCCTCCTGGGCCAGCGGAAGCCCGCGGTCGGGCTCGCCGGCGAAGAAGTGCATGGCGGAGAGCACGCCGAGGGCATCGGCAAGCAGCCGGTCGTCGCCGAGCTGGCGAGCCAGCTCGACCGCCTGGTTGCCGTATTGCCGGGCTGGCGCGATATCAACCAGTGGAGCGAAGCCGGTGACGGTCACCAGCGCCGCCCCGAACAGGCTGGGGTCGGCGCTGGCTTCGGGGCGTTCCAGCACCGGCAGTAGCAGCCCGAGTGCTTCCCGGCAACGGGAATGCGCGAGCCAGTAGCCGCGGAGCGCGACGCCGCAGCGCAGGACCCGCGCGGTCCCGTCCGGGTCGCTGGCGGCATGCTCGATGGCGCGCCGCAGGTTCGCGTGGTCGGCGTCGAGCCGCGCGAACCAGCGGCCCTGCTCAGGTCCCTCCAGGTACGGGGCCGCCGCCTCGGCCAGCGCCAGGAAGTACTGGCAGTGTGCCGCCGCAGCGGCAGCCGTCGTCTCGTCCCCCGCCTCGACCAGGCGCTCGGCCGCGAACTGGCGGATCGTCTCGAGCAGCCGGTAGCGAAGGATGCCGTCGGCCGGCTCGGCCACCACCAGGCTCTTGTCCACCAGGGAGCCGAGAAGACCCGCGGTGTCGAACGCCTCGATGTCACCGCCGCCGCACACCCCTTCGACGGCGTCCAGGTCGAAGCCCTCGGCGAACACCGACAGCAGGCGCAGCAGTGACTTCTCAGCCGGGTTGAGCAGCGAGTACGACCAGTCGACCGTGGCCCGCAGCGTCTGCTGCCGGGCCAGGGCGGTGCGGCTGCCCCCGGTGAGCAGGCGGAACCGGTGGTCCAGCCGGTCCCGCAGGCCGGCCAGCGACAGTGAGCGCAGCCGGGCGGCGGCGAGCTCGATGGCCAGGGGCAGCCCGTCCAGCCGACGGCAGACCGACACCATCAGCGGGAGCGTGTCCCCGTCCAGGGCCAGGTCGACGCCCTGCTCTCGGGCCCGCTCGGCCAGCAGCGCGATGGCGTCACAGGACGCCGGGGCTGGGTCGGCGGGGCCCGGGAGCGAGAGCGACGGCACCCGGTAGATGGTCTCGCCGCCGATGCCGAGCGGCTCGCGGCTGGTGACCAGGAGGTGCACCCTCGGGCAGTGCCGCAAGATGGCGTCGGCCGTCTTGGCGCAGGCGCCGATCAAGTGCTCGCAGTTGTCCAGCACGATCAGGACGAACTGGAAGGCCAGGGCATCGAGCAGACCGTCCAGGACGGCCCGGCCCGGCTGTTCGCCGATACCGAGGGCCTGGCAGATGGCCGCAGGAACCGCGTCCCCGTCGGCCACCGCGGCCAGCTCCGCCAGCCAGACCCCGTCGCCGGATCCGTCGAGCAGTTCGGCGGCTACC
>DATHQE010000504.1:0-1878 GCA_035483035.1 Streptosporangiaceae bacterium | reverse complement strand
CTGGGCCTTGGCCAGCGCATCCGCGCGCTGCTCTGGGGTAAGTGTTGGCAGAGCCATGTCACTCCTTCGGTTGAGTCGATCAACTGTCCCACATACCCGCTACTGCAGGTGGTAGCCACGTTCGTGTCGTTCATTGACGTCACCGGCATGCATTCTTGCTGGTCAGCGGGCTGCGGAACGATCACTAGCTGGTTAGTATGATTTATCCGGCCAAATTATCCCGGCCTGGGGGCGGTTGCGGATCGAGGCCGCGGCCGACAGCGGGCGACGGGGCCCTCGCAGGTTTTGCGCGATCTTGACTCCCGGTTTGCGGGGTTTGCGGTCGTCGAGACCACGAACGTCCTCGCGGCGTCCTCCTGCGATCACGGCTGGTTGAACTTCAACCTAGAACCTGTTCTACTTTCGGGCAGACGGGGCACGGCGAGCCGGAGGAGGCACCGCCCATGCCAGACGAGCGCTGCACCGCACGCGAACTGGCGCGCAGATCGCAGGCGGCGGTCAAGGTGAAAGACCGGGAGGGGTGGCTGAGCCTTTTCGCTTCCGATGCCATCGTGCAGGATCCGATCGGCCCATCGCCGTTCGATCCGGACGGCACTGGGCACCGCGGGCCTGAGGCCATCGCGGCGTTCTACGACACGGTGATCGCCCCGAACGAGCTGATCACCTTCGAGATCGA
Source organism: Streptosporangiaceae bacterium (assembly GCA_035483035.1). Lineage (GTDB taxonomy): Bacteria > Actinomycetota > Actinomycetes > Streptosporangiales > Streptosporangiaceae > JAJYUU01. Next base: position 1,202 of record DATHQE010000504.1, on the reverse strand, counting down.
GGACTCGTACATGTGCGGCGATGAGGTCGCCGACGTCGGCGTCATCCGCACGGTCCTGCCCGGTGGCAAGCACGTCGCGGTCGTGCACGGCGTCTACACCTACCGCGGCAACGGGTCAGGGCAACTCGTGGCGCTGCGGGCGTTCTGGGAGTTCGACAAGGCGGAGCTCATCGAGGCCTAGCCGGCCGGCTCATGGAGGCCCAGCCGGCCGGCCCCGCTGGGGCCTGCGTGAGCGCGAGATCACCTGCCTCGCGAGGCGACCGTTGCCGACTGGCAAGTAACCTGCTTCCGCGACCGTCAGCCGGACGGCCGTGCGGCTGCACTGGTGAGGCCGCTCCCCCGACCTCGGAGCTGGCGTGCGCATCGGGCAGATCGCTATCGACGTCGCCCCCCTGCGCGAGAGCCGGGACTTCCGCCGGCTGTTCACGGGCCGTTTCGTGTCCATGGCCGGGAACGCGATCGCTACCACCGCGGCCGACTGGCAGGTCTACAGCCTGACGCACAACTCCCTGGCCGTCGGTCTGCTCACGCTGGCATCCAGCGCGGGCATGTTCATCGGACTGCTCGCCGGCGGCATGCTCGCCGACCGGCACGACCGCCGCACGCTCCTGATGGCCGTCCGGCTGCCGCAGGCCGTGCTCGCCGCGCTGCTGATGGTCAACAGCCTGCTTGAGCACCCGGCGCTGTGGCCCTTGTACGTCATCACGTTCGGCATCGGGCTGATGTCCGGCCTCAGCTCCCCAGCATCGACGGCGGCCACGCCGGCGCTGGTCGGCGAGGACAGGATGCCGGCAGCTGCCGCGCTTAATGCGACGGCCAGCCAGCTGGGCAGCCTCGGCGGGCCTGCCATCGCCGGCCTGCTCATCGCCGGGCCAGGGCTGGCCAGCTGCTACGCGATCGATGCCGTCTGCTTCGCGGTCTTCGGCTTGGCGATGATCGGCCTGCGCCCGATGCCGCCGACGATCAAGTCCCAGCGGCCTGGCCTGAAATCGCTGGCTGAAGGCTTCCGCTACGTCCGGCACAACCGTGTCGTGGCCAGCATGCTCCTCGTCGACACGAATGCGATGCTCTTCGGGATGCCGTCGGCGCTGTTCCCGGCGATGGCCAGCACGCACTTCCACGGCGGCTCGGCGACCTTCGGGCTGCTCGTCGCCGCACCCGGCCTCGGCGCGCTCATCGGCGCCGCGACCAGCGGCTGGACC
>DATHQE010000503.1:0-7703 GCA_035483035.1 Streptosporangiaceae bacterium | reverse complement strand
CTCGGGCAAGACAACGCAGAACTGCCCGAAGGCCCCGTCGCCACGATATCCGTGCCGGGACATCCAGAACTGGAAGCCGTAGCCCTGCCGCCAGTCGGGATTCGGCTCGCCGGGGTTGCCAATCTGGGTCGAGGTCGCCTGCTCTACCCACTCACCGGGGATCAGCTGGAATCCGTCCCACTGACCTCGTTGCAGGTAGAGCTGTCCAAGTTTGGCGATGTCCTCGGTGCGGGCGTGCAGGCCGCTGAACCCTTGTTCCCGCCCAGGCGGCCAGGTGTGCCAGCCGACATGCCCGATACCGAGAGGGTCGAACAGCCGTGGCCGCAGGTACTGAGTCAGGGGCATCCCGGCGTTGCGCTGGATGATGCTCGCCAGCGCGTACGTGCACGGCTGGCTGTAGGCGAAGACCGTGCCCGGCTGCCGGTCGGGCGGGATGAGAAGGAATCCGCGAACCGGCTCTACCCGGTCGCGCGCGATAGCCTCGCCCAGCATTTCCCGGGTATGGCCGCTGGCCATCGAGGCGACATGCCGAACCCTCACAGACCGGCTGCCAGGGTCGGTAATGTCAGCATCGAACTCGCCGAAATGCGAGATGACAGTATCGTCCAGCCCGAGCAAGCCCTCGGCCTGCGCGAACGCCGCCGCTGTGGAGGTGAAGATCTTGCTGAGTGAGTACAGCAACTGCGGCCGCTCAGCGCTATACGGCGCCCACCAGCCCTCCGCCACCACATGTCCATGCCGCACCACCATCAGGCTGTGCATCTCGACATCGGGATGATCATCCACGGCGTCGAGGAAGCGCAGGATCGCAGCCGGGTCGACCTGCTGATCGGCCGGCGTGCTACGTGGCAGCGATCCAGCCATGACGCAAGCCTAGGACACGACGAGACAGGCGAGCGAGTCCGCGCGGATGCGCGTTACTGCTCGGAACTGGCCGGCTTGTCCGGCGGCGGCCCCGATCCGGTGCCCGGCGCGGGCCGCAGCAGGCCGCGTTCGAGCACCAGTGGCACGAACAGTTCGCGGTAGCCGTGCTCGTCGAACAGCACCGTCACATGGTCGCCGTCGTAGCGCTGCACCGTGCCCTCGCCGAAGCGCTCGCTCACCACTCGCGCGCCGATGGCGAACGGGACCTCGCTGCGCGTGGGCTCAGCGTGCGCGAGGTCGTTGTCGCAGTTTCCGCATGGACCGCGATAGTCCTGCCCGAAGTACGAAAGCAGGAACGAACGGCGGCAATCGGTGTGCTCCGCGTAACGGCGCATCATGACCAGCCGCGAGCGCTCGACCTCCTTCTGCCGTTCTGTCTCCGCCTCCGACGCCTCCAGCGCCGCCACGACGCTCATCGTCCCGGTCCAGTGAACCTCGCCGTCCGCTTGCCACGTCGCCGCACCGAGATCGACCAGGCGGACAAACGCGGCCGTCTGCTGCCGCGTGCCGGGCCCGGCCTGCTGACCGGCGGCGAGCGCGGCCGCGGCCTGCGCGACGGCCGCGGCGGAAACGCCGCCCTCGGTCAGATAACGCGCCGCCTCGATGTCCTCGAAGCGGTAGAGCAGCTCCGCGTGCGATGGCTCGCCGTCCCGGCCCGCGCGTCCGAACTCCTGGTAGTAGGCGTCGAGCGAGGCCGGCGTCCCGGCGTGCAGCACCCAGCGCACGTCCGGCTTGTCGATCCCCATGCCGAACGCGACCGTCGCCGCGATGATTCGGGCCGAGCCGTCGAGGAACGCCGTCATCGCCTCGCGGCGCTCGCGCCCGGAAAGCCCGGCGTGGTAGAGCACGACCTGCTCGCCCGCGGCGGCGAGCGCGTCATGCGCCGCTTGCGCGTCGGCGTGAGTCGCCGCGTAGACGATCCCGGCGCCGGGGAGTTCGCCCGCCGCGCGTACAAGCTCGTGCTGCTTGTCGGGGAGCGTGCGCACGTGCCGCACCGACAGGTGGATGTGCGGGCGGTCGAAGTCGCCGACCACGACCTCGGGATCGCGCAGGCCGAGGCGCCGTACGATCTCCTGCCGCACCGGCGGCGCGGCCGTCGCGGTCAGGGCCAGGCGAATCGGCGCGCCGATCGCCTCGGCCTGCGCGCCGAGCAGCATGTAGTCGGGGCGGAAGTCGTGGCCCCACTGGCTGATCAGGTGCGCTTCGTCCACCACGAACAGTCCCGGCTCCGCGCGTTGCAGCGCCTGGCGGGTCTCCCCGTTCGCCAGCTGCTCCGGCGAGAGGAAGATGAACGTGCCGGTGTCGCACGAGGCGAGGAGCGCTGCCGCGCGCGCGCCGGCCGACTGCTGCGAGTTCAGGACGATGGCCGGCAGGCCGGCCTCGTGCAGGTGCGCGAGCTGATCATCCTGCAGCGCGATCAGGGGTGAGACGACGACCGTCGGCCCCTTCCGCAGCAGCCCCGCCAGCTCGTAGATCGCCGACTTTCCGCCACCGGTCGGCAGCACGGCCAGCACGTCGCGGCCGCCGGCCAGCGCCTCGACCGCGCGCAGCTGCCCCGGACGAAGACGCTCGAAGCCCAGACGCTCTCGTGCGAGCTCCTCTATCACGGCTCTGCCGGGCCGAGCGCGAAGAAACGGGGACGGCAAACGGGAACAGCCGGGTGCCCCGAGCCGGCAGACGGCACGACCTCACTCACACCAGCCACCATACGGTCCGCAGGACACTGCTGCCCGACCGGCGCAGTGAGATGATCGGCACATGCCGATGGCGTATGAGCGGGTCGCTTTGGTGACGGGCAGCTCGCGGGGCCTGGGGGCCGCGATCGCGCGGCGGCTGGCGCAAGACGGCCTTGCTGTCGCGGTCAATGGCCGGTGCGGTGACGAGCAAGCGGGTGAGGTCGGCCGCAGCATCCGTGACGGCGGCGGCGCCGCAGATGTGTTCTACGCCGACGTCACCGATGAGGAGCAGGCCGGCGAGCTGGTCGCCGCGATCACCGGCCGGCTCGGCCCGGTCGACGTGCTGGTGCTCAACGCCACCGGACCGCAGCCCGAAGGCTCGGTGACCGAGGTGACATGGGCTGATCACGTCGCCCAGCTGGACTTCTTCGTCAAGAGCCCGGTGCTGCTCGGCCGCGCGGTGCTGCCCGCAATGCAGGCTAGGCGGTACGGCCGCATCGTGCACATCGACTCCGAAGTGGCCCACCGGCCGCCCCCCGGCAGGTCCGCCTATGCCACCGCCAAGAACGCGCAGATCGGCCTGACCCGCAGCTGGGCCCGGGAGCTCGCCCCGTTCGGCATCACCGTGAACACAGTCGCCCCCGGCTTCATCCCCGTCGAACGCCACGCCGACGTCGCGGACGACATCAGGCACGCCTATCTCGCCTCGGTCCCGACCGGGCGAATGGGAACTCCCGGCGACATCGCCCACGCCGTGAGCTTCTTCGCCTCCGAACGCGCCGGTTTCATCACCGGTCAGCGGATTGTCGTCGACGGCGGCCGCGGCCTCGGCGCCTGATGACCGATGCTCACAGCTTCAGCTAGCTGCCGGCGAATCGGTCCAGCGCTGAGGCTTGCGTCACGATCACGGCCCCGTCGTGAATCTCGAGCCAGCCGCGCCTTTGGAAGGCGCGCATCGCGGCGTTGACACTTTGCCGCGTGGCCCCGACCTGATGCGCGAGTTCCTCCTGGCGCAGCTTGAGCCGGATAACGCCGTCGTCATCCGGTGCCTGGCTGGCCAGCACCCTCGCCACGCGGCGCGGCAGATCCAGGAAGACCAGGTCCGACGCTGCCTCGGTGAGCCGCCGGAGCGCGGCCGCGACCGAATTGGCCAGGGCCTGCGCCGCGGGCGGCACCCGCGCGCAGATCTCCTGGATCGTCTCGCGCGGGATGAGCAGCAGCTGAGATTCCTCAAGGGTCTCTGCGTCGGCGGATCTGGGGCCGCCGTCGGCGATGCTGAGATCGCCGAATACCCCGCCAGCAGGGATGATCGTCAGCGTCAGCTCGCCGCCGTCCGCAGAGCGGACTATGACCTTGACCAGGCCTGAGACCACGACGATCAGGGTGTCGCCCGGATCGCCCTTGGTAAACACGACCTGACCACGGCGGAAGGTCCGCAACCTGGATATCGCGAGGACCCGCTCCAGGTCTGGCGTAGGCATCGAGCCGAGCAGGGCGGTGTTGCGCAAGACTGCTGCCACGTCAGTGGTCATAGCTGAATCCTCCGGGCCAGCGCTCGTGGTCACAACCCCGCAGCGTGGTCTTCTTGCCCATCGCCCGGCCGGACTCCGAGCTGTCTCAGGGCCAGTTCCAGCACGTCCGTGCGGCTGCGCGCGCCGTGGTCGGCGGCGATGAAGTGGTTGCCGATCATCAGTGAGTAGTAGAGCATGCTGCGGGCCTCGGCCTCGTCGGGGTCGGGGCAGAAGGCGCCGAACAGCGAGCGCAGGTAATCCATCCGCCGGTTGTCGATGCGGCGCAGGCGTTCCGCGACCGGTTGCTCGCGCCGGGCCCAGTCGCGGACGGCCAGGTCAACCGCCACCACGCCGGAGGAGACGAGCGCGAACAACCGTCGCAGCCTGGCCTCGGCGTCGCCGCCCGCGCTCTCGACCCGCTCGAACACCTCATCGGTGGTGGCCCGCTCCCAGGTGTCGAGCATCGCCTCGAGCAGCGCGGCCCGGCCATCGAAATGCCAATAGAAGCCGCCCCTGGTCACGCCCAGCGCCTGGGCCAGCGGCTCGATCCGGACGGCGTCCGGCCCGCCGGCGGCCAGCGCCCGCAGCCCCTGTTCGATCCACTTGCTGCGGGGCGTTCGGGTCGGCGGAGCCATCGTCTATCTCTACCGCATCCCGCATGGCATTGACACCGCGAAAGATGCTGCCTAGCCTCGATACATACAGAACTGTATGGATGGAGATCCAGGAGGAGGACATCGACATGACCGCGGGTACCGACCGCCTTCCCGACGACCCGCAGGTGGCGGCGCCGGGCAGAGTGCGCCAGGTCACGCTGCCGTCGGCCGCGCGAGCGCTCAGCACGCTCCCCCGCCTCGACTACGAGGACGCCTTCCTCGTCGAAACCGGCCCGGCTCAGGATCGCACCGCCGAGCAGTGGGCTCGGGCGATCCTGGAAGACGCCCCGGTGAGCACGCGAAACTCGCTGTCGAAGGGGTGGTCTCGGCTCGGCTTGCGGCTCGGTTCAACGCAGTCTGACCGGCTTGTGCTCGGCTGGGAGGTGCGGCGCAGCACGCCGGACGCCGCGCTGCTTGGCGCCAGCGGCCGCCTCGGGTTGTCGGGCGAACTGCTCTTCCAACGCCAGCCGCACACACTGCTCTTCGCTACCTTCGTGTACCTGGAGAACCGCATCGCACGCACCCTGTGGGCGGCCATCGCGTCCCGGCACCGGCAGGTGGTAACGGACCTCCTCGAGCAGGCCAGCGACCCGGACCGCTACGGCGCCGCGGCGGGAAACTCACGGCCGGAAGAGCATGGCTGCGGAATAACTGCGAAATAGTGGCAGGAAACTCACGGTTTGCGCAACAGGTTGTGGTTGGCTGACTACACTCAAGCTGTTCCCTTCCGGAGATTCCCACCATGACCCTCCCGGTCTCGATACGTGTCGGTCGGCTGTATGTCGAATCACGCCATCTGCCCGCCACCCAGGGCGGCGGTGGCGATATCCACGACGTGATGGCCACTGCGTTCGGTGTCCGGCTGCTCGTCGGCGACGTGATGGGCAGCGGCCTGCCCGCCAACCAGACCGGCCAGTCCGTCCTGAACGCCTGGCGCGCCCTGGCCCCCACCGAGCCCAGCCTGGCCGGCCTCGCGGTCCGGCTGCACGCCCTGATCGCCCGTTCGGAGCACCCGGAACGGTTCGTCACCGCGCTGCTGGCGAACTTTCCGGTCACCGGTGAGGAAGCCGGGACTGGGGACGGCGACGAGGCCGAGGGGTCCTGGGCCGAGCTCGTCTGCTGCGGGCATCCGCCGCCGTTGCTGCTGCGCGGCGATTCTGCGGCATTCGTCGAGCCGTACGCCGCGCCGCCGCTCGGGTTGCTCGACCTGGCCGACGGGTGGTGCCGGGCGAGCATGATCCCGGTTGGCCGCGGCGACCAGCTGCTGCTCTACACCGACGGTGTCTCCGAGGCCAGGGACGCGGCAGGCCGGTTCTTCCCGCTGGTCCTCCGCACGCAGGAGGCGATAGGCCAGGCCCGGGCCGGCGGGCCAGCCGGGGCCGACCGGACGCACCTGCTCGACGTGCTCGTCAGGAGCCTGGATGATCACGTCGGTGACCGCGGATCGGACGACATCCTCCTGCTGCTGGTGACGATGCGCTTAGCCGCGAATTTGAGCATTGTTATCGCCGGGCAGGCGGCAGCCGCGGATGGCGGCATGAAACTATGCCGGTGGGGAACCCGGAGCTCGACGCGAGGAGGCGGGACATGGCGATCACACCACTGCCCGAGCGCACGTCATGGCAGGCGCTCAAGCGGCACCACGAGGAAATCGCCGGCCAGCACCTGCGCGACCTGTTCGCCAGCGACCCGGGGCGGGGCGAACGGCTGACCGCGGAGGCGGCCGGGCTCTACCTGGACTACTCCAAGAACCGGGTGACCGACGAGACCATGCGGCTGCTCGTCGCGCTGGCCGAGGAGTCCGGCGTGCCGGCCAAGCGGGCGGCGATGTTCCGCGGCGAGCACATCAACGTGTCCGAAGACCGCCCGGTACTGCACGTGGCGCTGCGGATGCCGGCCGACGAGTCGCTGGTGGTGGACGGCACCGACGTCGTGGCGCAGGTGCACGAGGTGCTCGGCCGGATGGCGGACTTCGCCAACCGGGTCAGGTCCGGGGACTGGAAGGGCTATACCGGCAAACCGATCAGGAACGTCATCAACGTCGGCATCGGCGGGTCTGACCTGGGCCCGGTGATGGCGTACGAGGCGCTGCGGCACTACGCCACGCGGGACATCACGTTCCGGTTCGTGTCCAACGTCGATTCCACCGACTTCGTCGAGGCGACCCGCGACCTGGATCCAGAAGAGACGCTGTTCATCATCTCGTCCAAGACGTTCGGCACGCTCGAGACGTTGACCAACGCCACCTCGGCGCGGGACTGGATCACCTCGGCGCTCGGCACGGAGGCCGCTGTAGCCAGGCATTTCGTCGCCGTGTCCACCAACGCCGAACGCGTCGCGAAGTTCGGCATCGATGTCGCCAACATGTTCGGTTTCTGGGACTGGGTCGGCGGGCGGTACTCGATGGAATCGGCCATCGGGCTGTCCACGATGGTCGCGATCGGGCCCGAGCGGTTCGGCGAGATGCTGGCCGGGTCCCACGAGATGGACGAGCACTTCCGCACCGCGCCGCTCGGGCAGAACCTGCCGGTGCTGATGGGCCTGCTCGCGCTGTGGTACCGGGACTTCTTCGGCGCGCAGACGTACGGCGTCATGCCGTACGAGCAGTACCTGAAGCGGTTCCCGGCCTACCTGCAGCAGCTCACCATGGAGTCCAACGGCAAGCACGTCACGCTGGCCGGGGACCGGGTCAGCTACGACACCGGGGCGGTCTTCTGGGGTGAGCCGGGCACCAACGGCCAGCACAGCTTCTACCAGCTCATCCACCAGGGGACGACGATGGTCCCGGTCGACCTGATCGGGTTCGGCCAGACGCTGAACCCGCTGCGCGACCACCACGACATCCTGTCCTCCAACGTGTTCGCCCAGGCCCAGGCGCTGGCCTTCGGCAAGACCGAAGAGGAGGTCAGGGCCGAGGGCACGCCGGAGAACGTGGT
>DATHQE010000502.1:0-17303 GCA_035483035.1 Streptosporangiaceae bacterium | reverse complement strand
TCCGCCGAGTCCGACAAGTACCGGCGCGGCGTACTCGGGCTTGTCGCGGGCAGCGAGCAGTACACCGGCGCGGCCGTGCTGTCAGCAGGCGGCGCCATCAAGGGCGGCGCGGGCATGGTCCGGCTAGTGTCCGCCGCGGCCGCCATCGGCGTAGTCCGGGAGCACTGGCCGGAAGCAGTGCTGACGACCTACGACCCGGATCTGCCCGCATCAGCGATCGACAAAGCAGGACGCGTCCAGGCGTGGGCAGTTGGTCCGGGCATCGGCACGGGGGAGACAGCGCATGCCCTGCTGGCCGCCGTGCTGGCCAGCGACGTGCCGGTACTAGTCGACGCGGACGGCATCACGGTGCTGGCCGCGCACCGGGACTTGCTGTCACGGCAGGCGCCGACGCTCATCACGCCGCATGCGGGCGAGCTGTCGCGGCTCCTGAACGCCGACCGGGCAGCCATCGAGGCACGCCGACTGCACTACGCGAGGGTCGCCGCCGCGGAGCTTGGCGTCACCGTCTTGCTCAAGGGTTCCACCACGGTGATCGCGGAGCCAGACGCCGGCCGCCCGGTCCAGATCAATTCGACGGGGTCAAGCTGGCTGGCCACGGCGGGGTCCGGCGACGTTCTCTCGGGCCTGGCTGGCTCGCTGCTCGCGCAGGGCCTGCCCCCGCCGGCCGCCGCGGCCGCAGCGGCCTATCTGCACGGGATGGCGGCTCGGCTCGCAGCGCGTGATGCACCGATTGGTGCGAGCGACCTGATCGGCGGTATTCCCGCCGCGATCCGCGCAGTGACGAGCGGCGAGCCAACTCGCCCCGGTTACTGACCTTCGGCCCGGCCGCCGAGATAACGGCTAAGGAACTTGTCGGCTGCGGCGAAGAATCGCAGTCTGTTCTCCGGCTTGGCGAAGCCGTGGCCCTCGTCGGGGAAGAGCATGTACTCATGCTCGATCCCCGCTTGCTCGAGCGCCGCCACGATCTGCTCGGATTCTGCCTGCTTGACTCGAGGGTCGTTCGCTCCCTGCGCGATCAGCAGCGGGATCCGGATCTGATCGGCGCGCGAGAGCGGTGACCGGGACCAAAGGAAGTCCTTGTCCGTGGCCGGATCGCCGACCCGGTTGTGGAACTGGGCGATCAGCGGTGCCCAGTACGGCGGGACGGTCTCGATGAGGGTGATCAGGTTGGACGGCCCGACGATGTCGACAGCACAGCAGTACAGATCGGGCGTGAACGCCGCGCCCGCCAGCGCGGCATACCCGCCGTAGGATCCGCCGACGATCGCGATCCGGGCGGGATCCGCCCAGCCCCGGCTGATGGCGTGCGCCACGGCGTCGCTGAGGTCGTCCTGCATCTTGTTGCCCCACTCGCGGTCGCCCGCATTGAGGAACGCCTTGCCGTACCCGGTTGAGCCACGGAAGTTCACCTGCACGCACAGGTAGCCGCGATTGGCGAGCCACTGGGCTTGCGGGTCGAAGCCCCAGGTGTCGCGTGCCCACGGACCCCCGTGGACGAGCAGCACGGTCGGCAGTTCCAGCCGGTCTGCGCCTGGCGGGAACGTCAGGTAGCCATTGATGGTGAGACCGTCCCGGGCCTGGTAGGAAAACGGCTCCATGGGCGCGAGCGTGTAGCTGGACAGCTCGGGCTGATGCTCGAACAAAAAGCTGCCAGCGCCGGTAGCAGTGTCATACGCATAGAACGCGACAGGCCCGGCGTCATTCGTGAAGGCGATCAGCCAGACCCGATCGGCGTCGTCGGCGTCGGCGAACACCGGGTCACCTGGATGCAGCGCGCGGATCGCGGCGAGGTGACCAGCCACCGAGGGGTCAAGCACGCGATACTCCGACCTGGCCTTGCGTATGGTCACGATCTGGGGCTCGCGGGTGTCTGGGTTGACCCGGACGCTGCTAATGTCTGCCTCCGGATCGGCCGCGAGCACCTCACTGCTGCCAGTCCGAAGGTCGATCTTCACTAGTCCGCCGGCCTCGGCGTTCACCGAGGAGATGAGCAGGAGCGACGCGCCGTCGGCGCTGAAGCCGACCGGGCCGGTGGTCAGCGAGTCATCGGCCGGGATGGTGACCAGTGGGCGCCACTCCGCACCGTCGCCGCCGTCGCGGACGACGAGGACAATGGACCCGTCCGGCTGCGGCTGGAGCGCCGCGCGGACCGTCAGCTTGGAGTCGGCGACCATCTCGATAAAGCCAGGGTTGGTGAGCTGTTTCGTCAGCTCGCCGGAGCGCAGGTCAAGCCGGTAGACGTCGTGCAGCTGCGGGTTGTCCTTGTTGAGCCCGATCAGGATCTCCGCCGGGAAGTCCTTCTCGGTCGCGATCAGCTGCGTCTGGACCTCCTCAAACGGCGTCAGGTCGCGCCGGTCCATGGTCGCGAGGTCGACGTCATGCAGGCGCCAGTTCTCGTCGCCGCCAGCGTCCTGGAGATACAGCAGATGGCGGCCATCATGGGCCCAGGCAAACTGGCGGATGCCCCGGTCAGTGTCGTCGGTGACCACCTGGGCGGCGGCCCAGTCGACGCCTGTCTGCGGGCTAATGGGGGCGAGCCAGACGTTCAGCACGCCATGATGCGGCGCGATCCAGGCGAGCTGCGTGCCGTCCGGCGCAAGGCGCGGGCTGACCCGCTCCGGGTTGCCGAACAGGACTGACAGCGGGATCAGTGCAGACATGTCGGAATGCTTATCACGTCGCTACTGCGGGGAGGCCACCCGGTGCGTGCCTCCGCAGGCCGACGATGGGGCACGAGTTACCTAATATGGCCCTTAGTGGAGCATCAGCGGCTAACTGGTGCCCCATCTCCTTCGAGCCCGCGAGTCAGCGGCGCGCACTGGGAGCGCGTGCGGGCCGCGGACGACAGAGCCGATAGGGCTCGGTCCGGCCGATCGGCTGGCCGGCCCTGGCACACTGAAACGCATGGACGGTCATCCCGAAGCCCTCATCGACCTGGACGCGATTCAGGCGAACGTCGCCGCCCTCCGCAGGCATGTCGGAGCCGCTCAGGTCATGGCCGTGGTCAAGTCCGAGGGCTATGGCCACGGCATGCTGGAGTCGGCCGCTGCCGCGCTGGCAGGCGGCGCGACCTGGCTCGGCGTCGTGCATGTGGCCGACGCCATCGCGCTGCGCCGGGCCGGCTTTACCGTGCCGGTGCTCAGCCTGCTCGGCAGCCCGGACGCCCCGCACGCCGAGGCGATCCGCCACGACGTAGATCTCACCGCGGGCACCGCAGCGCTCGTTGACCAGATCGCGCTGGCCGCGGAAGGAGCAGGCAAGCCAGCCCGCTTGCACCTGGAAGCCGATACCGGGATGAGCCGGGGTGGCGCGACCGCGGACGACTGGGCCGGCCTCGTGCATACGGCGCGGGCGGCTGAGGCGGCCGGGCTGGTGCGGATCGTGGGCCTGTGGTCACACTTCGCCTGCGCCGACGTCCCCGGCCATCCGTCGATCGACGCGCAACTGACTGCGTTCCGGGAGGCAACCTCGTTCGCCGAGCGGGCGGGCGTGCGGCCAGAGGTACGCCACATGGCCAACACGCCGGCCACGCTGACGCTGCCCCAGTCCTACTTTGACCTAGTCCGGCCCGGTGGCGCCGTCGTCGGGCTCTCGACGCTGCCGGGCGGCGCGCCACGCTGGCTGCGCCCGGCGATGACGCTGCGGGTACGGCTGATCCAGGTCAAGCGCGTGCCGGCGGCGACCGGCGTGTCCTACGCGCACCGGTACATCACTGATCGCGACATGACGCTCGGACTGGTACCGCTCGGCTACAACGAGGGCATCCCGCGGCACGCGACCAACCAGGGCTGGGTATTCCTGCGCGGCAAGCGGTTCAAGATCGCCGGCACGGTCAACATGAACCAGATCATCCTGGAGCTGGGCGACGAGCCGGCCGAAGCAGGCGACGAGGTCATGCTGTTCGGACCCGGTGATCGGGGTGAGCCGACGGCACAAGAATGGGCGGATCTGCTTGGCACGATTTCTTATGAGATCGTCACCCGGTTTACGGGTAAGGTGCCGAGAACTTACTCTGGAGTAACAGCGGCCGAGGACGACGCTGCGGCCGGCAACCGGTCGATTCTCGGCGCGGACGGGAGAACTGATGGCCAGGTGGCGGCGGCTATCTAGCGTCGCTGGCCTAGCCACAGGGATAGCGGCTGCATCCGCCGGCGCAGTCATCGCCGCCGAGAAGGTGGCTGTCGGCCGCATCCGACTGCGGCCAGATCCGGCCCGGGACGAGCCGTTTGGGCAGTTGCGGGGCCGCGCTGTCGAGGTCGTCGCCGACGACGGCGTGGTGCTGCACGCTGAGATCTTCGGACCACTGGATGCGGCGGTCACCATCGTCTTCTGCCACGGCTACACGCTCAGCCAGGAGGTCTGGCACTACCAGCAGCAGGACCTGGCGGCCGACACCCGGCTCGTCCTGTGGGACCAGCGCGGTCACGGCCGATCCGGGCGCACCGACCCGGCGCACGTCAGCATCGATCAGCTCGGCGCTGATCTTGCCTCGGTGCTGGCGGCTACTGTGCCCGCGGCCCAGCCCGTCGTGCTGGTCGGGCACTCAATGGGCGGCATGACGATCATGGCGCTCGCTGCGCAGCAGCCGGAGTTGTTCGGCCCCAAGGTCATCGGGGTGGTGCTGATCTCGACAGCGGCTCATGTGGTGGACGCGACCAGCTGGCTGCCCGGCCCGCTGCGACCGGTCGCACGCTGGGCTGGCCCCTCGCTCCTGCGCGGCTCGGCCCGCGGTCGGGGGGCGGCGCTGACGGAGTGGGTCCGGCAGAGCGCGAGTGATCTGGCGTTCCTCTCGGCGAGGTATCTCGCCTTCGGCGACCCGGACGTCAGCCCGACTGTGGTCGACTTCCTCGAGCGAGTGATCAGGGCTACCCCGATCGAGGTCATTGCGGACTTTTACCTGGCGCTGCTCGAGCATGACCAGCGACCCTCGCTGCCCACCGTCGGCCGGGTCCCGACGGTCGTCATCACCGGTGCCGAGGACCGCCTCATCCCGACCGAACAAGCTGCCTGGCTCGCCGACGCTATCCCGGGCGCCAGTCTGCTCAGCGTGTCTCAAGCGGGCCACATGGTGATCCTGGAGCGGCCCGAGGTGGTGACCGAGGCGATCGCTGACCTTACGGCGGCCGCGCTCGACCTGGCGGTCGGCAGGCGGCGGCCCGCGTGAGCCCTGAGCCAGACGCGGCCAGCCCGGCTCGAGGTGTCGACGAGCAGGTCGTTGTCGCGACCGCTAGCCAGATGCGGGTGCTGGGCACCCGCCTCGCCGGGGTGCTCCAGGCCGGCGATCTGGTGGTGCTATCCGGGCCGCTGGGCGCCGGGAAGACCACCCTGGCCCAGGGCATCGGCTTGGGGCTCGGCGTCCGGGGACAGGTGACCTCGCCGACGTTCGTGATCGCCCGGGTGCACCCGAGTCTTGACGCTGGGCCCGACCTGGTCCACGCCGATGCGTACCGGCTTGGCAGCCGCGCCGAGGTAGATGACCTGGATCTGGACGCCGACCTCGCGAGCTCTGTGACCGTCGTGGAGTGGGGCGAGGGCCTGGTAGAGGACCTGGCGCCGAGCTTCCTGGCGGTCAGCATCCGCGCTGACGGCGAGCCGGCCGCAATGGCCGCTGCTGACGGCCCGGCGGGTGAGCTCGCCGCGGACCTCGACGTGCCTCGCACCGTGCGTATCCAGGGCTGGGGCGAGCGCTGGCGAGCGCCGGCGGCGGCCGCTGCAGCGCGGGCCGCTCTGGCCGCCGCGACCTGACGACCTGCAGACCGCGGCCAGGAACAGTGTCCAAATCCCGGCGCGAGCCTCGTATCCAGGACGAGAATGGCGATGACGGCAGCGGCCGGGAGAGCCTCGGCTGCGAGGACGACCCCGTTCCCTGCCGTGGCTCGGTCCCGAATTGTCCCCCCAGCACCCTTCGCACTACTACACTTCGGGTCGTCCAGCCTGTCTAGCCGTGGTGATCCCACGGTTTTATCCGCCCAGCCAGGAGGCGCGCCGTGGCTCAGCAGGGCTTCCCGCCCGGTCGCCATTCGCGGGAGCCCGCGCCCGGCCCGCAGGACGGCTACGACCGTGCTCGGTACCCCGGCGACGAGCCGTACGCCGGTGACGATACGTACACCAGTGACGATCCGTACCCCAGCGGCAATCCCTACGTCAGCGACAACCCCTACGCCGGTGACGCGTCCGGGCCGGGTGGCGGACACCGGTCCGACCGCGAATCTGGGCCCGACCGGGGATTCAGGCCGGACCACGGATCCAGGCCGGACCACGGATCCAGGCCCGACCACGGATCCAGGCCTGACCGCTCCCGCCGCGCCGAGCGGCAGCGACCCGCCCGGGCCGGCTGGGAGCAGCTCGACCCGTTCGGCTCGGGCCCGGACACCGACAGCAACCTGCCCCCCTGGGCCGGTCCAGTCACCTACCCCGCCCGGCCGACGGGCACGCTGCGGCGCCAGGCATCGTCGCGGCCGTATGAAGACGAGGATTACCGCGAACCTGCAGCAGACGTCGACGGGGAGGCCGGCCAGGCACCCCCGCAGGAGGGCGGGCGGCGATCCGGCCGCCGCCGGGGCCGCGCAGCCGCGACCCGGCTACGCAAGTCTCGGCGCCGCGTGTACCGGTGGGGCGCCATGGCGATCGTGGCATGCATCCTGGCCGCCGGGATCACCGCGATCGTCACGCATCACACCCCGAAGCCTGTCCTCTACGTGACCTCGCTTCAGCACGGTGAGTTCAAGTCCGTGCCGAGCGCCTGTGCCAGCGTGAGCACGGCGGTGCTCAACCAGTTCCTGCCGGCCGCAGGCCGGACGTCGACCAGCGAACTGGCCACCACGACCGACAGCCAGTGCAGTTTCACCGTCGACGCCAAGCCAAACTTCCTCGTGCTGGAGGTGCAGGCGCAGTCGTACGAGCCGTTCGCGGCCGCTGGGCGCGACGGCAGCGCCTCCGGGAACGCGCAGGACAACTTCGCGCTGGCGCAGCAGGGACTCGCCCATCCGCCCAAGAAGTCGCCGCTGCCGCCAGGGCAGATCAGCGCGCTGGCCGGGCTTGGCCAGCAGTCGTTCATGGCGCTGCAGAACGAGCGGGTTAGCGGCATCGTCACCGACGTCGTCACCGTGGTCATCCGGGAGCGGAATGTGGTCATCACGGCCAGCATGTCCGGCCAGGAGTCCGGTCACGGCTTCGGTCCTGTGCCCGTGTCGACGCTGCAGGCCGGTGCGCAGGCGGTGGCGAAGGCAATGCTGGCCAAGGTCATGACCCAGCCGACAGCCTGACCCGGGCGGTGGAGTCGGTTCCTGACTGTCCAGATAACGGCCGGTCACGACCACCCGGCCAGGCTCACTAGGCTGGTCAACCGTGCTGCTGCTCGCATTCGACACCGCCACGTCGGCGGTCACCGTGGCCCTGCATGACGGTACCGCCGTCATCGCGCAGGAGTCTGCCGTCGATGCGCGGCGGCACGGCGAGCTGCTGGCCGTCTTCATCGACAAGGTGCTGCGAAACGCCGGAGCCGGGCGCTGCGACCTGACCGGCGTCGCCGTTGGCACCGGGCCCGGTCCGTACACCGGGCTGCGAACCGGCCTCGTCACGGCCCGGGTGCTCGCCAGCGCGCTGCAGATACCGGCCGACGGGATCTGCTCGCTCGACGTGATCGCCGCCGACGCGCGGGCCGCCGCGGGCGGGTCTGAGTTCCTGGTGGCCACGGACGCCCGTCGGCGCGAGGTCTACTGGGCCCGCTACACCGCGGCGGGGCAGCGCGCCGATGGTCCGCTGGTCAGCCGGCCCGCCGACCTGCCGCCGGGCCTGCCGGTGGCAGGCGAAGGCGCGGTGCTCTACCCGGAGCTGGCCAGCCTGCCGATAGGCCCGCGTTACCCGGCTGCGGCGAGTCTCGCTGGCCTCGCGGCGGCCCGCGCGAAGCTAGGCGAGGCACCGGGCGCGCCAGAGCCGCTCTATCTGCGCAGGCCCGACGCCAGGGAGCCCGGCAAGCCCAAGCGGGTGACGCCGTGACGACGCAGGTGGAGTTCCGCCCGATGACGACAGCGGATCTGGACAGAGTGCTCGAGCTGGAGCTGGACTTGTTCGGCGAGGAGGCCTGGTCGCGGCAGATGCTGGCGGGCGAGCTCGGCCAGCAGCCGGCCAGCCGGTACTACCTGGTCGCCGACGACGACGGCAAGATCGTCGGCTATGCAGGGCTGCTAGCGGCTGGCGGCCAGGGCGACGTGCTGACCATCGCCGTGGCGACCGCACGCTGGGGCCAGGGCATCGGCACGGCCTTGCTCGACCGATTGCTCGCCGAGGCCAGCAGTCGCGGCTGCACCGAGGTGTTCCTGGAAGTCAGGGCGGATAACACGCGCGCGCAGCGCCTGTATCGCTGGCGGGGATTCACCGAGATCGGCATCAGGCGCGCTTATTATCAGCCGTCCGGGACCGACGCCATCGTGATGCGCCTCGATCTCTCGCAGCAGGCCAGCAGCGGAACTGAGGCATCGTGACCGCACCCCTGATCCTTGGCATCGAGACGTCCTGCGACGAGACCGGCGTGGGCCTGGTGCGCGGGCATGAGCTGCTGGCCGACGCCGTGGCTTCCAGCGTGGACGAGCACGCGCGATTCGGCGGTGTCGTGCCGGAGGTCGCCAGCCGCGCGCACCTGCAGGCCATGGTGCCGACGGTGGACCGGGCGCTGGCCAAGGCGGGCGTGCGCTTGTCCGACGTGGACGCCATCGCCGTCACCTCGGGGCCCGGCCTGGCCGGCGCGCTGCTCGTCGGCGTGTGCGCGGCCAAGGCGTACGGGCTCGCCACCGGCAAGCCCGTCTACGGTGTCAATCACCTCGCCGCGCACGTGGCCGTCGACCAGCTCGAGCATGGCCCGCTGCCGGCGCCGGCCATCGCGCTGCTGGTGTCGGGCGGACACTCCTCGCTGCTGCTCGTGCCGGATGTGGCCACCGAGGTCATCCCGCTGGGCTCGACCATCGACGACGCCGCAGGCGAGGCCTTCGACAAGGTGGCCAGGGTGCTGGGGTTGCCGTTTCCTGGCGGGCCGCACATCGACCGGGCGGCTACGGCAGGGAACGGGGCCGCCATCGCCTTTCCCCGCAGCAAGTACTCCGATGGCACGAGCGATTTCTCCTTCTCCGGCCTGAAGACCGCGGTCGCCCGGTGGGTCGAGGCACGGGAAGCCGCCGGCGAGCCGGTCCCGGTGGCCGATGTGGCTGCGTCGTTCTCCGAGGCCGTCGCTGACGTCCTGACCAGGAAGGCGATCGACGCCTGCCGGACGCACGGCGTGTCGCACCTAGTCATCGGCGGCGGCGTCGCGGCCAACTCCAGGCTGCGCGCGCTGGCAGCCGAACGATGCGAGGCGGCTGGCCTGCGGCTGCGCGTGCCGCGGCCGGGTCTGTGCACCGACAATGGCGCGATGGTGGCCGCGCTCGGCGCGGAACTCGTGGCGCGCGGGGTAGCGCCATCGCCGCTGGAGTTTCCGGCCGACTCCTCGCTGCCGGTGACAGTGATTACCGCCGCTTAGCCTGGCCTATACCCGCCGTGTTGACGTGCTCGTAATGGGCGGGCTAGTGTGCGTGACTGGCACTCACTAGGGTAGAGTGCTAACGCGACAAGGTTGGTCTGGCACCCGCGACGGCAGGCCGACATGGTCGACTCTCTAATTCAGCTAGCCCTTTCCGGAGGGGGAGGTCAGATCGTGACGACCGCCACCAAGGTTGTTCTCAAGCCGCTCGAAGACCGGATCGTGGTGCGCCCGCTCGAAGCCGAGCAGACCACCGCATCGGGTCTGGTGATTCCCGACACCGCCAAGGAGAAGCCCCAGGAGGGCGAGGTCCTGGCAGTCGGACCCGGCCGTTTCGACGACGCCGGTGCCAAGCGCGTCCCGTTGGACGTCAAGGTCGGCGACGTCGTGCTGTACAGCAAGTACGGCGGCACCGAAGTGAAGTACCACGGCGAGGAGTACCTGGTGCTCTCTGCCCGTGACGTACTCGCCATTATCGAGAAGTAGCGAGCGGATTTTCGCGCGCGGGCCTGGCCCGCGCCGGGCTGGCACTGCCTGCCCGGCACCGCCCCGGCTCGGCTCGCGGCTCGCGGAGGCAACTCTGGCGATCCGCGGCCCGGTCCGGGGCGGTGGCGTGAAAGCCACGGATTACCTACATCCGCAGGACAGAACCTGCATAGAAAGACACTGGGGTACCAGATGGCCAAGAGCCTAGTATTCGATGAGGATGCCCGGCGCGCTCTCGAGCGCGGCGTGAACCACCTTGCAGACGCCGTCAAGGTGACGCTCGGCCCGAAGGGCCGCAACGTCGTAATCGACAAGAAGTGGGGCGCGCCCACTATCACCAACGACGGAGTGACCGTCGCGCGCGAGATCGAGCTGGAAGACCCGACCGAGAACCTTGGCGCGCAGCTCGCCAAGGAGGTCGCGACCAAGACCAACGACGTAGCCGGTGACGGCACCACAACCGCGACGGTGCTCGCCCAGGCGATGGTCGCCGAGGGCCTGCGCAGCGTGGCGGCTGGCGCCAACCCGATTGCGCTCAAGCGCGGTGTCGACGCAGCGTCGGCTGCCGTCGCCGAGGCGCTGATGAAGGCAGCCCGCGACGTCGAGGAGCGGAGTGAGGTCGCCAACGTGGCGACGATCTCCGCCCAGGACGCCAAGATCGGCGAGGTGATCGCCGAGGCCTTCGACAAGGTCGGCAAGGACGGCGTCATCACTGTCGAGGAAGCCCCGACGATGGGCATCGAGCTCGAGTTCACCGAGGGCATGCAGTTCGACAAGGGCTACATCTCGGCGTACTTCGTCACCGACCCAGAGCGGATGGAGGCCGTCCTGGAGGACGCCTACATCCTTCTCACCGGGAGCAAGATCTCGTCGATGGCGGACTTCCTGCCGATGCTGGAGAAGATCGCCCAGACCAAGAAGCCGCTCCTGGTGATCGCCGAGGACGTGGACGGCGAGGCGCTGTCCACGCTCGTCGTGAACAAGATCCGCGGGCTGCTCAACGTGGTCGCCGTGAAGGCGCCAGGCTTCGGCGACCGCCGCAAGGCGATGCTCGAGGACATGGCCGTGCTGACCGGAGCCCAGGTCGTCAGCGAGGAGGTTGGCCTCAAGCTGGACCAGGTTGGTCTCGACGTGCTCGGCCAGGCCCGCCGCGCGGTGGTCACCAAGGACACCACGACGATCATCGACGGCGCTGGTGAGCAGGACGCGGTCCAGGACCGGATCCGGCAGCTTCGGGCCGAGATCGAGAACACCGACTCGGACTGGGACAAGGAGAAGCTCCAGGAGCGCGTGGCGAAGCTCGCGGGCGGCGTTGCCGTGCTGCGGGCAGGCGCTGCCACCGAAGTCGAGCTGAAGGAAAAGAAGCACCGGCTCGAGGACGCCATCTCGGCGACCAGGGCTGCCATCGAGGAAGGCATCATCCCCGGCGGCGGGTCCGCGCTCGTCCACGTGGCCGGCCAGCTTGGCGACCTCGGCAAGAAGGGCGACGAGGCGACTGGCGTCCAGATAGTCCGGCGCGCTCTGCTGGCTCCGGCGCGGTGGATTGCCGAGAACGCCGGCGTCGAGGGCGGCGTGGTCGTCGCCCGCATCGCCGAACTGCCGGTCGGTCACGGCTATAACGCCGCGACCAACGAGTACGGCGACCTGATGGCGCAGGGCGTCATCGACCCGGTCAAGGTGACGCGGTCGGCTGTACAGAACGCCGCGTCGATCGCCGGCATGCTCCTCACCACCGAGGTGCTCGTCAGCGAGAAGCCCGAGCCCGAGCAGGCGGCCGCCAACGGGCACGGACACGGCCACCAGCACTGATCCTGGCGCGTCGAGTCTGGAACTCGGTCCGAGCCCCGCTACCGCGCCTGACGGCGCGGTAGCGGGGCTCGACATTTATCACGTCGTGCTCGTCGCGCACGGCCCTGCATACTAGGCAGGTGGCGATCCAGGCAGTCATCTTTGATTTCGACGGGCTGCTCGTGGATACCGAGGGCACCATGCTCGCCAGCTGGCAGTTCGAGTGGCGGCAGCACGGGCTGGAGCTCGACACTACGACGTTCTTTGCCGACCACGGCGGCGACGTCACCGGGGAGCGTTACGCGGATCTGGCGCGCGCGGTTGGCGCCGGTTACGACCGGCAGGCCAGTCACGCTCGCCGGGTCGCCTTCCGCGATGGCCTGAACGCCGAGCTCGGCCTGATGCCGGGCATCGCGAGGTGGCTCGACCAGGCGAGTGTGATCGGGCTGCGACTCGCGGTCGCGAGCAGCTCACCGCGCGCCTGGGTGCGCGGCCTGCTTTCTCGCCTGGGCTACCTCGACGAGTTCGAGGTCTTCGCGTGCGGCGACGAGGTCGCCGCGCCGAAACCCGATCCGGCCGTCTACGCGCTCGCCCTGACCAGGCTTGGCCTCGACGCTGGACATGTGGTCGCGGTCGAGGACGCCGCGCACGGCGTGGCCGCGGCCCACCAGGCCGGCCTGCGCTGCGTGGCGATCCCTGGCAAGCACGCCGACGTCCGGCGCTTCGCAGCCGCCGAGCTTGTCCTGAGCAGCGCTGCTGAGCGAGACCTGGCGGACGTGCTCGGCGCCCTGGAGCCTGCAGAGGATCCGAGTACGGGCGCCGACGCCGGTGACCTGGCGACAGCCTGAGCCCCGACAGCCTGAGCCCAGACAGCCTGAGTCGAGCGGCTCCCGGCACGTCATGACATGGCCGATATTGTAAGTACTAGGCATCTCATTACTGTCCAGCACATTACTTCTGTCCTTACAGCCTTATTTATAGGACGCCCGTTAAAACGTTGAGTAGTTGCACAACTACTGCTGGTAATGGCTTTACCTAGGTATCGGCGTGTCGCCTTACTGTGACCTTTCTGTTGCCTATTTTGATGTTGCCTTTACTCCGTGCATGGGGAATCACGGTCCTGTACAGACGGATACGTGGCACCGCCACTGAGTCAGGGGGCCAGGTGGAACCGCAGCTAGACGGGACCAGGAATGGCAATATGGGCGCGCTGGCCGAGCTGGCTGTAGGTGGTCAGCCTGCCGCAATAGATACCTTGCTGCGACAGATCAGGCCAATGGTAGTGCGCTATTGCCGGTCTCGCCTCGGGCACATTTCCGGCCATTATCACGCTGCCGATGATGTGGCGCAGGAGGTATGCATAGCCGTTGTGTCGGCCCTGCCCCGGTATCAGGATATGGGCCGCCCGTTCGCGTCATTCGTCTTCGGCATCGCCTCGCACAAGGTTGCCGATGCGATGCGGTCGGCGGCCCGGCTGGCCATCCCGACCGAGGACCTGCCTGACAGCCCGGATGATCGGCCGGGACCCGAGGAGACAGCGGTCGCCTACCTCGAGGCCGAGCGGGCCCGCAAGCTGCTGGCCAGGCTGCCCGTGAACCAGCGCGAACTGCTGGTGCTGCGCGTCCTGTCCGGGCTGTCGGCCGAGGAGACCGGCCACGCTCTCGGCATGTCGGCCGGCGCGGTCCGCGTCGCGCAGCACCGCGCCCTCCGGCGGCTTCGAGCCATCGCCGTGGAGGAGTCGATCGCCTGACGCCAAGCTCCGCCTGGCGTACCCAAGGCGATCCGCGAACCCCCCGTCGCGGATCGCGGCCTGCCGGGGCACCTGGGATCCCTGCTCCCCCGTGGCAGGGATCCCAGCCCCGGCAGGAGCCCGGATTCCGCTCGCCGCTGCGGCCACAAAGGTCATGGCTGTGGCTCTCCTGCGCATACAGCGGCAGCGCTGCCACAGCCATGACGTCAGGTTCGGCCGCAGGGACAGCATTTGGTGGCCGGCCTGCCTGTCCCGGATGATCTGGCGCTGCCGGTCACTAGGATGAAGAGATCCCAGACCCCGGACCCGGAACGTGAGATGAGCGACCAGAAGTTCGGCCCGCCCGCCCTGACTTTCGACGACGTTCTACTGCTGCCGGCGCATTCGATGACAGTGCCGGGCGAAGCGGACACGACCGCGCGCCTCACACCGCGCCTGTCCCTGCGCATCCCGCTGGTCTCCGCGGCGATGGATACCGTCACCGAGGCCCGGATGGCCATCGCGATGGCCCGCCAGGGTGGCGCCGGGGTGCTGCACCGGAACATGTCCGTGGAGGAGCAGGCTCAGCAGGTCGACATGGTCAAGCGCTCCGAGGCCGGCATGATCACCAATCCGGTGACCTGCGGACCCGACGCCACGCTTGCTGACGTCGAGGAGCTGTGCGCCCGGTTCCGGATCTCCGGCGTGCCGGTGACCGATCCGGACGGGATCCTCGTCGGAATCGTCACCAACCGCGACATTAGGTTCGAGTCTGATCACCGGCGCCGGGTTGCCGAGATCATGACGCCGATGCCGCTGGTAACCGCCCCGGTCGGGGTCGACCGGGCCGAGGCGCTGCGACTGCTGAGCACGAACAAGGTGGAGAAGCTGCCGCTGGTCGACAAGACGGGCAGGTTGCGCGGCCTGATCACGGTCAAGGACTTCACCAAGAGCGAGAAGTTCCCGAACGCGACCAAGGATGCCGAAGGCCGGCTGGTCGTGGGCGCGGCTGTCGGCGTGGGCGAGGACGCCAAGCGACGGGCCGAGGCGCTGATCGAGGCTGGCGTGGACTTCCTCGTCGTGGACAGCTCGCACGGCCACGCGCAGGGTGTCATCGACATGGTCGCGCAGGTCAAGGCAAACTCCAGGGTCGAGGTCGTCGGTGGCAACGTAGCGACCAGGAGCGGCGCTCAGGCCCTCATCGACGCCGGTGCCGACGCTGTCAAGGTCGGGGTCGGCCCCGGCGCGATCTGCACCACCAGGGTGGTCACTGGGGTGGGAGTTCCGCAGATCACCGCGATCTACGAGGCCTCGCTTGCCGCCCGCCCGGCCGGCGTGCCAGTGATCGGCGATGGCGGCATCCAGTACTCCGGGGACATCGCCAAGGCCATCGCCGCTGGCGCCGACACGGTCATGCTCGGCAAGCTGCTCGCCGGCTGCGAGGAGGGACCCGGCGAGATGGTCTTCGTCAACGGTAAGCAGTTCAAGCTCTTCCGCGGGATGGGATCGCTCGGCGCTATGCGCAATGCCGGACGAGGCGGATCCTTCTCCAAAGACAGGTACTTCCAGGACGACGTGCTGCGCGAGGACAAGCTGGTGCCGCAAGGTGTGGAGGCCCAGGTGCCCTACCGCGGTTCGCTGGAAGCGGTAGCGCATCAGCTGACCGGCGGCCTGCGGGCGGCGATGGGCTTTTGCGGCGCGCGGACGATCGCCGAGCTTCAGCAGGCGCAGTTCACCCAGATCACGGGCGCGGGGCTGGTCGAGAGCCATCCGCATGACATTCAGATGGTCGCCGAGGCACCGAACTACGGCGGCCGGCGAAGCTAGCCCTGGCACGCTAATCCTGGCTGCCAGGCCTGTGCGCGCATGCAGGGGCGGGACGGTACCTGGAGGGGCGGGAGAGCAACGTGAGCGTGGTAGAGATCGGGCGGGGCAAGAGCGGTCGGCGGGCGTATGCGCTCGACGAGATCGGCATCGTCCCGTCGCGCCGGACCCGGCATCCCGAAGAGGTGTCGATTGCCTGGCAGATCGATGCCTACCGGTTCGAGATGCCGCTGGTCGTGGCGCCGATGGACAGCGTCGTCTCGCCGGCCACGGCGATCGCGATCGGCAAGCTCGGCGGGCTGGCCGCGCTTGACCTCGAGGGGCTGTGGACCAGGTTCGAGGACCCGGAGCCGCTGCTCGCCGAGGCCGCGGAGCTTGACGACGAGGCGGCGACGCGGCGCCTCCAGCAGATCTACGCCGAGCCGATCAAGGAAGACCTGATCGGCCATCGGATCGAGGAGATCCGGGCGGCTGGCGTCACCACCGCGGCGCGCCTGTCGCCGCAGCGGACTGTCCGGTACTACAAGGCCGTGATTGACGCGGGCGTCGACATCTTCGTGATCCGCGGCACGACTGTCTCGGCTGAGCACGTCTCGGGCACGGCCGAGCCGCTCAACCTGAAACAGTTCATCTACGAGCTGGACGTGCCGGTGATAGTCGGCGGCTGCGCCACCTACACCGCTGCGCTGCACCTGATGCGCACGGGCGCGGCCGGCGTGCTGGCCGGATTCGGCGGCGGGTCCGGCCACACGACCGCTGCCGTGCTCGGCGTGGCGGTCCCGATGGCCACCGCGATCGCGGACGTGGCCGCCGCGCGCCGCGACTACCTGGACGAATCCGGCGGACGCTACGTGCACGTCATCGCCGACGGCGGCATGACCCGCAGCGGCGACGTCGCCAAGGCGCTGGCCCTCGGGGCCGACGCAGTCATGGTCGGCTCGCCGTTCGCCCGAGCGTCCCAGGCGCCCGGCCGCGGCTATCACTGGGGCAGCGAGTCCCACCACCCAGACCTGCCGCGCGGCGCGCGCCTCAAGGTGGGCACGATCGGCACCCTGGAGCAAATCCTGCACGGGCCGTCGATTGTCGCCGACGGGTCGATGAACCTCATGGGCGCGCTCCGCCGCACGATGGCGACCTCGGGCTACTCAGATCTCAAGGAGTTCCAGCGGGTGGAGGTCGTGGTGACCCCCAGTGCGACGCCGCGCTGACATCCGGGTCTGGCCCGGCGGCCGTGCTGGCGGCCAGCAGGCCGGCAACGGCCAGTCGGCCGGTAGTGACCGGGTGCGGGCCACGACGCGGCTCGGCCCCGCGGAGCGCGCGGCGGCGCTGGAGGCGCTGGCCGGTACGGAACTGCAAGTGCTGGTCGTCGGCGGCGGCGTGGTGGGTGCCGGAGTCGCGCTCGACGCGGTCACCAGAGGGCTGACCGTAGGGCTGGTCGAGGCCAGGGACTTTGGCTCCGGCACCTCCTCGCGGTCGAGCAAGCTGATCCATGGCGGACTGCGCTACCTCGAGCAGCTGAACGTCGGGCTGGTGCGCGAGGCGCTCAGCGAGCGGTCGCTGCTCCTCCAGCGGCTCGCGCCGCACCTGGTGCACCCGGTGTCGTTCCTGTTCCCGTTCACCCACCACGCCTGGGAGCGCGCCTACGTCGGAGCCGGTCTGACCGCCTATGACACGCTCGGCTTCTCGCTGGGCCAGACCCGCGGCCTGCCCGGTCACCGCCAGCTCACCCGCCGCGGCGCGCTTCGGCTCGCGCCTGCGCTCAAGCGCTCAGCGCTGACGGGCGCGCTGGTCTACTGGGACGCCCAGGTGGACGACGCTCGCTACGTCACGACCCTGGTCCGGACCGCGGCCGGCTTCGGCGCGCATGTCGCATCGCGCACGCAGGTCACCGGCTTCCTGCGCGAAGGCGAGCGGGTCACCGGCGTGCGTGCCACCGACCTGGAGACCGGGAACGGGGTTGAG
>DATHQE010000501.1:0-11426 GCA_035483035.1 Streptosporangiaceae bacterium | reverse complement strand
GGCACACCGCCGACTACCGCGTGATCAGGCACCTTGCCGCGGACGACCGCGCCAGCGGCCACGACCACGTTCTTGCCGATCACCGCGCCTGGCAGGATCACCGCGCCGGTGCCAAGCCAGGTGCCGGCCCCGATCCGAACGCTGCTGTTGACGGGCCACTGCCGGCCCACCGGCACGTCTATATCGGCGTAGCTGTGGTTCTGGTCGGTGATGTAGACATACGGGCCGGTGAAAACGTCGGCGCCGATCTCGATCGAGTTATGCGCCACGATGTGACTGCCGCGCCCGATCACGCATCGGTCCCCGAGCCGGAGCACGGGATCAGGGCCAAGATCGTGGCCTGGTGCCATGCCGGCGCAGAGGGTGACGAGCTCGGCGATCATGCACTGGTCGCCGACCTCGATCCAGCGCTCGCCGTAGACGGCCCCGGTCGGGAAGGCCATCAGCGAGCCGGGCCCGAACGCCGCGAAGCGCTGTCCGGCTGCGGACTCGGCCGTCACCGTACCCGCTTGCTGCATCCGCCGCCAGGCACTGTGCACCAGGCCAGCCGTCAGCGCACGGCGACGTTTCCCGAGCTCGTGTCTCCACGTCATGGCCGCTAACGTACTCCGGCGACCGGCCCGCCGGAAGATCGACTGGGCGGCGCTCCAGCGCTGCCAGCGCCGGAGCGAGACCCAGCGGCCAGCGCCAGCGCCAGGGGCGTCAGGCTGGCGTCGTCGCGGCGAGCTGGCCGCAGGCACCGTCGATCTGGTCGCCGCGGGTATCGCGCACCGTGACCGGGATGCCGCGCGAGGCCAGCCGGTCGAAGAACTCGCGCGCGACGCCGGGGTCCGATGCCGTCCACTTCGACCCTGGCGTGGGGTTCAGCGGGATGAGGTTCACGTGCGCGAGCCGCCCGGCCAGCAGGCTTGCGAGCATGTCAGCGCGCCAAGCCTGGTCATTGATGTCACGGATCATCGCGTACTCGATCGAGACCCGACGGCCGCTAGCCGCGGCATAGTCCCAGGCTGTCTCCAGGACCTCGGCTATCTGCCAGCGCCTGTTCACCGGGACCAGCTCGTTGCGCAGGTCGTCGTCAGGCGCGTGCAGCGATACCGCGAGGCGCACGGACAGGCCTTCGCCGGCGAGCTTCCTGATCCCTGGCACCAGTCCGACCGTCGACACAGTGACGGCACGCTGGGAGATGCCGAGGCCCGCGGGCGGCGGCGCAGTGATCCGGCGCACCGCGGTGAGCACACTCGGGTAGTTCGCCAGCGGCTCGCCCATGCCCATGAAGACCACGTTCGACACCCGGCCAGGGCCGCCAGGCACCACGCCTGTCGCCATCGCCCTGGCCCCGGCGAACACCTGGGACACGATCTCGGCGGCCGACAAGTTCCTGGTCAGCCCCGCCTGGCCGGTCGCGCAGAACGGGCACGCCATGCCGCAGCCGGCCTGCGACGACACGCACATGGTGACCCGGTCCGGGTAGCGCATCAGCACAGATTCGACGAACGCCCCGTCGAAAGCCCGCCATAGCGTCTTGCGTGTCGTGCCGCCGTCGCATTGCAGCTCGCGCTGCGCGGTCAGCAGCGGCGGCAGCATCGCCCCCGCCAGCGAGTCCCGGATATCGGCCGGGAGGTCGGTCATATCCGCCGGGTCGTCGGTCAGTCGGCCGAAATAATGCCGGGACAGCTGATCGGCGCGAAAGCCCGGCTGGCCGAGCTCAGCCACCGCAGCACGCCGCGCGGCGGGATCTAGGTCCGCCAGGTGCCTCGGCGGCCGCGGCCGCCGGCCGCGAGGCTGCGTCAGGCCGGGCGGGGTCAGACCGGCCGGCAGCAGCTCGATCGCCTCGACCACAACGCTCACCTCCGGTCGTGTGCAGCAATCTGGGTCGCCGCAGCGTCTCAAGTTACTGATCAATCTCCCCGCATCTGCCCAACTACCTGCGGGAAGTCGGTAGATTGCGGCATGTGCCGACGTTGCGCCGAGGGTCCGGTCAGGCCTCCAGGATATCCGCCGCGCCTGCCGAGTCTGGCGCGCGCGGCGGACCCGGCAGGCCCGTCGTCCTGCTCGACAGCGTCAGCCCCTACGGAAGCAGGCGCGTAGTCGTCGAGTACGACGGCACGACGACGTCGGCGTACCTGCACGACAAGGCCGGCGCCATCGCGGCTACCTGGATCGCCAACCACCGGCAGGCGCCGGAGACTGTTGACGTCACGCGCCTGCGCGCCGGCGAGGCGCCTGAGATGCCGGCCGAACACACGAAGCACCCCGCGGGCCGCCCGCCTATCGAGGCCTCAGCGCTGACCGCGGTCTGGCTGGAAGAGGGCGACGGCGTCGCGATCCTGGAAGCCGGCGAGCCACTGGCCGTCATTCCTGGCTGGTCGGATCTGGCGAAAGGCATGCCGGGCTACAGCCGCGACATCATCGGGCAGACCCCGTTCGGCTGGTCGCTCGATGACGCGATGGAAGGCTTCGGACAGCGGATCTCGCAGTCCGCGCAGTTCTGGCGATGGCGCGCGAGCGCCGGCTCCTGGGCGCTGTTCCAGCAGGCGCTGCTCGGGCACCTGCTCAGCAGGCTCGGCCCCGGCGGCGGCTACTGGGACGTCGGCCGCGGCAAGACTCCGGCGGTCGGCGTCTCCGAGCGGCCGGCCGTGCCGAAACGGCCGTACACGGTGCTGTCCACCGTCGGCATGAGCGTCCAGCGCATGCCCGTGGTCGAGCAGACCGGCGACGGAGCAGACGGCCGGGCCCGGATCGAGCTCGCGCTGGCGACAACGATCCCGAGCGCGGAGGCTGCGCGCATTTTCCTGTGGCTGGCGCAGTTTCCATGGCGTGAGGTGACCTGGCTAGGGTCCGGGCACAGCATCCCGTGGTACCACGAGCCGGCGACGTTCCCTCTTGGGGGCGGGAACGAGGCCGTCCTCCTGCTCGACGACCCTTCCCGGCTTCCGGGCCCCGAGGTCCCGAGGCTGGATGGATTCCGCAGCAGCAATGAGCCGGTCCGGTGGCTCTGGATCGTCCCCATCAGCGACCGAGAGCGCCGCCTGGCGAGAGAACGGAACTCCGCCAGCCTGCTTACTCAGCTGGCCTCGCAGCGCCGCAGCTGGGTCTACGGCTAGGTAGCGTGCCCATTCGGCACGAAGAGCGCGAGCAGCAGCCAGATCACCGGGGCCATGACTAGCAGCGAGTCGAGCCGTTCCATGATGCCGCCATGCCCGGGCAGCAAGTGGCCCATGTCCTTGATCTCGAGATCGCGCTTGATCATGGACTCGACCAGGTCGCCGAGGGTGGCGGCGCCGACCGCGGCGAGGCCGAGCAGGAGCCCCTGCCAGAGGTGGCCGCCCAGCAAGTCCGGCACCATGATCGCGCCTGCCGCTAGGCACAGCACGATCGAGCCACCGAGGCCCTCCCAGGTCTTCTTCGGGCTGATCGCGGGGGCCATGGGGTGCTTGCCGATGAGGATTCCGGCTAGGTAGCCGCCGGTGTCGCTGCAGACGGTCAGTACCAGGAAGATGAGGGCGCGCCGGGACCCGTCCGGATCGCGCAGCATCAGCGCCACGAAAAGCGCAGCTAGGGGCAGGTAGAGCAGCGTGAACATGCCCGCCGTGACGTCCCGGACGTAGCCTGCCGCGCCGCCGGGCAGCCGCCAGGCCAGCACGCCGATACCAGCCAGCGCCAGCGCACCCAGCGCCCAGGTCGCCTGCGTCCAGTACGCCAGCGTGACCATCGCGACCCCGCCCGCCGCGACAGGGATCAGCGGTAGGTGAATATCGCGGGATCGGAGCGCCTGACTGAGCTCCCAGAGGGCAGCGGCGACGATGATCCCGACGTAGAGCAGGAACGTGGCCTTGACCGTGAACAGCGTGAGCACCGCGATGCCGCCGAGCAAGAGGCCGACCGCGATCGCAGCAGGGAGGTTCCTCCCGGTCCGGGTGCGCCCTCCGGTCGGCGCCTGCTCGGGCTCAGGTGCGGACGCCTGCGCGGGCGGAACTTCGCGCTGCCGGTCAGCGTCCTGCTGCACTGCTGTCCTGCTGCACTGCTGCCCACCCTTGCTCGCCGAACTGGCGGTCATCGTTCCCTGGCCGCGCGGCTAGACCTCGAGAAGCTCAGTTTCCTTGTGCTTGAGCAGCTCGTCTACCTGCGCGGTGTAGGTGTGCGTGAGCTCGTCCAGCTCGCGCTCGGCCCGCCTGCCGTCGTCTTCGCCGGCATCGCCGTTCTTGACGAGCTTGTCGATCGCGTCCTTGGCGTGCCTGCGGATGTTGCGGATCGAGACGCGGCTGTCCTCGGCCTTGTTGCGGGCGACCTTAATGAACTCCTTGCGCCGCTCCTCGGACAGCTCCGGGAACACGATCCGGATGATGGAGCCATCGTTAGACGGGTTGACGCCGAGGTCGGAGTTCCTGATCGCCTTCTCGATGGCCCCGAGCGAACCCTTGTCGTAGGGCTGCACGATCACCATCCGCGGCTCCGGCAGGTGGAACGACGCTAGCTGGTTCACCGGCGTCAGCGTGCCGTAGTACTCGGCCGTGATCTTGTTGAACATCGACGGGTGAGCCCGGCCCGTCCGGATGCCATTGAAGTCGTCCTTGGCAACCGCGACTGCCTTCTCCATCTTCTCCTCGGCTTCGAGGAGACTGTCGTCAATCACTGCGGCTCCTGAGTGTGTAGGGCGTCCGGTAGGCGTCAGGCCGGGCGGCAGCTCGGCGCTTGCGAATAAGTCCATGGTGCGCCCGGAGTCCGTGCCGCTGCTACCGACCTCGGCATCAGCGTGGCGACCGGCTGACCAGCGTACCGATCCGGTCACCGCGCACGGCCTGGACGATATTGCCCTCCCCCATCAGATCGAATACGACGATAGGCAGGTCATTGTCCATGCACAAGCTCACCGCGGTGGCGTCCATGACGCGCAGCTCGCGCCGCAGCACCTCGGTGTAGTCCAGGTGATGAAACAGCACTGCCCCCGAGTTCATGTGCGGGTCGGCGTCATAGACGCCATCGACCTGGGTGCCCTTGAGCACCGCCTCGGCCCCGATCTCCAGCGCTCGCTGGGCGGCACAGGTGTCGGTTGAGAAGAACGGCGCGCCGAGCCCGGCCCCGAAGATCACGACCCGGCCCTTCTCCAGGTGCCGGATCGCGCGCCGCGGAATGTAGGGCTCGGCCACCTGGCCCATCGTGATGGCGGTCTGGACGCGCGTCTCGACGCCCAGCTTTTCCAGGACGTCCTGAAGGGCCAGGCAGTTGATGACCGTGCCCAGCATGCCCATGTAGTCGGCGCGGGAGCGGTCGATGCCGCTCTCGGAGAGCGCGGCCCCACGGAACATGTTTCCCCCGCCGACCACGACGGCGATCTGCACGCCTTCCCTGGCGGCGGCCGAGATCTCCCGCGCCAGGTGGATGACCACGTCAGGGGATATGCCGAGCGGCTCGTGTCCGGCGAAGGCCTCGCCGGACACTTTCAGCACGACCCGCCGCCAGCTAGGCCGCCCGGAGCCGTTCGGGACAGGACTCCATGAGTCCTGTTGATCCGGGTCGCCCGGCGGGCCGTCTGCCACCGCGGTACCGCCCTTCGCCAGCGTCAACCCGCCTGGCCGATCTGGAACCTGGCGAAGTCCGTAACGCTGGCCCCCTGCTCGGCAAGCAGTTGCCTGACCGACTTCTTCTGGTCCCGGACAGACGCCTGCTCGACCAGGACGATGTCCTTCAGGAACGCGTTCACGCGGCCCTCGACGATCTTCGGGATCGCCTGCTCCGGCTTGCCCTCGTCCCTGGTGACCTGCTCGGCGATGCGCCGCTCGTTGGCCATCAGGTCGTCAGGAACCTGCTCGCGGGTCACGTATTGCGGGCGCATGGCCGCGACCTGGTGGGCGATGTCCTGGCCGATCTCGGCGCCAGCGGGGTCCAGCTGGACCAGTACGCCGAGGGTCGGCGGCAGGCCGGGGTCGGACTTGTGCAGATAGCTGGTCACATAGCCGCCATCGAACCTGGCGTATCGGCCGAGCTCCAGCTTCTCCTTCAGCGTGGCGCCTGCCTCCTCGATCAGCTCCTGCGCGGTCTGCCCGGCCCGCACCTCCAGGCCGAGGACAGCCAGCCGGTCAGCGGCACCAGCCGCGAGCGCGGCGGCCGCGATGTCGGCCGCGACCTCCTGGAAGAGGTCGGTCTTGGCGACGAAATCGGTCTCGCAGTTGAGCTCAAGCAGGACGCCAGCGTCGGTCCCGGACAGCTGAGCGGTCACCAGGCCCTGGGCAGCGGTCCGCTGCGCCCGCTTGGTGACGTCCTTGGCCCCCTTGATGCGCAGAGCCTCAACCGCCGCGTCATAGTCGCCGTCGGCGTCAACCAGGGCGTTCTTGCAGTCCATCATGCCGGCGCCGGTCTGCTCGCGCAGCCTCTTCACATCGGCGGCGGTGTAGTTCGCCATGTCCCCATCTTTCGTTGTCGTAGTTCTGGTGGCGGCGGCGGCATGGTCGGGCTGACCGGCCAGCCGCCGATCGTTCGGCCGCCAACCGTTCCGCCGCAGCCACCGGCTCGTGCCCGGCGCCCGTCCTGTCCGGCGCCCGTCCCGCCCGGCGCCCGTCTGGCCGCCATCCGTCCTAACCGGCGTCCGTCCTAACCGGCGTCCGTGCTAGCCGGCTTCCGGCCTAGCCGGGGTCCGTCCTGGCCGACGATCGTCGTCGTCGGCGGCCGAGGACGACCAGCCATGCGCGCCGGCAGCCGTGGCGCGCATCGCCTTGACGCCGCCCATCCAGGCCTCAGGCTGTCTGATCTCCTGAAGTCCCAGCATCCTGCGTCCCACTGGCTGAACTGCCGTTGGCGGCGGTCTCCTCAGCCGCGCTGTCCACGGCAACCTCGGCCAGCGCGTCGGCCTTGGCTTCAGCGGTCGCGGCGGCGTCGGCAGCGTCGGCGCTATCGCTGGGCACCGCGGTATCGGTCGGCACAGCGGTATCGGTCGGCCCAGCGGTATCGGTCGGCAGAGCACTATCAGTCGGCACAGCGCTGTCAGTCGCGGCCGGCGCTGCTGGTGCAGCCCCGTTGGCGTGCGCTGCTTCGGCGGCAGCGTTGGCCTTGCCCTCGAGCAGCTCCCGCTCCCACTCTGCTAGCGGCTCAGCAGCGCCGACTTCTCCGCCATCAGCGACGGGCTTGTCGTCGGTCGTCGCCGCGCCGGCCCTCGCGATCAGGCCGTCGGCGACAGCGTCCGCAATCACCCTGGTGAGCAGGGCAACGCTGCGGATCGCGTCGTCGTTGCCCGGGATCGGGTACTGAACCTCGTCCGGATCGCAGTTCGTGTCCAGGATCGCGATCACCGGGATGCCCAGCTTCCGCGCCTCGCTGACGGCGATGTGCTCCTTCTTGGTGTCCACGATCCACAACGCGCTCGGCACCCTGGACATGTCGCGGATCCCGCCAAGCGAGCGCTCAAGCTTGTCCCGCTCGCGGCGGAGCTGGAGCAGCTCCTTCTTCGTCAGGTTGGAGCCGGCCACGTCGTCGAAGTCCATCTCCTCGAGCTCTTTGAGCCGCTGGAGCCGCTTGTAGACGGTGCCGAAGTTGGTCAGCATGCCGCCCAGCCAGCGCTGGTTGACAAATGGCATGCCGACCCGCCGCGCCTGCTCGGCGATGGCCTCCTGGGCCTGCTTCTTTGTGCCGACGTAGAGCACCGAGCCGCCATGCGCGACGGTTTCTTTGATGAAGTCGTAAGCGCGGTCGATAAAGTCCAGCGACTGCTGGAGGTCGATGATGTAGATGCCGTTGCGCTCAGTGAAGATGAAGCGCTTCATCTTCGGGTTCCAGCGCCTGGTCTGGTGCCCGAAGTGAACGCCGCTCTCCAGCAGCTGGCGCATGGTGACGACCGGAGCCATGCCGGTGTCCCCTTCCTTTTCAGGGCGGACTGCCACGCAGGCAGGCCCGCCTCCCGGTTGAGGTTCCTGGCGTCCGTACGCCCTTCGCCGCTGGATTGCTCCCGCGGACCGGTGAAGAGCGTCCTGCGCAGGTGCCGTGGGCGAGGACCTTGTCAGGTCGGGTGCCTGGGCTTGCCGCGCAGCGAGCGGACGCGCGAATTTGGCCGCCAGGAGGGTACGCAATTACGCACCAGATGGCAGGCCGTACTGCAAGTCTACATGCCCGGCCCCGGCCCCGATGTCGGGCAAGTCAACCCGCCCGCCGTCAGGCTCGGGGATGGGCCTGGCGATACACGGAGATCAGCCGGTCGATGCTGACGTGGGTGTAGATCTGGGTCGTGGCCAGCGATGCGTGACCGAGCATTTCCTGGACGCTTCGCAGGTCAGCGCCACCCTCCAGGAGGTGGGTGGCAGCCGTGTGGCGCAGGCCATGGGGCCCGGTGTCCGGCACTGACCTGGCAGCCGCGATCCGCGCATGGACCACGCGGCGGACCGTCCGGGGATCGATCCGGCCGCCCTTGGCGCCGACGAAGAGCGCTTTCCCCGAGCGCGGCGGCGCGGGCGTGGCTGGCACGTCGAACACGGCGGGTCGCCCGCGCTCAAGCCAAGTGAGGATGGCCTCGACGGCCGGGATGCCGACCGGGACGACGCGTTCCTTGCTGCGCTTGCCGAGTACTCGGACGGTACGGCGGGCCAGGTCCAGGTCACCGGCATCAAGGCCACACAATTCGCTCACCCTGATGCCCGTGGCATACAACAGTTCCATGATCGCGGCGTCGCGTAGTTCCAGCGCCGCGCTGAGCGCATCGCTGCTTGCCATGCGCCGGCCTCGTGGCGGGCGGGCAGCCGTGCCGGTGAGAACGGATCTCATCTGCTCCTGCGCCAGGATCTCTGGCAGGTGGCGGTGAACCTTCGGCGTACGAAGCTGGACGCCCGGATCGGAGTCCAGCCAGCCGCGCCGATGCGCGAAGGTAGTGAAAGCTCGGGCCGACGCGGCCCGTCGGGCGATCGTGGTCCGCGCCTGGCCAGCCCGGTGCAGGGTGCCTAGCCAGCCCCGCAGTACGCCGATGTCGATGTCCGCGAGCGCCGCGCAGCCATCGTCCGCCGCATACCCGAGCAGGCTGGCGGTGTCGCCGATATAGGCCCGGACCGTGTGCGCCGACAAGCCACGCTCCGACGCCAGATGGCGCTCGAAGGCCGCCAGCACCGCTCCCATGGGCTCGGGCAGGCCAGGCCGCGCGGCTTGCCCGGATCGGGACTGCATGAGGCCAGTGTGTGGTATTTGCTGGCCTGCGTGCGGCTCGCCGCGCCGCGCTGCCTCAGCAAGACCCAGCGCGGCCCGGCCGGGAGTTCAGCCCGCCTGGCTCCGACCGTGCCGCTTCGCCCTACCCGACCGTGCGCTTCGCCCTACGCGACCGCGGCGCTCCGCGCTTACCCGATCGCGGTGCTTCGCCTTACTCAACCGTGACGCTTTTGGCCAGGTTGCGCGGCCTGTCGACGTCATTCCCGAGAGCGACCGCCGCGTGATAGGCCAGCAGCTGAAGCGGCACCGACAGCAGGATCGGATCGAGCTCGGGTTCGTTCTTCGGCACCGCCAGCACGTCATCAGCGAGGCGGCCGTCGGCCGGAGCTGAGTGCCCGACCAGCAGCACCCGGCCCTGCCGGGCCTTGATCTCGCCAAGTGTGGCCAGATTCTTCTCCACTAGCTCGTCGTCGGGCACGATGGCGACAGTCGGCAGCTCAGGGCCTACAAGCGCGAGCGGCCCGTGCTTCAGCTCGCTGGCCGGGTAGGCCTCGGCGTGCAGGTACGAGACCTCCTTGAGCTTCTGGGCTCCCTCGCGCGCCACGGGCCAGCCGCGCACCCGCCCGACAAAGAACATGCCGGGATACCTCGCCAGATCCTTGGCCAGCCTCGCGATCTCTTCCTCCATCGCCAGGATCTGGGCGATCTGATCCGGTAGCTTTCGCAGCCCGGCGCTGATGCGCCTGCCGTCGGCCGGAGACAAGTCGTGGATACGGGCCAGGTGGAGCGCGAGCAGAGCGAACACGGTGGCGGTAGCCGTAAAGGTCTTCGTCGAGGTCACGCTGACCTCCGGGCCGGCGTGCAGGTAAACGCCCCCATCGACTTCCCTGCCGATGGTGCTGCCGACAGTGTTAACGACGCCCAGGACCCGGCCACCCTTGCGCTTGACCTCTTGCACCGCCGCCAGCGTGTCATAGGTCTCGCCGGACTGGCTTACGCCGATGTAGAGGGTGCCTTCCTCGATCACTGGCCCGCGGTACCGGAACTCTGACGCTGGCTCGGCGTCGGCGGGTACGCGCGCGAGCTCTTCGATCAGATGCGCACCGAGCACGCCCGAGTAGTACGCCGAGCCGCAGCCGAGGATTTTGACGCGCTTGATGCCACGGGCCTCGCGGGGATCGAGGTTCAGCCCGCCGAGGTGGGCGGTATTGAACCTGTCATCCAGCCGCCCGCGCAGCACTCGCTCCACGACGCCTGGTTGCTCGTGGATCTCCTTGTGCATGAAATGCGCGTGCCCGTCAGCGTCGTAGCTCGCCGCATCGGCCTCCACAACGGCAGGCTGCTTGGTAGTGCGCCTGGCATCTAGCGTGGACGTGCGGAAGCCGTCGGCGCGCAAGGTAGCGATCTCGCCGTCATCGAGATGCACGACCTGGCGGGTGTACCGCACCAGAGCAGACACGTCCGAGGCAGCGAACATCTCCTTGTCGCCGATGCCCAGCAGCACGGGGCTGCCGTTGCGGGCGACCACCAGCCGGTCCGGGCTGCGGGCATCGAGCACTGCAAGGCCATAGGTCCCCACGACTGACCTCAGTGCCTGCCGCACCGCTTCTTCCAGATCGCGCGGCCGACCCTCGCCGTCTGATCCGGCTTCCGACTGCGCCGCGATCAGGTGAGCGAACAGCTCGCTATCGGTCTGAGAAGCGAACTCAGCGCCGTCCGCGATCAGCTTGGACCGCAGCTCGTCAGCGTTCTCGATGATCCCGTTGTGGACAATCGCGATCGGCCCGCATACGTGCGGGTGGGCGTTCTCGTCGCTGGGCTCGCCATGCGTCGCCCATCGGGTGTGCCCGATGCCGGGACTCCCCTTGAGTCTGGCCGGCACGTCGGCAGCGAGCTCGGAAACCCTCCCCTTGGCTTTGCGCACCCGCAACTCGCCCCCGCGACTGACGACCGCGATCCCGGCCGAGTCGTAGCCCCGGTACTCAAGCCTGGCCAGGCCCTCCAGCAAGATCGGGACGCTGTCCCGGCTGCCGATGTAGGCGACGATTCCGCACAAGGTTGTTGCTCCTCATCCCTAGCGATCTTGCTCATCCGTAGACGATCCTGCGCAGCTGACGAAGCGAGAGTTCCGGCGGCGCATAACGCCGCTGCGGGATCTCCGCCGCGATCTGCTCGAATACCACGTCGTTGGTGAGCCCTCTGGCCTTGAGCTCCCGATGCCGCCGCCGCACGTAGTCCTCCGCCAGCTCCGAGAAGTACCCGAGCACATCCGCGACCACGCGGGCGGCCTCAGCTGGGCTCAGGGGGCA
>DATHQE010000500.1:0-5427 GCA_035483035.1 Streptosporangiaceae bacterium | reverse complement strand
ACGGTTACGACTTTTCTCACGACCTGCTCCGCGAGACCGCCTACGACCAGGTGAGCCCGCCGAAGCGCTGGCTCCTGCACCAGCGCATCGCGCAGAGCCTGGAACTACTGCACGCCGACGACGCGGACCTGGTCGCGGCTCCCCTCGCCGAGCAGTACGCCCGCGGCGGACGGCCTGCGCGGGCGGTCGCGTGCTACCAGCGGGCGGCGGGCGTCGCCGCGGGCATGTTCGCCTACGACGAGGCGATCCGGCTCCACAAGGAGGCGCTGTCGATTATCCGCGGCATGCCAGCCGGGCGGGGGAAGGACGGCCAGGAGCTGGGGGTTCTCCAGGCGATGGCGGCACCGCTCAACGCCAGGTTTGGCTATTCCTCGCGGGAGCTGCAGCAGACCCTGGAGCGGTCGATCGCGCTCGCTGAGTCGCTGCGCCGACCGGACTCGACTCTCACCGGGCTGGTTGCGCTATGGACGTCGCGGTTTGTTCAGGGCCGCACGGCCGATGCGTACCAGACCGCGACTCGTGCCCTGGAACTGGCCGAGCCCGGTTCCGCGCTCAGCGGCCTCGCTCACTTCGCGGTCGGCGGCTCGGCCCTGAGTCTCGGCAGGCCAGCTGAGGCGGTCCGGCACCTGGAACTCGCGGCCAGCCTCACGACGGAGGCAGTCTCGCTCAGCGTAGGCACCCGGCCCGAGGTCCACGCCATGGCCTGGGCTGCGCACGCGCACTGGCTGCTGGGCCACGACGGCGATGCCCAGCTGAGCAGCGACGGAGCCGTCAAGCTCGCACGGGCCATCGACCATCCGTACAACCTCGCCGTCGCGCTGGCCTACTGCGCTATCACCAGCCAGATGCGCGGCGATGTGGCAAGCCTGCGAGACACCGTTGCCGAGCTGCGCGAGCTCTGCGATCGGCACGGGTTCGCCTACTACCGGGAGTGGGCGCTGATCCTGGACGGCTGGTCGCGGCGGGACGAGCCGGGCATCGCCATAGCCCGGCGCGGTATCGACAACCTGAAGTCAGCAGGATCTTTCGCCCGGATGCCGTACTGGTTGTCGCTGCTGGCTGACCTGTCCGCCCAGGGCTGCCAGCCTGATGCGGCGCGAGCCACGCTGGACGCTGCCGTTGTCGCCGCGAGGACGCGATCTGACCTGTGGTGGCTCCCCGAGGTGCTGCGGCTGCGCGCTGCATTCGACCAAGGACAGGCGGCCATCTCCCGGCTGCGCTCCGCGGCGCAGCTGGCCTCGGCCCACGGCAGCACGGCCCTCCTTCGCCGCTGCGAGCGCGACCTCACCGACCTCACCGCAGGCGGCCGGACGCGAACGCTTCGCGAACGCCACCGAACCTAGCGTGGCCGTATTCGAGTCATCCAGCTACGCATGCGAGGGAACCATGACCACGACAACAGCGAGTACTACAGCGGCATACGACGACCTATCCGCCGTTTTGCGAGGTGATTTGATCCTGCCGGGCGATCCGGGCTATGACGCGGCCAGGGCCGTATACAACGGCATGATCGACAAGCACCCGGCCGCCATCGTGCGCTGCCGCGACGTGGCCGATGTCATCTCGTGCGTGCGGTTCGGCCGCGAGCACGGGATCGAACTCGCCATCCGGGGCGGCGGCCACAACGCGGCGGGCCTGGGCGTCGCCGACGATGCCCTGGTCATCGACCTGTCGCTGCTGCACAGCACTACCGTCAACCCCGAGGATCACACCGTCCGCGTCGACGCCGGGTGCACCTGGGGAGACGTCGATCACGCGACCGTCGCGTTCGGCATGGCCACCCCGTCCGGCTTCCTCGCGTCTACCGGCGTCGGTGGGCTGACGCTCGGCGGCGGCATCGGCTACCTGGCCCGGCGCTTCGGCCTGACCGTCGACAACCTGCTATCGGCCGACGTGGTACTCGCCGATGGCAGCTTCGTGACCGCGAGCCCAGCGTCACACAGCGACCTGTTCTGGGCACTGCGCGGCGGCGGCGGGAACTTCGGCATCGTGACCTCGTTCACGTTCCGCTGCCACGACATCGGCGACGCCGGCACGATCATCGGCGGCCCGGTCCTGTACGACCTCGCCGACACCGCCGACGTCATGCGGTGGTACCGGGAACTGCTGCCCTCCCTGCCGGAGGAGCTCAACGGCTTCGTCGCGCTGATGACCATCCCGCCCGCCCCGCCATTCCCCGAGCAGCTGTGGGGACGCAAGGCGTGCGGCATCGTCTGGTGCTACACCGGATCCCACGACCAGGCCGACGAAGTGCTCGAGCCGGTCAAGACCTACGGCTCACCACTTCTGGTCGGCATCCAGCCGATGCCGTTCAGCATGCTGCAGAGCGCGTTCGACGCCCTGTACCCGGCCGGACTGCAGTGGTACTGGCGCGCGGACTTCTTCAACGAGATCTCCGACCAGGCGATCGACGTCCATATCAAGTACGGCCAGCAGCTGCCGACCGGCCATTCGACCATGCACCTGTACCCCATCGACGGCGCAGCCAGCCGCGTTGCTAGTAACGCGACGCCCTTCGCCTACCGCGACGGCGGCTGGGCCGGTGTGATCGTGGGCGTCGACCCCGATCCCGCCAACGCCGACCTCATCTCCCGGTGGGCAAAGGATTACTGGTCGGAGCTGCACCCGACGTCGGCAGGCGGCGGCTATGTCAACTTCCTCATGGATGAGGGCCAGGACCGGATCAAGGCGTCCTACCGCGGCAACTATCAACGACTCGCCCAGGTCAAGGCCCGCTATGACCCGGACAACACCTTCCACGTCAACCAGAACATCCGGCCAGCGGGCGGCGCCACGGCGTAACCCACGGCGGACAGAGACGGCGCCGGCCGGTGCGGGCCGGCGCCAGCCGGCGCCAGCCGGTGCGGGCCGGCGCCAGCCGGTGCCGGACGAGACGGACCGGGACGGACGGAGCAGCGAATGTCGCGACCCATAATCTTCGTAATCGACGACGACGCCGGGGTCGTGCACGCGCTCCGCGGCGATCTCAGCCGGCGGTTCAGCCAGGACTTCGCCGTCATCGGCGAGTCATCGGCTGTCACCGGACTCGCAGCGCTGCGAGAGCAGGCCGCCGATCACCAGATCGTGGCGCTGCTGATCGTCGATCACAACATGACGGAGATGCCGGGGACCGACTTCCTCGCGCAGGCCCACCAGCTGCACCCGCAAGCGAAGCGGGTGCTGCTGGTCGAGCGAGATTACTCGGTGCGCAGTCCGGTCGTGCGGGCCATGACCCTTGGCCAGGCGGACTACCACCTCACTAAGCCCTGGATGCTTGAACAGGATCTCTATCGCGTCATCAGCGAGTTCCTGGCGGACTGGGCGAAGGATCAGGAAGCCGGCTTCGACCTGTTCCACGTCGTGGGCGAGCCGGCCGACCGCGGCACGCACGAGCTGCGGGAGCTCCTCACTCGCTTCAGCGTGCCGTTTCATTTCGACGCAGCCACAAGCGACCAGGCTCATCAGCTGCTCGCCAGTGAGGGCCTCGACGGATCGCGGCTGCCAGTCATGATCCGGCACGACGACTACACGATGGTGGAGCCGACGCCTGCTCAGATCATCGAGGCAGTCGGCGGCAGCATCTCGAGCGACATCGATCAGTGTGATCTCGTCATCGTCGGCGCGGGACCGGCGGGCCTGGCAGCCGCCGTCTATGCGGCATCCGAGGGCCTGCAGACGATTGTGCTAGAGGAGACCGTCTCGGGCGGCCAGGCCGGCAGCAGCCCGATGATCCGGAACTACCCTGGCTTCCCCTACGGCATCAGCGGGCATGAGCTGACGCGCCGGGCATGCGAGCAGGCCTGGATGTTCGGCGCGCACATGGTGTTCTCGCAGCCCACCCGCGGCCTGGAGATCCGGGACGGCGAGCGCGCCGCCCTCCTCGCTGACGGCATCAAGATCACAGCCAGGAGTGTCATCGTCGCGACCGGCATCGCGTGGCGCCGGCTCGGCGTCCCGCATCTGGAAGCGCTGGTCGGCTCCGGTGTCTTCTACGGTGCGGCCGGCAGCGACACCCAGGCCATGGAGGGCCGCGACGTGTTCGTCGTGGGCGGCGCCAACTCCGCCGGCCAGACGGCGCTGCACCTGTCCCGATTCGCCCGGCACGTAACGCTCGTCGTGCGCGGAGACGATCTGACGCGGTCAATGTCGGAGTACCTGACCCAGGAGATCGCGGCCACGCCGAACGTCTCGGTACGCCTGCACACCGAGGTCACCGACGGCCACGGCGAACAGCACCTGGAGGGTCTCACGCTGCATGACCGGCAGCACGACCGCACCGAACGGGTACCGGCAGCCGCGCTATTTGTGTCGATCGGCGGCGAGCCGCGCACGCAGTGGCTGCCCGCAGCGATCCAGCTCGAACGCGGCTACATCCGGACCGGCCGCGACGTCAGTCGTGACGACCGTGGCGCCGCCCGGTGGCTGCTCGACCGGGCTCCGCTCCCGCTCGAGACTTCGGTGCCCGGCGTATTCGCTGTCGGCGACGCCCGCTACCGCTCGATGAAGCGGGTGGCCTCAGCCGTCGGTGACGGCGCGACAGCGGTACGCCTCGTGCACGAATATCTCGCCGCCAGCGACGCCGACGAACCGTCGCCGGCTGTGCACACGTCCGCCGGTGAGAACCATCGCGTCACCGACCGGCAACTAAGGCGTGCCCGGATCCGATAAGGCACGAGTTGTCCACTGTGGCCCCTAGACGGGCAGCAGTGGCGAACCGGTGCCCCATCAGAGCGCGTGGGTAGCTCCGTGCCGCCGCCATAGGGCATCAAATTGGCTTTGCTGCCCCATGTTGGGCAGCAAAGCCAATCTCACGCCCAATGGCGGAACAGGCCAGCTGAAAGCGCTACGCCTATATGCGCCGGTATAGGCGATTCGTGACGCCAGAATCTCGCGAGGCCGCCGCGATCCAGCCAGGCCGCACGTCCTATCGGGTTGACAGCTAGACAGGTCATATGTAAGTTCTACCTGACAGGTGAAACAAACTCTAGCCTTCGGAGCTTACGCTGACTACCGAGTCCGAGCTGCTCGCCGTGCTGACGGCCGTGGCCAATCCGCTGCGACTGCGGATAGTGGCCGAGCTGTCAGGCGGCCGGGTGCATGTGAGCGAACTCGCTCGCAGGCTCGGAATCTCCAGGCCGCTGCTGTATATGCACCTGGATCGGCTGGAGAAGGCGGGGCTGATCACCGGACAGCTGGAGCTATCCGAGGACGGCAAGGCAATGAAGTACTTCGCGCTTGAGCCGTTCGAGATCCGGCTGACGGCAGCGGAGATCACGGCGGCCGTCCTTGCGGGACGAGCCTCAGGCCAGGACGCAGTCCTACCGACCGACGAGCAAGAAACCGACACGAAAGTGAGCGACAGATGACCGGCATCCTGGCGTCTGCCCAGACCGCCGCCACCCACGGCACGAACTACACGGCGATCGT
>DATHQE010000499.1:0-2876 GCA_035483035.1 Streptosporangiaceae bacterium | reverse complement strand
CCGGTTTGAGCTGCCTGCCAGTCAGTACATCCACTCGGCCGCCGGCATTCTCGAGTTCGCCGCGATCACGGTGGCCTTGCTTTACGCAGTTCGCCGGACTCGGCACGAGCTCACTCGCCCGGCCGCCGCCTACCGGGCGCTGGCGGTGGCCGCGCTGGTCGCATATCCGCTCCTGGGCGGCGCCTATCTGTTCGACAGGTTCGGCGGGATCATGGAGGCCGTATTCTTCGCGGGCTTCACGGTGATGGTGCTTACTCAGCTTGGTGAGCGCACCGCAGCAGCACGGGCGGCTGCACGCGGCGCGGCGCCTAGTCGTCAGTACTGCCGGGTGTGACGAGCCCGGTTTCGTAGCCGTAGATCACGGCCTGCGCTCGATCCCGCAGCCCGAGCTTGGTGAGCACGCGCGTCACGTGAGTCTTGACCGTGCTCTCGCCGACGACGAGGTCCCGCGCGATCTCGGCGTTCGACCGGCCGCGAACCATCAGGACCAGCACCTCGCGCTCCCGATCGGTCAGCCGCTCCAGTTCGGGCGCGGCACGCGGGCGAACCCGCGCGAACTGCTCGATCAGGCGCCTCGTCAGTGCTGGCGCCACGAGTGCGTGCCCGTCGGCCGCGGCGCGGATCCCGAAGAGCAGTTCCTCGGGCAGCGCATGCTTGAGCAGGAAGCCACTCGCGCCAGCGCTCATCGCGTCGAAGACATATTCATCGAGGTCGAAGGTCGTCAGCATGACGACTCTGGCCGGGCTTGACCCGAGTGCGAGTATCCGCCGGGCCGCCTCGAGGCCGTCAAGCCGCGGCATTCGAATGTCCATCAGGACCACGTCGGGGCTGGACCGCGTTGTCTCGCCGATCGCGGCCAGCCCATCCGCAGCCTCGCCGACGACTTGCAGGTCGGGCTGAGTTTCGATCAGCATGCGTATGCCGGCGCGCACGAGGGCCTGGTCATCGGCCACTAGGACGCGGATCACTGCCGTACCGGCAGCCAGGCATGCACGGCAAAGCCGCCGCCCGGCCGCGGGCCAGCATGAAGGCTGCCGCCTAGAATCTGGGCGCGCTCTGCCAGGCCGGCCAGTCCGCGGCCGCCGCCGGCGCCGCAGGCCGCGAGCTGCGGTCCTGAGTGGTGTGCAGCCGGTGCTCCCGCGAACGCGGCCGACGGATCCAGGGTGGTCACGACCGCGGCTGCCAG
This sequence comes from Streptosporangiaceae bacterium, assembly GCA_035483035.1. GTDB lineage: Bacteria > Actinomycetota > Actinomycetes > Streptosporangiales > Streptosporangiaceae > JAJYUU01. Next base: position 1,690 of record DATHQE010000499.1, on the reverse strand, counting down.
GCCCGTCGCCGTTCTCACAGCGTCGAGACTGGTCGTCGGGCCAGGGCCGTCGTCTTCGACCAGCACGTCGAGGCCACCGTTGGCGTGGGTCAGCCGGACCCTGGTCGGCGCGCGGGCGTAGCGCAGCGCATTCGTCAGGGACTCCTGGACGACTCGGTAGGCTGCCAGCTCGACCGACGCGGGCAGCGATGGCGGAAGTCCGAAGACGTCGAGGTCGACAGGCAGCCCGGCCGCGCGAGCGCCAGCGAGCAGATCGGGCAGGTCGTCCAGGCGCGGCTGCGGGCGGCGGTCTAGCTGCTCGTCCGCATCGCGCCTGAGCGCACCGACAATCCGATTGAGGTCGGTAAGCCCCTCCCGGGCGATGCGCTCGATGTTGCCGACGACCTGCGCAGCGACCCCAGGGTCGTCGCGGCTCGCGATTCGGGCCGCGCCCGACTGGATCGCGATAGCGCTCAGCTGATGCGACAGCACGTCATGCAGCTCGCGCGCAATACGGGCCCGTTCTTGGTCGTGGATCAGCCTGGCCGACGCGGTAGCGGCGTCGCGGCTGATCCGCGACACCTCACCCAGGCCGAGGGCCGTGGCCAGCAGCGCCAGCGGCAGCGCCTGGCTCCGGTTGCCGGCTGAGGCGACCAGGACGACGCCTGCGCCGATGGCGGCGAGGATCAGGGCAGCTCGGCGCAGCCTCAGCTGACCCCAGGCGCCCAGGCCGAAAGCACCGACCAGGGTCGCCGCGGCTGCGGAGAAGGGGTTCAGGCCCAGCTGAATCCTGACCGCCAGGACTGTCGCGGCGATCGTCGCGACGAGCAGTGGCCATCGGCGCCACCACAAGAACGGCACCGACTGCACCAGCATGACCGCCACGAAGCCGAGCACCACCGGAGTCGAGGCGCTATGACCGGCCGGGCGCCACCACCACGGCACATCGGTAGCCGCCCAGGCCAGCAGGCCGACCACGATCAGCCGGTCGGTGAGCTCCGCGCGCTTCATTGCCATGGCTGGGTCAGCCGCTGGCGAGCTTGAGCCGCTGGAACCTCATGGTGGATAGCGTAAGCACGGCCCGGCCGAACTGCGTCATCACGCAGGACGACCTGGGGTCGGCCCAGCGGTGACGGCTGACGCCAGATAGCCGATGCCGAGTCAGCAGTTTCCCGGACGACTTCCAGCTCGCCGCTGGCCAGGCTGGACGTTGTGACCGGACATGCCGCCCAGGCCAGCCCAGCATCGGAGCCGCCAGCCGCGGCAGTGAGGCGGCGCCGGGGACGGCAAGCGACCGCCAGGCGAGCCCTCTATCGCTGGCTCGTGCATCTAGGCCTCATCGCGACGGTGATCGTGTCGCTCATCTTCGAGCCGCTCGTGCTGACGATTCACATCGTCGTGGGCCTGGTCTTTGCCGCGCTGGTCGGCGTCCACCTCGCCCAGCGCCGGCACGTCTCGACCAATCTAGCGGCCCGGCTCATCAGGGTGGCGGCCCTGCGCCGGCCTGCTGGGCGGCTGGCGCTGGCCGATGCACTGCTGACAGCCGTCACACTGGCCATGCTGGCGTCCGGATTCTGGGACTGGTTCGCCGGGCACCCGACTCGGATCCGCTGGCACGCGCTGACCGGCGTCGGCCTAGCCGTCTTGCTGGTTGTCCACACGATCAGGCGCTGGTCCCGGCTGCGTCGTTCGAAGGTGCGCTAACGGCGGC
>DATHQE010000498.1:0-4696 GCA_035483035.1 Streptosporangiaceae bacterium | reverse complement strand
CGGGGATCCCGGGATGAATTGCAGTGACAGGCCCGCGCACACTGCCCAGAGTGCTGTGAGGCCAGCCAGGCCGCGGACCGTGCCGCGGCGATGCTGGGCGGCCAGGGTGGTGATGTGAATCGTTGCTGCGGTGATTGCGCCGACGAGCAGGATGAGACCGAGCCCGAGCAAGACGAGGGCAATGTCTGTGCGCTTGGGGCCGAGCGTGTCGCGGACCACGCCCAGAGCTGAGCCGATGCTGCCCCAGTCGAACACCGGGTTGAACGCCCGATCGACGTATTCGTAGAACGCAATATTGAGGATCTTGGCGAACGTGAGCACGCTGAGCAGGATTCCAGCCACGACCGCCACGATCCGTCGCGGCCAGACCGGCAGTACGAGCGCGACTGCAACCAGGACCAGTAGTTCTACCGGGATGCGGATAAAGGCGGCGGGGCTGATCTGCCAGGCACGATCAGGCGCGAGAAGGTCACTCCACACGAGCGCGATCGCAACCACGGCAAAGACCAGCCGCAGAGCCAGGCGGGTGCGCGGGCCGGCGCCGGCGCGGTACAGCCAGATCACGTCGTGGCCGAACGACTCGGTCAGCAGCAGCAACGCGGCGGCAACGGCGATCATCCCGGTGAGGGGGCTGAGCACTCCGGATAGGGCGACGGTGAGCACGATGCCCTGGACCGCAGCTACGACCTTCCGCCAGTATCGGGGTGGCAACGGCGCGGCCAGCCACGGGATCAGCCAGCCCGCCAGCAGCAGCGCATAGCGGGCGGCGCCGATGAGCAGCACCCAGCTGCCGTAGACCTGCGACACGGCGATGCTGAGTAGCAGGATGAGGAAGGCGTCGACCTCGCCGTCGAGACGGCCGCCCAGCGGGGTGGCAGTGCCGGTCCGGCGCGCCACCTGCCCGTCTACCGCATCGAGGCCAAGCGCGACGGCGGACAGGGTGACCAGCGCTGCGATCGACACTGGTCGGCCGAACGAGTCGGCAACCAGGCCCGCGACGCCAGCGATCAGCAGCGCCCGGGTCAGGGTAACCCAGTCCGCCGGGAGCATGGCCGGCTGGTCGCTACGCGCGCGGGCGGTGGCAATCAGTGCCGTGGCCGCCGTGCCGGTGGCCAGCCCCGCTATCCAGCCGGCGACGCCGAGACCCGCCGTGGCGGACACGACGCCGAGTATGGCGGCTGTGGCGGGCATCCCCAGGATCGCGGCGAGCCGAATCGTAGGCAGCGCGACGTCGTCCACCGGACTCTCAGGCGCAGCCTCAACCTGCACCGGGCGAATCGCACCCACCGCGCCTCCGTCTGCGTTGACCGTCTGCCGCCGCACCTGAGAGGGAGAACGGGACAGCAGTCAGGCTGGTTCACCGCGAGCTGTCCGGCAATGCTGAAGCAGCCGCACACTTGAACTATGTGCTCACCGGGCACGTGTACCCGGTATGGCGTCCGTTGACTCAGTTGCGGCCGGGTTCGGTCGAGCGGCCCGCCGGTTCGGCCCGTTGTTGCTGCGCCTGGCCGCCGGCGTGACCGTGCTGTGGTTTCTCGTGCGGCTGGTGGGCGGGGCACCGTTTGAGGACGGCTTGCGGGCGGTCACCTGGCCGGCGGTCCTGGCGGCCGTCACGCTTACAGCCCTGACTACGGTGTGCTCGGCCTGGCGGTGGCGCGTCGTCGCCCGCGCACTCGGCATCGGCATTGGCCTGCCCGGCGCGACCGGCGCCTACTACCGTTCCCTATTCCTCAACTCCGTGCTCATTGGCGGGGTCATCGGCGACGTGCATCGGGCGGTCACCCATGGCCGCCGAGCCGGAGACGTGGCGCGGGGGGTGCGGGCGGTGGCGTGGGAACGGCTATGGGGTCAGGTCATCCAGGCCATGGTGACCGCGGTCGTTTTGCTGACGCTGCCCTCGCCGCTCCGGCCCGCGCTGCCGTACATCCTGGCAGGTGTCGCGGGCGTAGCCGGGGTTGCTGCGCTGGTCGTGTGGCGTGCCGCTCGCCGCGGCCGGTCGCGGCTGACCCGGGCGGCCCGCGCCGTTGCCGAAGACCTGCGTGGCGGGCTGCTAGCCGCGGACGTGTGGCCCCAGGTCGTGCTGGCCTCCGTGCTCGTCCTCGCCGGGCACACGGTCACATTCGTCATCGCGGCCCGGGTGGCCGGCTCGACGGCACCCCTCGGCGAACTCCTCGCGCTGCTGATGGTGGTTCAGTGTTCAGTGGTGATCCCCCTGAGTATCGGCGGGTGGGGGCTAAGGGAAGGAGCGGCCGCCTGGGCCTTCAGTGCAGCCGGGCTCGGCGCGGCCACCGGGGTCACGATCGCCACTCTCTATGCGGTACTCATGCTGCTCGCAGTTGCGCCGGGCGCTGGCCTCCTGCTGAGCGACGCCGTTCGCCGGCGTCGTGACCAGGGACAACCTGGCGAGTCGAGACGACCCGATCCAGCGCACCGGGTTTTGGAGGCCGCTCGTGACTGACCAGCCATCCCCAGTGACAGGGGCGGTGCCGACGGCGGCGATCCGCCGGCGCATTCGCATCCCGCTGCGCTTCGCTGACGGCTACACGACCCAGGCCACGGTCGTCAGCTTCACTGGCCTGACCGACGCCCAGCAGCACGTGGCCCTCGAACTTGGCCGGCCCGCCGCGGCTGGGCTGCCGCTGGTCCGCCTGCACAGTGAATGCCTCACCGGTGACGTATTCGGCAGCCAGCGGTGCGATTGCGGACCGCAACTTCGCGAATCGGTCGAGCGGATCACCAAGCACGGCGGCTACGTGCTGTATCTGCGCCAGGAGGGGCGCGGCATCGGACTGTATGACAAACTCGACGCCTACGCGCTGCAAGATGATGGCCTGGATACCTACGACGCGAATCTCGCGCTCGGTCACGGCGCCGACGAGCGCGACTACACCAGCGCGGCACAGATGCTGCACGCACTAGGTGCCAGCCGCATCGGACTACTGAGCAACAACCCGGACAAGGGCGATCAGCTGGCCCGCCTGGGCATCACGATCGCCAGCCAGGTGCCCACCGCACTGCACCTTACCCGGGCCAACGCCGCCTACCTTGCCACCAAGGCCCGGCGCGGGGGGCATGATCTGCTGTTGCGGGGGCTTGAACGCGTCGCCGAGCCGCACCGGCACGCGACTCCGCTTGCCGGTCCGGCAGACCTAGGGTTCGAGGCCCGATGAGAGCATGGGTGTCTCGGCTGTAAGCGTGGAAGGCTACGGGCCGTGCCGGATGTGAGGCAGCTACCTGCCGCGGCTGTTCAGCGTGCCGCCACCGGCCCAGTCGGCTGGGTCCGGACGAATCCTGTCATCCCCGCGGCCGTAGTGCTGATCGTGGTGCAGTTGTGCTGGAAGGCGTACCTGCTCTCGCGCTTCTATTTCCGGCAGGATGACTTCCTGCTGCTGGATCGCGCGGTGGCGCACGGTCTGAGCTTGACCTACCTGTTCAGCTTCAGTGGCGGCCATCTGAGGCCCGGCGGCCTGGCCGTGTTCTGGCTGATCACCCGGATGTCGCCGTACGACTGGCTGCTCGCCTCCATCGTGACCATCACGGCACTGGCGGCGGCAGGCGTCCTGATGCTGCGGCTGCTTCTCATCCTGTTCGGCAGCCGCCCGGCGATCCTGATCCCGCTGATCATCTTCTTGTTCACGCCGCTGACGCTGGCCGGGCTGTCGTTCTGGACCACTGTGACGGACTGGCTGCCGTTGCAGCTGACGTTGCTGGCGGCGACCTATTCCCATGTCAGGTACGTCCGCTCTGGCCGCGTCCGGCATGTCGTCGCCGCGGCCGGGTGGCTCGGTGCAGGCCTGCTCTTCGACGTGCAGGGTGCCCTGGTGCCGCTTCTGCTCTTCGCCCTCACGTCGGCATATCTGGTGCCTGGCCGCTGGCTGGCCGCCGCCAGGCGGACCCTCCGGAGTTTCCGATGGGCCTGGATGATCTACGGCGCGGTGACCGCCGCCTACGTCATCCTCTTTCTGGTCAAGCTGCAGACATCAGTCCAGCAGCCGATCAACCCGAGACAGGTCTCGAGCGTGCTGTCGCTGGCCGCGACCATGCTCCGGGTAGGCTTCATTCCGGCCGCAGCAGGCGGACCGTGGCGCTGGTTCGTGCCCGGCGGCGATTACGGCTTCGCAGCCGAGATTCCCGTACTAACCCAGGTCACCTGGGTGCTGGCTGTACTCATCGTCGGCGCGAGCCTGTGGTACCGGCGGCATGCGCTGCGGTCCTGGCTGATCCTGGCCGGATGGTTGCTGCTGGCCGACTTCGCACCCGTCGCGATCTCGCGGCTGACCGAGCTGCCCGCCAGCCTGCTGGGTGCCGATACGTACTATCTGGCCGACTCCGCACCCGTCCTCGCTGTATGTGTCGGGCTTGCGTTCTGGCCCGTCATCGGTGAGCACGATCCCTACCGCGCGAGACGGCCGCGGTCGGTGCCGCTGGCGATCACCGCGTTCGCCCTGACCGGAGTGTTCCTCGTAGGCTCGATCTGGTCCGGGGTCACCTACCTCGGCAGCACATCCAGCGCCAGGACACGCTCGTACATCGACACTGCCCGGTCAGCGCTGGTTAGCGCGAGACCTGGCACCGTGATCCTGTCGGCGCCTGTTCCGTGGTACGTGATGTATGCCGGGTTCGAGGGATCGGTAACGCAGACGTCGCGCGTCCTCGGGCCCCTCGCGCCGGAACGTGCCGGGATCCGCTTCGTGAC